>NZ_JADYVO010000010.1:0-252500 GCF_020193825.1 Bradyrhizobium sp. NBAIM18
GTTGCCGTGGAGGAAACCGCTGACGGGCAATGGCAGGTGCGCTTCTTCAGCGTGCCGATCGGCATCATCGATCAGAAAACATCAACGCTGCGGCGCTGCGCTAGCGCTGCGCCGCAGCGGACCGAACCATGAACGATTGTTACCTATCCATCCGGTCTGTTTTGTTACCAATCCATCCGCTGGACAGCGCGCAAGCGCGCCGGATGAGGGGTTCTCTCCGCACGCAAGACCGTGCGTGAGGATAGAGACCCCTCACCCGGCTCGCCGCTTCGCGGCGATCCACCCTCTCCCACAAGGGGAGAGGGTGCACTGAGCTCGACGCAAGAGAGCCCGCATCAGAACATCAGATTGTCCTTCACCAGCACCCAGCGGCCGCCCTTGACCTGCTGCACCTGGGTGATGGTGTTGGCGAGGTGGTCGGTCTTGGAGAACTTGGTGGGGGGCGAGTTGAAGATGTCGAGGAATTTCTCGCCCGACTCGAGCGCATCGAGCATCTTCTGCCCGGTGAGATCCTTGCCGGCCTTGTTGGCATAGAACGCAAAAGTCATCATGGCATTGTAGCCGATGATGGCTTGCGTGTTGGCGTCGGCGTTGAACATCTTCTTGTAGTTGACGAGCCAATCCTTCACCTTGCCCTTGGCGGTGTCCTCATAAGGAATCTCGAAGCCACTGGCAGCATAGAGACCCTCGACGGCGTCCTTACCCAGCGCAGGAACCTCCATCACGTTCGTGGGGGTGGCCCCGAGGAAGGTGACGTCCCAGCCGAGCTTCTTGGCTTCGGTCATCGCCCCGATGGTCTCGCGCAGCACGGTGCCGAGCACGACGAGGTCGCAGCCATCTGACTTCATCTTGGCGATCTGCGCGCTGAAATCGGAGGCGCCGCGCTTGTAGCTCGTGATCGAGGCCGGCTGCGCCTTCATGGCGGTGAGCTGCTGATTGAAGCCATCGAGCACGTTCTTACCGTACTCGTCGTCCTGATGCATGATGCAGGGCTTCTTGAAGCCCTTCCACTCGATCATGTATTTCACCGCAGCCCGCGTGCTCTCGACATAGGGCAGCAAATTGTTGAACTTCAGGCGCTCCTGCGGCTTGGCCGGATCGAATTTGAAGGTGAATTCGGCCGCCGTCAGCGGGAACAGCTGCAGGACACCGGCATCGAACAGGATGTCTTGCGCGGCGAGCACCGTCGGTGATCCCATCGGCCCCACCATCGCGAAGATCTTGTCGCGCTCGATCAGCTTTTGCGATGCCAGCACGGCCTTCTTCGGATCGTAGCCGCTGTCCTCGACGACCAGCCGGATCTTGCGGCCGTGAATTCCGCCGGCCGCATTGATCTCCTCGGCCGCCATCTTCATGCCGTTCGCGACCGGAACGCCCCACCCCTTGATCGGGCCTGACAGGTCCTGGTGAGTGCCGATGACGATCTCGGTTGCCGAGATGCCCTCGTTGGTGACCTTGGTTTGCGCTGCGGCCGGCAGACAGGTGAGCACCACGGCACCCACAGCAAGGCCGAATGCGCTGAACGATTTCGACATTGACGTCTCCTCTCCTAAAGGCCCGTATTGCACGAAGGGCGGGGCCACAGCTCCTTCGCTTTCTCGAAATGGACCGGCTCGTCACGCCACCGCACGCTCGCGATACATCGCCTCGATCTCGGCGGCGTAGCGCTTGTTCACGAAGCCGCGCTTCAGCTTCATGGTCGGCGTCAGCTCCTCGTCCTCGGGCGTGAGCTGGCGCTCGATCAGGTAGAACCTCTTGATGGTCTCGACGCGGGCAAAATTGCCGTTGACATGCTCGATCTCGCGCCCGATCAGGTCCTGGATCTCCCTCGCCCGGCACAGGCTGGCATAATTGGTGAAGGGGATGTCGTGATCCTGAGCGAACTTCTCAACATTCTCCTGGTCGATCATCACGAGGCAGGTGAGATAGGGCCGCTTGTCGCCGATCACGACCGCGTCGGAGATGTAGGGCGAGAACTTGAGCTGGTTCTCGATCTCGGACGGCGTGATGTTCTTGCCGCCCGAGGTGATGATGATGTCCTTCATCCGGTCGGTGATGCGCACGAAGCCCTCATTGTCGATGGTGCCGACGTCACCGGTGTGCAGCCAGCCGCGGGAATCGATCGTCTCTGCGGTCTTCTCCGGCTGGTTCAGATAGCCCATGAACAGGAAGTCGCCCTTGATCAGGATCTCGCCGGCGGGCGACAGCGCGACCTCGCCCCAGGGCACCGCGGTGCCGACCGAGCCGAGCTTGATCTTGTCCGCGGGCATCATGGTTGCGACCCCGCAATTCTCGGTCTGACCGTAGACCTCGTGCATGTCGATGCCGAGCGCCAGATACCAGCGGATCAGCTCCGGTGCGATCGGGGCTGCGCCGGTGAACGCGATGCGGCAGCGGTCGAGTCCGATCATGCGGCGGATGTTGCGGAACGCGACCAGGTAGGCGATGCGGTTGGCGATGCGCAACGATAGCGGCACCGCCCTGCCCTCGAGCCGGCAATCGACCATGCGGTAGCCGATGCCGATGGCGCGGCGATAGACCCATTGCTGCAGCGGCGTTGCATCCTTCAGCGCGATGGTGATGGCGGAATAGAACTTCTCCCAGACGCGCGGCACGGCCAGAAAGGCGGTCGGCTGCACCTCGCGCAGATTGTCAGGCACGGTTTCCGGGCTCTCGGCAAAATTCATCACCGAGCCGAGCGCGACCGAGATGTAATAGCCGCCGATACGCTCTGCGACGTGGCAGAGCGGCAGGAAGACCAGCCGGTTCTCGTCCTCTCGCGCAGGTATGAAGTCGTTGGCGTGTCGCATCTGGTGGGTGACGCTGCGATTGGCGTGCATCGCGCCTTTCGGCGGGCCGGTCGTGCCGGACGTATAGACAAGGATCGCGAGATCGCCGGCGCTGCGGCTGTCGATCATCTCCTGCCACAGCGCTTCGCGGCCGACCATGTGGTTGCGGCCGAGCGCGCGAAACTCGTCCAGCGACATCACCATGTCGTCGGAGAAACCGCTGAGGCCCTCCATGTCGAACACGATGATCTTCTGCAAGCTGGGGCACCGCGCGCGGCAGGTGAGAATCTTGTCGAGCTGCTCCTCGTCCTCGGCGAAGATCACCTTCGTGGCGGAATCGTTGACGAGATATTCGACCTGGGACGAAGAATCTGTCGGATAGATTCCGCTAGAGACGCCGCCGGCGCACAATATGCCCATGTCGGCATAAACCCATTCGGGCACGGCATTGGCGATGATGGAGGCGACCTCGCCGGGCATGAAGCCGACGGCGCGGAGCGCGTAGGCGATCTCTTTGGAGATCTCCAGCCATTCTCGCCAGCTCGTCGGCTGCCAGATGCCGAACTTCTTCTCGCGGATCGCCGGCCTGTCGCCCCGCGTCTCGGCGGCGCGCAAGAAGCTCTTCGCGATCGTATCAGCGACCGTCAGCACCGCCGGTCGGGCCATGCACCTCTCCTCCTTGTCGCCTTCCCTCCGCTGCCTGCCTTGCCGGCCGGTCTTTGCTCAACGTTGGGCAAGCTCATCTTACTGCCAGCTCGTCCTCACCGCCACGTCTTCTTCTTTTTCCAGCGCCGCTCGCCGCGCGCGCCGGCTTCCTTGGCGCCAAGGTAGAATTCCTGGATGTCCTGGGAATGCATCAAGCGGTCGCAGGTATCGTTCATCACGATACGGCCGATCTCCAACACATAGCCGTAATGGGCGGTTTCCAGCGCCACCTTGGCGTTCTGCTCGACCAGCAGGATCGACATGCCCTGCTCCTCGTTGACCCGGCGGATGATGGTGAATATCTCCTTCACCAGCAGCGGCGACAGGCCGAGCGAGGGCTCGTCGAGCAAGAGCAGCGTCGGCCGGTTCATCAGCGCGCGCCCAATCGCGAGCATCTGCTGCTCGCCGCCGGAGAGCTGGCCCGCCGGCTGGTTGATGCGCTCCTTCAGGCGCGGGAAATAGCCGTAGACGCGCTCCATGTCCTCCGCGACGCCGTCCCGGTCCTTGCGCGGATAGGCACCCATCATCAGGTTCTCGCGCACCGAGAGGAACGGGAACACCTCGCGCCCCTCCGGCACGTGGCTGAGGCCGAGCCGCACGATGCGGTCGGCCTCCATGCGCTGGATCGGCTTGCCCATGAACTCGATCGCGCCCTTCTGCGGATCGAGGATGCCGGAGATGGTCTTCAGCACGGTGGTCTTGCCGGCCCCGTTGGCCCCGAGCAGCGTGACGATGCGCCCGCGCGGCACCTCCAGCGAGATGCCGCGGATCGCCATGATCGGCCCGTAATAGCTCTCAATGTTGGAGAGCTTGAGGATGATATCCTGGGGCGCAGCGGCATCCATCGGTCAGGCTCCCAGATACGCGGCGACGACGTCGGGGTGCTGCTGCACTTCAGCGGGCGAGCCCATCGCCAGCACCCTTCCGTAGTTCAGTGCGATGACGCGATCGGAGACCCGGTTGACCAGCGACATGTCGTGCTCGACCATCAGCACCGTGATCCCGAGCTCGGTTCTCATGTCCCGAATCCAGAACGACATATCGCCGGTCTCCTCCACGTTGAGACCCGAGGACGGCTCGTCCAGCAGGATCAGCTTCGGCTCCGAGCACAGCGCGCGCGCCAGCTCGATCACCTTGCGCACGCCGTAAGGCAGGCCCGAGATCAGCTTGTCGCGATAGGGTTCGAGGTCGAGGAATTCGATGACCTGCTCGACCCGGCGGCGGTGAACCTTTTCGTTGGCCCGCACGCTCGGCAGGAACAAGAGCTCCTGCCACAGCTGCGTGGTCGAATGGCGGTGGCGGCCGACCAGAAGGTTCGACAGCACGGTCGCGTTCTCGAACAGCTCGATGTTCTGGAAGGTACGGGCGATGCCGAGCTTGGCGATGTCGTAGGGCGGCTGCTCGGTGATGTCCTGGTCCTCGAAGAAGATACGGCCCGAGGTCGGCCGGTAGATCCGCGAGATCAGGTTGAAGATCGAGCTCTTGCCGGCTCCGTTCGGCCCGATGATCGAGAGGATCTCGCCCTTCTCCACCGCGAACGAGACCGCATCGACCGCCTTGAGGCCGCCGAAATGCAGCGACAGGTTCTCGGCGCGGAAATAGCTCATCGATTGCGCTCCGACTTCACGTAGATCTTCTGCCGCTTGAAGGTGGCGCGCTTGTAGAGCGGGAACAGCTGGAAGAAGAGCTTGATCTTGAGCCAGCGGCCGTAGAGCCCGAGCGGCTCGAACAGCACGAACAGCACGATGATGATGCCGTAGATCGCGCCCTTCAGGCCGTTGAGCGAGGCGAAGGCCGCGACCTTCGCCTGGATATTGCCCGCAGTCGCCGTGCCGGCGCCGAATGTCGCGGCAATGCCAGCGATGATGCCGGGCATGTCGTCCTTGAGATAGGTGAGGAACGGGTCGATCATCACGATGAAGATCGCGCCGAGCACGGCGCCGTGCAGGCTGAAGGTGCCGCCGATCAGGATCACGATGATGAACTCGATCGAGAGCTGAAGCGTGAACATCTCCGGCGAGATGAAGGAGAGCTTGTGCGCGAACAGGACGCCGGCAAAGCCGGTGATCGCGGCCGAGATCGCGAACGACTTCACCTTGTAGAGCGCGACATTGACGCCCATGCTGCGTGCCGCCGTCTCGGAATCGCGGATCGCGACGAAGGCGCGGCCCGTCGGCGAACGCAGCAGATTGAGCGTGCCGACGATGGTCAGCACCAGCACGGCGAGGCAGAGATAATAGAAGGTCGGGCTGTCGCGCGGCACGGCGACGCCGAGCAGCGACAGCGTCTTGACCCGCATGCCCTCGTTACCGTGGGTGACGCTTTCCCACCGCGCCAGGATCTCCTCCACGATCAGGGCAAACGAGATGGTGGCGATGACGAGATAGATGCCGGTGAGGCGCAGCGCCGGAAAGCCGACCATCGCGCCGATGATGCCGGTCAACAGCCCGGCGGCGAGGAAGTAGACGGGGAACGGCACGTTGTATTTCTGCAAGTACGCCGCCGTGTAGGCGCCGATCGCGAGGAACGCCGCGTGCCCAAGCGAGGCCTGGCCGGTGAAGCCGGTCAGAATCAGCAGCGCCACGCCGACGATCGCATAGATGCAGACGAAGACGAGCTGGCTCATCAGATAGCTGGAGAGCACGTGGGGCGCGATCAGCAGCAGCGCAAGCAGGACGCCGTAGGTGATGACGTAGCCCGAATGCGGGAACAGCTTGATGTCGTCCTCGTAGTCGGTCTTGAACAGGAAGCGCATGGCGTTCAGACCTTCTTGCGGACGTGGAGGCCGAACAGGCCCTCGGGCTTCAGCAGCAGCACGGTGAGCAGCACGATGTAAGGCGCGGCGTCCTTCCAGCCCTCGGGCAGGTAAAAGCCGGCCATGCTCTCGATCACGCCGATCAGGACGCCGCCGACCACCGCGCCCGGGATCGAGCCGAAACCGCCGAGCACGGCGGCGGGAAACGCCTTCAGGCCGAGCACGAGGCCGACATTGGAGTGGATGAAGGTGATCGGCGCCAGCAGCACGCCGGCGCAGGTCGCGACCGCCGCGCTGATCGCCCAGACCACCGCCACCACGCGCTTGACCGGAATGCCCATGTAATAGGCCGCCAGCATGTTCTCGGAGCTGGCGCGCATCGCGGTGCCGAGCGTGGTCTTGTTGAAGAACAGCCAGAGCAGGGTGCACAGGATCATCGTCGCTGCGATCACCGAGAGCTTGTCATAGGCGAGCACCAGCGAGCCCATGCGCAGCACACCCTGGCTGAACGGCGTCTCGATCTTCAGGTCGTCGGTGCCCCAGATCATCCCCGCGACCGAACGCAGAAAATAGCCGAGACCGATCGTGACCATGATGATGGAGAACTGCGGATAGCCGAGGATCGGCCGCACAACCACGCGCTCGGCCAGCATGCCGAACAGCGCCATGGCGGCGACCGCACCGGCGAAGCCGATCCAGTAGTTCAGGCCCATCATGCCGATGAAGGTGAAGGCGAAGAAACCGCCCAGCATCATCAGATCGCCCTGGGCAAAATTGACGACTTCGGTGGCCTTGTAGACGAGCACGAAGCCGAGCGCGATCAGGCCGTAGACGCAGCCGAGCGCAACACCGCTGACCAGCTGCTGAACGAAATCCAGCATTGACGCGCGTCCTCCCCGATGCAACCGGCGTTCTTCGAGGCCGCCTTGCCGCATCTTGTGTCCAGTCGCTACGCAGTCGTTTCGCCGCGTTCGCGCCATTTGTCCGGAATCAATTCAGCCTGAACGCCCGCGCGCTGTCAACAAAGGGTGACTTGCGGGCGTGCCTTGCCTTTAGTCCAATCCGGTTGGCGGAATTTGCGGCAGTGCGATTCACGGTGCCGAAACATCTTCGAGTCATGGTCGCGGGCGATGCAAACCGGATGGTGTGGCCGTCATGAAGCCGGACAACTCGGCCCTGGAAGTCCGAGGGTTAACAAAGCGTTTTGACCGTCTGGCGGTCGACAGCCTCGATCTCACCATTCACGCCGGCGAATTCTACGCGCTGGTCGGCCCCAATGGCGCCGGCAAGACCACCACTTTACGCATGGTTGCGGGCCTGCTCAGGCCCGATGCCGGCGCCGTCTCGATCTTCGGCATCGATGCGCTCCAAGACCCTGTCGCCGCCAAGCAGATGATGGCTTGGGTCTCCGACGAGCCCATGATCTACGACAAGCTCACCCCGCTCGAATATCTCGAATTCGTTGCCGGCCTCTGGGGCATCGCGCCGCCAATCGCGCAACCGGCCGCCGAGGAACTGCTCGATTCGCTCGGCCTCGAGGCGCATCGCCACGAGCGCTGCGAGGGCTTTTCCAAGGGCATGCGCCAGAAGGTCGCTCTCGCAGGGGCGCTGGTGCACGATCCCCGCCTCATCATCCTCGATGAACCCTTGACGGGGCTCGATGCGGTTTCCGCCCGCCATGTGAAGGGCCTGCTCAGCGCGCGTGTCCGCGCCGGCTGCACCGTCATCATGACCACGCATATCCTCGAAGTTGCCGAGCGCATGGCCGACCGCATCGGCGTGATCGCCTCCGGCCGCCTGGTCGCGGAAGGCACGCTCACCGAGCTGCGTCAGCAGAACGGCCATGCCGACACCAGCCTGGAAGATCTCTTCATCGCGCTGGTGACGCTTCAGGAAGCGGCATGAGCTCGGCCACCGCGCTGTCCTGGTTTGCCCGCCACGAGCTGCGGCTCGCCTGGCGCGAATGGCTCGCCATGATGACGGGCGGGCGGCGCAAACGGGCGCGCGCCGCAATCATCGGCCTCATGTGCTTCGCCGCGCTGCTCCACCTGCCGGCCTGGGCGGTGATCGGCCGTTTCGCCGACCTGCAGCTGCCGCTCGACAAATCCTCTCTGATCGTGATTTCGGCGACGATCTTTCTCGCCTGGACCTTGATGCTGTCGCAGGCGATCGAATCCGTGACGCGGGTATTCTACGCCCGCGCCGATCTCGACCTGATCATGTCCTCGCCGGCGCGGCTAGCCAATCTGTTCTCGGTCCGCATCGCCGCGATCGCGATGACCGTCACCGTGCTGGCGCTGCTGTTCTCGACGCCTTTCATCGACGTTCTGGTGATCGGCGGCGGCGCGCGCTGGCTGGCGGCCTTCGGCGTCGTCATTGCGATGGGCCTGTCCGCGGCGGCGATCGCGATCGCCGTCACCATTCTCCTGTTCCGGTTGATCGGCCCGGCCCGGACGCGCCTGATCGCACAGATCCTCGCCGCCATCATCGGTGCGGGTTTCGTGATCGCGCTTCAGGTCGCCGCGATCATGTCCTACGGCACGCTGTCGCGCTTCACCATCCTGACCTCGGGCAGCGTTGCCGCCTACGCCCCCGACGTCGACAGCATCTGGTGGTGGCCGGCGCGGGCAGCGATGGGCGACAGCGAGGCGCTGGCGCTGCTTCTCGCGCTCGCTCTGGTCATGCTCGGCGGCGTGATGGCGATCTTCTCGCACCGCTTTGCCGACACCGCGATCAATGCGGCCGCCTACGCCACGTCCGGCCGCGTCCGTGCAAAGGACCGCCCGTTCCGCGGCGGATCGCGCCAGCAGGCGCTGCGTCGCAAGGAATTCATGCTGTTGTGGCGCGATCCATGGCTGATCTCGCAGACCTTGATGCAGCTGCTCTATCTGGTGCCGCCGGCGCTGCTGCTCTGGCGCAATTTCGCCGACAGCTCCGCGGCGCTGACACTGATCACACCCGTCATCGTGATGGCGGCCGGACAGCTCGCCGGCGGGCTCGCCTGGCTGACGATCTCGGGCGAGGACGCGCCCGACTTGGTCGCGACCGCGCCCTTGATGCCGTCCGGCATCATCCGTGCCAAGATCGAGGTGGTGCTGATCGCGATTGCCGCAATCTTCGCTCCGCTGCTCGCGGCGCTGGCCTTTGCCTCGCTATCCCAGGCCGCAATCAGCGCGGGTGCGATCATCATCAGCGCGGCCTCAGCGACCGCGATCCAGCTCTGGTTCCGGGTGCAGGCAAGGCGCAGCCAATTCCGACGCCGGCAGACGTCTTCGCGGCTTGCGACCTTCGCCGAGGCCTTCTCATCGATCGGCTGGGCCGCCACCGCCGCACTGCTGCTCGCCCTGCCCCTGGCCGGCCTCATCAGCGGCCTGATCACCGCAGGCCTCGTCGCGGTCACCTGGAAGTTCAGCCCGAAGCGCGCGCAATAGGTGCGACACTGACGCGCTGTTGATCGCCCCCCATTGGCGAGGCTCCGCATTGCACGCTAGACTTCGCCGCGAAGTCATCGGGGACGGATCCATGCGGCGACTGGTTTTGGCGGCTATCGCGCTGTTCGGCGCATTCCTGACCCCTGCCCTGGCCCAGCAGCCACTGCGCAGCGAATGCCTGGCGATGGCCAATGCGGCGCCGCCGATCATGCCGGTCGTCTTCAGGCAGGCTGCAGCTGCGCCCGAGGTCGAGATCACCTATGCCGGCCACTCCACTTATTTCATCGACACGCCCGCCGGCTTGCGTATCGCCACCGATTATAGCGGCGCCTATCAGGTCGGGCGACTGCCCGATGTCGTCACCATGAACCGGGCGCACAGCACCCATTACACTCTCTTTCCGGACAAGCGCATTCCGCACGTGCTGCATGGCTGGAGTGAGGACGGCAAGCCGGCGATCGTGTCGCAGCGCATCAGCGACACCTTCATCCGCAACGTCACCACCGACATCCGCCGTTATTACGGCGACGATGCCGGCAGCAACATGATCCGCGACGGCAATTCCATCTTCATCTTCGAGGCGGCCGGCCTCTGCATCGGCCATCTCGGCCACCTCCATCACAAGCTCGACGACAGCCATTTCGCCCAGATCGGACGGCTCGACATCGTGATGGTGCCGATCGACGGCACTTATACCATGACGCTCGACGGCATCTCCGAGATCACCAAGCGGCTGCGCGCCTCGGTGGTGCTGCCGATGCACCGCTTCGCCACCCCGCTCGACGACTTCATGCGCCGGATCGGCCAACAGTTCGAGATCGACCGGCGCGTCGAGCGCTCGTTCCGGATGTCACGGGATACGCTGCCGACGAAGCCGACGGTGATCATCCTCGACGGGGTCTGACTCAGAACCGGAACGCATCACCCGTCAACGACTTGGTTGCTCCAAGACCCACCTCAGTCGGAGCAATCATGAGCAGACGGTTCATGGTCATCGGCTCGTTTGCGGCCATCTATCTCCTGTGGGGTTCCACCTATTTCGCGATCACGCTAGGCTTGCAATCGATACCGCCGTTTCTGCTGATGGCCGTTCGATCGTTATGCGGCGGCATGATCTTGCTCGCCTTCAGCGGCAGGCAGGTCGCGAATACCCCGGGCCGGACATGGTTGCAGGCAGGCCTTTGCGGGCTGCTTTTCTTCGTCGGCTGCCACGGCGTTCTCGCCTTCGCACAACAATCGGTTCCGTCCGGCGTCGCCGCCATCGTGCTCGCCACGATTCCGTTCTGGATCCTGCTGGCGGACACGCTCTTTCCGGGCGATCAGCGCCCGCGGCCGATCGCGCTGCTCGCGCTCATCCCCGGCTTCGTGGGCGTCGGGCTCGTGGCATGGCAGAACGCCGAGCAGGCCGGAATCAGCATGCTTCCGATCGTCTGGCTGCTCGCGGCGGCGCTGTCGTGGTCGATCGGCACCGTGCTGTCGCGCGGCATGTCGCATCAAGCATCCGCGATCGCGCTGTCTGGCATGCAACTGTCGATCGGGGGCGCCGTGTTGTTCGCGATCAGCTGGCTCACGGGCGAGCTGGAGAGTTTTAGACCGAGCGAGGTCTCGATGACGTCCGTTGCAGCAGCTCTTTGGCTGATCGTGTCCGGCAGCGTCATCGGCTTCGCCGCCTACAATTGGCTGCTCGAGAATGTCTCGACCTCCCTGGTCTCGACCTACACATTCGTCAATCCGGTCATCGCGGTGCTGCTCGGCACCCTCGTGCTCGGAGAGCCGTTCTCTCGCATGATGCTCGTGGGCGCGAGTCTCGTCATTGTCGCCGTTGTCGCCATCTGGCGTGCTGAGAGCTCGAGCAATCGGTCGACGCAGGCGGAGGCCGATCGTCCCATGAGACATCTGTCGCTGCGCAAGACCTGACGACCGACGGCAATTTTCTCCAAGTCGCCCGCGGCTCATCCGTGCTGAATCCTCCGCAGCAGGAGAGCAACATGAACGACTTTGCGAGACTTCTTCACGCCAGCGCACCGCATCCCGAACACGCGTCCGCGCTCCGGCTCTACGGCCGTTTCGTGGGCGACTGGGACGCCGAGATCACCGCCTTTGGACCGGACGGCAGAAGCCACACCGCGCCGGGCGAAATCCATTTCGGCTGGGTGCTGGAAGGCCGTGCGGTGCAGGACGTCTGGATCATTCCCCGGCCGGCGGGCAGCGCAGCCTTTCCGATCGCCGGCAATTGGTACGGCACCACGTTGCGCGTCTACGATCCGGCCATGGATGCGTGGCGGATTTCCTGGTTCGATCCGGGCCGCCGCGTGTTCCGGCAGCAGATCGGCCGTCCCCGCGGCGAGGACATCGTGCAGGAAGGCACAACCGAATCCGGCGAGCTGACGCGCTGGAGCTTTACTGAGATTACCGGGGACTCCTTCCGTTGGCGTGGGGAGGTCAAGCCGGCCACGGCAGTGGACTGGCGGCTGATGGTCCAAGTAAGCGCAAGACGGCGGACGGGCTGACGAGCATACCGCATTGCTCGTGATGATGGGTGCGGTTGCGCAAGGCGCGCTGCTGCATGCGGAAATGAGGTGCTAGGCTCCCGACACAAAACATCAGGGAGCGAAGGCCGATGGCAGCAAGCGGTGTACCCGCCAACACGAGCGGGCTGTTCGTCGATCCGCGTGAGGACTGGCTCGCACTGCATCGGGAGGAGATCATCGATCCCTTGCGGCCGATCGTCGATCCCCATCATCATCTGTGGAATCGCGGGCACCGCTATCTGATCGAGGAGATGGCCGCCGACATCGCCTCCGGTCACAACGTCATCGCCACCGTCTATGTCGACTGCCGTTCGATGTACCGCGCGCATGGGCCCGAGGCGTTCCGGCCCGTTGGCGAGGTCGAGTTTGCCAACGGCGTCGCCGCCATGAGTGCGAGCGGCGGCTACGGCAAGGCCGCGATCTGCGCCGGCATCGTGAGCCATGCCAATCTGCTGCTCGGCGACGCCGCAAAGGGCGTGCTGGAAGCCGAGATCGCCGCTGGCAACGGCCGCTTTCGCGGCATCAGGCATTCATCGGCCTGGGACGAAGATCCTGTCGTCGCCGGCATGTATGCGAACAGACCGAAGGGATTGTTGCAGGATCCGACCTTCCGCAAAGGCTTTGCCTGCCTCGCGCCCCTCAAACTCAGCTTCGATGCCTGGCTGTTCCACCCGCAAATCGGTGAGCTCACGGCACTGGCGCGCGCCTTCCCCGACACCAGGATTGTGCTCGACCATTGCGGCGGCCCGGTCGGAACCGGCCGCTTCGCGGGCCGGCGCGAGGAGGTGTTTGCGCAATGGCGCGCCTCGATCCGGGAGATCGCGACATGCGAAAATGTGGTGGTGAAGCTCGGTGGTCTCGCGATGTGCCTGCTTGGCTACGACTTCCATTTGCGCGAGAGGCCGCCGACATCCGAGGAGCTTGCCGCGGCCTGGCGGCCCTATGTCGAGACCTGCATCGAGGCGTTCGGCCCGAAGCGCGCGATGTTCGAAAGCAATTTCCCCCCGGACAAGGGCCAGTGCAGCTACCAGGTGATCTTCAATGCCTTCAAGCGTATCACCTCAAAGCTGAGCGAGGCCGACAAGACGGCGTTGTTCTCGCAGACCGCGATCGACGTCTACCGGCTCGAGCTGCCGTCATGATGAAAAGAGGGGCCGGGACCTTGATCCCGACCCCTCTTCGTCGTGGCCGCTGGGAAGCGTCCTTGAAACCCTGGTGTCCGCTTAGCCGGCGCCCATCAGCGAGGCCGGACGGCGCTCGCCGGTGGAGGCGAACATCTTCTTCAGCTTGTTGATGACGCGGATCAGGAAACCGATCATCACCGGATTGGTCTTGCGGCAGAAGGCGATCTTCTTGACGTGGCCTTCGACATGCCATTTGGCATGCGCGCCGTCGCGGAAGAAAATGACGTCGCCGGGGCCGTAGCGCTTGGGCGGCATGCCGTCGCTCTCGAGCACGATCGATCCTTCCATGATCATGATCGTCTCGTCGATGTCGTAGTACCAGTTGAAGCGGCCTTCGGTGCAGTGCCAGATGATCGTCTGCGCGGTGCCGTCGGCGCTGGTCGACAAGACGCGGGAGCGGGATACCGGATTGCCCTCGATGATCCAGGACGGCTCGATCGGCCGCAGCTCGAGATCCACATTGCAACTACCGATTTCAATCAATGTGCGCGACATCTGCTTCCCCAGAAGATATAAATATGAATGGCCGGGTCTCGGCCCGGATTGCTTCGAAAGAAGTTGGGACGCTAGTAGGCTGCTTTTAATTCTTTCTTACATGGCACTCGACAATCAGCCCCGAGTTGCGGGTGCGATACGGTTAACGTCACGATTTCCTCTGCGAATTCGCACATATGAACCTAGCTTGTCCGGGGTGCGACAAAGTGCGCGAAGTCTTGGGAAGGAGCCGCACCGATGCCCCTCACGCCGGAGATTCTGACAGCCAACAGCGAGGTCGTCGCCAGGCTCCGCAGTCTCGACGTCTCCTTCGAACCGAACGAGGAGCCCTGGTTCACCATCGACGGCGTCGAAAGCCCGCGGCACATCGGCAGTGACGGCTCCGGCAGCGCGTTCGTGCTGCTGCCGTCGCAGAATGTGCTCTATGTCTCGTCAGAAGGCCGCGCGGGCATCATCGCGGAAAGTTTCGATGCATTGATCCAGCTTGTCGTTGCCCGTCCCTACTGGCGCGACATCCTCAAATTCTCCGGGGGCGGCGACCTTGCAGAGATGCGCCGCGCGGCGGATGCGCTGGAGGCAAGGCTCCAAGACGAGGATGACGTCAGCGAGGCCCGCGAACAGATCCGCGGCGCGCTCGCGCTGGCGGACGCGGACGATCCGGTTGGCGCGCTCTACGAGGCGGTGGCGGCGTCCGACGCGATCGTGCGGGCCACCGACGGCAGCCCGTTCACGACGCTGTTCAACCGCTTCAGCATCGACAACAGCCCGACCCTGCGCAACGCGGCGGCGTGAGGGGGAAGACTGACGCGAGGACGTTCACCTCTCCCCAGCGGGGAGAGGTTGACCACGTCCTGGGCTGCCTATTGCACCAAAATCTAGATTACGACTTCGCCCATTCGCCCTTGCGGAAGACGGGCACCTTGCTGCCGTCGGCCAAGATGCCGTCGATGTCGGTCTCGGCCGAGCCGATCATCCAATCAATATGGATCAGGCTCTGGTTGCCGCCTTGCGCCGCGATCTGCTGCGGCGTGAGCTGGGCACCGTTGACGAAGCATTTCGAATAGCACTGGCCGAGCGCGATGTGCGAGGCCGCGTTCTCGTCGAACAGCGTGTTGTAGAACAACAGCCCGCTCTGCGAGATCGGCGAGGAATGCGGCACCAAGGCCACCTCGCCGAGGCGCCGCGCGCCCTCGTCGGTATCGAGCACCTTGTTCAGCACCTCGGCGCCGCGCGAGGCCTTGGCGTCGACGATCTTGCCGTCCTCGAACCGCACCGCGATGTTGTCGATCAGCGTGCCCTGATAGGACAGCGGCTTCGAGCTCACGACGTGGCCGTAGACGCGGCGGCAATGCGGCGTGGTGAAGACCTCTTCGGTCGGGATATTTGCGTTGCAGCTGATGCCGTTCTTGGACAGCGAGGCGCCGCCTTCCCATTCGTGGCCGTCGGCAAGGCCGATGGTGAGATCGGTGCCGGGACCCGAGTACTGAAGCGCGCGGAAACGCTGGCCGTTGAGCCAGTTGGTGCGCTCGCGCAGCACCGCATTGTGGCTCGCCCAATTGCTAATCGCGTCCTCGCGATCGACACGGGACGCGGCGAAAATCGCGTCTGCGAGCTTGCCGACCGCGATGTCCTCGGGATCGTTCGGGAACACCAGCTTCGCCCAGGACGCGCTCGGATAGGCGATGATATTCCAGTTGGTGTCGAAATTGACGATCTTCTCCAGCGCAGGCTGATAGGCCATCGAATTGGCCTTGCTGGCGCGCGCCACCTTGGAAGGATCCTCGCCGGACAGCAACATCGGGTTGTCGCCGACGATGGCAAGCCGTGCAGTGTTGTCGGAGAACGCCTTGGCCATGCCCTCGTAGAGCCAGCCGGCGGCACGATCGAAACTGTTGTCGTGGCCGTGGCGGTAGCGCGCCAGCGTCATCTCCTCGTCCGACAGGATCGGCGTCACGAGGCCGGCGCCGGCCTTGTAGGCATGCACGGCGATCCGCCGCACCAGCGGCAGCGCGATCGCGGGCGCCGTCAGAAGCAGATCCTGTCCCGGCCGCAAGCCCAGGCCCACTTTCACCGCCACCTCGGCCAGTCGGTCGAGCTTCGCCGGATCGATGGGAGTGGAAGGATTGCGTTGATCAGTCATGCCGGGCCCTCTGCCGAAAGTCGCTCACTCAATTTAAGTCTAGCATCGCGGGGCACAAGTATGCGAGCGTCTTGCGCCCTTGGAAAGATACGCAGTTTCACGCATCTTGGTTTTCAACGCGTTGCCGATGCCAGCACCCGGTCGACCATGGCGGGCGCAAGGCCGAGGTAATTTTTCGGTGAAGTGAGCGCCTCGATTGTGGCACGATCGATGCGGCTCGATATCCGTGAATCTGCGGATAACGCGTCAGCAAGACTCATTCCCTTCTCGTTGGCCTGACGGCAGGCGTCATAGACAACGTCATGCGCCTCCTGCCGGCCGATCTGCGGGGCGAGGCCCATCATGACCGCTTCGGCCACAATCAGGCCGCGGCTGATGGCAAGATTGTCGTTCATCTTCGCCTCGTCCACGATGAGGCCCGCAAGCGCGAACTTCGCCTGGTGCAGCGCGCCGGCGGCCAGCACGAAGCTTTCGGGAATCGCCATCCATTCCGCGTGCCAGGGGCCGGTGGCACGCTCGAAATCCTGCACCATGGCGTCGAGCATCAGGCCGGCGTGCTGGCGCACCGCCTTGGAGGCCGCAAGCATCAGCTCCGAGGAGATCGGGTTGCGCTTCTGCGGCATGGTCGAGGAGGCGCCGCGCCCCTTGACGAAGGGCTCGTAGACCTCGGCGAATTCGGTCGAGGCCATGATCATGATGTCGAGCGCGATCTTGCCGAGAGAACCGGTGACGAGAGCAAGGAAGTTCACGGCTTCGGCGAAGCCGTCGCGCGCGACGTGCCAGGTCGAGGCGGGAACGCCGAGCTTCAGCTCGTTGCAGAGCGCCTCCTGCACCTCGAACCCCCTGTCGCCGAGCGACGCCAGCGTGCCGGCCGCGCCGGCGAACTGACCGACCAGCACGCGCGGCTTCAGCTGCGCCAGCCGCTCGGCGTGGCGGTCGAACATCGCGAGCCAGATCGCGCTCTTGTAGCCGAAGGTCACCGGCAGCGCCTGTTGCAGATGGGTGCGGCCCGCCATCGCCGTGTCGCGATGGCGCTTCGAGAGATCGGCGAGGATCTTGCGCAGCTCGGCGATGTCACGTTCGACGATCTCGAGCGCGGCGCGCAGTTGCAGCACCACGGCGGTGTCCATGATGTCCTGCGTGGTGGCGCCCCAATGCACGTAGCGGCCCGCCTCGCCGCATTGCTTCACCATCTGATGCACCAAAGGCAGGATCGGATAGCCGACGACATCGGTCTCCTGCCTGAGCAGATCGAAGTCGAGCGCGCCGATGTCGGTTCGCGCCGCGATCGCTGCGGCCGCCTCCTGTGGGATCACACCGCACTTCGCCTCCGCCTTCGCCAGCGCCACCTCGACCTCGACATAGCGTGCGACCGTCGCGACGTCCGAGAACACCTCGCGCATCTCAGGCGTACCGAAGGCGTCGCGAAACAGCAGGGAGTCGAGCACAGTGGTGGCGGCGGGGAAAGCAGGCATGGACACTTCTTCTGGGTTGGTGTTTTCTGTCGGTGTACCTTACGTACGCAGGGCAGATCGGCAAAGGGCATTCCCCGTTGTGCGCGACACTAAAACGGCATTCCCGCGCAATGGCGAAGCCGTTGTCGCTGAGAGGACCTGCGCTACGCTCCCGCGCTCCAGGATGACGGTGCTGGAGGGGCGCCTGATCTCGTCGCCAGATTTACACCGCAACATCTAGCTGCGGATGTATTCCCCTCGGAAAACCACATGGCTGCCATCACGCGATTGCGATGAACCAAACGCCCCCTTCGGCAGACACACGATCTTTCGACCCAAATTTCATTTTGTTTGTTTGCCCGATTTCGCAATGAGGCCCGAGTTTTCGACGTGCAGTTTCTGTTCCGGGACCACCTTCTCGATACCGACCGGCGCGAGCTGAGCCGCGAGCAGGTTCCCATTGCCGTGGAGCCGCAGGTTTTCGACCTCGTCGTCCACCTCATGCAGAACCGCGACCGGGTCGTCAGCAAGGACGAGCTGATCGACAAGATCTGGCACGGGCGCAGCGTCTCCGAATCCACACTGACCAGCCGGATCAACGCGGCGCGCAAGGCGATCGGCGACGATGGCGCGAGCCAGTCGCTGATCCGCACCATCACCCGCAAGGGTTTTCGCTTCGTCGGCGACGTCCAGACGCAAATCGGCGCGGTCGCGCCGGAGCCGATCCGGATCGCCCCGTCCCAAGCCACCTTCGCGCTGCCGGAGCGGCCCGCGATCGCCGTGCTGCCCTTCACCAATATGAGCGGCGAGGTCCAGCAGGATTATTTCTCCGACGGTATCAGCGAGGACATCATCACGGCGCTGTCGAAGCTGCGCTGGTTCTTCGTCATCGCGCGCAACTCCTCCTTCGTCTACAAGGGCCGCGCCGTGCACATCCACGAGGTCGCGCGGGAGCTCGGGGTGCGCTACGTGGTCGAGGGCAGCGTGCGGCGGAGCGGCGAACGGGTGCGCATCTCGGCCCAGCTCAACGACGTCTCGACCGGCAGCCATCTCTGGGCCGAACGCTACGACCGGGAACTCGCCGACATCTTCGCCGTGCAGGACGAGATCACGGAAGCGATCGTCGCCGCCATCGAGCCGCAGCTCTATGCTGCCGAAAGCTTCCGGGCCCAGCAGAAGCCGCCGGGCAGCCTGGATGCATGGGACCTCGTGATGCGCGCGCTGTCGCATTATTGGCGCATCACCCGCGAGGACAATGCCGCCGCGCAGAAGCTGCTGGAAGAAGCGGTGGCGGTCGATCCCGCCTATGGCAAGGCGCTCGGCCTGCTCGCCACCAGCCATATCTTCGGCGCGCATATGGGCTGGGCCGACATGGCTGCCACCGTGCCGGTCGCCGAACGTGCGGCGCTCGCGGCGGTGGAGGCCGACCGCGAGGATGCCTGGGCCCATCACGGCCTTGCTTACACCTATCTGTTCCGCCGCCGCTTCGATGATGCGCTGGCCGAATTCGAGCTGGCCCTGCGGCTCAACCCGAATTTCGCGATGGCGCATGCCTTCCACGGCGTGACGCTATGCTATGCCGGACGTTGGCAGGACGGCGATGCCGCCGCCCGCCGCGCGCTGCGGCTGAGCCCGCGCGACCCGCTCGCGGCGATCTATTGCGGGGTTGCGGCCTATGCCCGGTTCGTCGGCCGCGACTATGCGGGCGCCGTGCAGATGGCTCGGGAATCGATGCGCCAGCGCGGGGATTTCGTCGGCGCCCACCGCGTGCTGACGGCCGCCGCCGGCATGCTCGGCGATCCCGCTCTCGCAGCATCCGCCCTGGAAGGCCTGCGCCGCACCCAGCCCGAGGTCTCGCTGGCCTGGATCACACGCGAGCTGCCGATGCTGCGGGAAGAGGATCGTACGCACTATCTCGAGGGGTTGCGGCGCGCCGGAATGACGTGAGCGTTGCGGGAAATACTGGAGCGGCTGCTCCGCTTGCAGCTACGATTCCCGCGTCAGCTGCTAATCGTCGTCAGGCCCGAACAGCTTGATCTGCGGGAAGCCGCCGCGCGTCCGGCCCGCGTAATCGCGCGCCTCGGAATCCTCGCGGATGTTGCGGGCGACGTCATCCCAATCGGTGCGGTCGCGCATGCCGCGCGGCTCGCGGGACTCGTAATAATAGCGGCGCTCGGCCCAGCGCTCGCGACGCTCGGCTCGGCGCCGTTCGGACGCGGCGCGCTTCACATCGGAATCCCTTGCCTTGGCATAGGCGTTATTCGGTGAGGACGACGGCTCGGTCGAGGCCTGCTGCTCGGCAGGCCTTGCGGCCTGTGGCGCAGCGGCGGGCTTGGGCGGCTCGACTGCAGCGGCTTGCGAGGGTTGAAGCGCCGGTGGGACATTCGCCTGCGTGGTTGGCGTGTCGGGTTTTGCGGGTTCAGGCTTTGCTTCGGCCTGTGCGGGCGCGACGATCATCGCGCCAAAGGCTTGTGAGCCGGTGAGATAGTTCACACGCTCGGAGGGAGCGTTAGTGCTGGCCGGCGTGGGAGTTGCCGCGCGCTGCGCCAGCTTGCTGGTGTCCGGCCCCTGCTTGGACGCAACCGGATTCATGATGTTGCCGGCAACGATGCCGCCACCGAGACCAATGGCGATGGCCGCGACGATAGTTCCGGCACCGACAAAATAAGCTGTCGAGGCGCGCATTCATCCACTCCCTCTTTCGGAGCGGGCAACGCGTGGGGATTGCCAGATGTTCCTGATAAGCCGCGGCTCCTCGACGAGGAACCGCGTGCGTCAGATCTGCTGCGCGACCTTCTCAAGCCCGATGAGGCGAGCGAGCTTGCGCACTTCTTCCTTCTGGTCGTCGCGAAGCTGGAACAACAGCGGCATCGCGGCCGACTTCAGCTGCTGCACCTCGTCGCAATTCGGATCGATCTGCGCGCTGGGCGGTGCATTGGGATTCGACAGCCTGTTCGCCTGGATCTTGCGGGCGACGTTGCGCAGCGCGGTCTCGACCGAGGGCCAGTAATATTCCTGGGACGAGGAGAGTTTCAGGCGATCCCTGATGCCCGCGATCTGCACGTCGGACAGCAGCGAATAGGATTTTTGCGGCTGCGGCTTGGCGACGACTTTCGGCTTGGCCGGAACTTCGATGGCCGGAACCTCGGTCGCGGCGGGCGCCTCGTGCGCGCTCGGCTTCGGCATCGGGAAATCGGATGGCGTGGCGGCGGCGAAGGCCTGACGCAGCGGCTCGGTCAGGACCGGTGCCTGCGCCAGCTTGTCGGCGGCAACTTGGACCGGCTCGATCGCGGCCGAGGCCAGCGCGAGCGTCGGAACCAGACGGTCGGCCTTGGCGGCGCGGTTGGTTGCGAGCGGCTTGGCCGGGGGCGCCTCGGCGATCATCGCGGCGCTGACGCTGGGAACGCTGTCGCGGCCGAGGATCGCGGTGGTGGCGGCGCCGAGGACGAGGAAACAGGTCAGCGCGACGATGGTGATGGCTTTGGACAAACGTCTCTCCCCGTCCGACTTCAAGTCCACGTGATCACTGCCCGGAAACTGGGCGATAATTAAGGCTGAACCGTGCCATTGCGGCGGCAATCGCGCGGAGTAAGGCGACATCGTCCAGAAACCCCCAACGAAATCAGGCTGCTGCCGCAAGGTCATAGGCATCTTGGATGTCGGCGACGATCTCCGAGGCTTCCCAGACCGCGCGCGGCTCGACCGATTGCAGCGTCACCGTCCAATTGCCGCCGCGGCGGGTCCGGGGGACGCTGACGATGTCAAACCGGACGTTGCGACACAGCGGGTGGCGGGCCAGCGCATGGGCGACGCGGACGCGGATCTCGTCCAGGGTCGCAGCCGTTTTGCCGTTGAGATAATTGAAGTCCATCGCCTGTCCCTCTCGTCCTGATTGGCGGCCACAAGAGGGATTCTTGGCTGGCGATGGTTAATCCGCCGTTAAGTGGGATGGGCCGGAGGCATGCGGGATTAACCCTGCCCGATCCCCTGTGGGAGAGGCGACGACGCTACCGCCCACCCGCTTCCCGATATTCGGCGATGGTCTGCGCAACGAGATCCTCGACCGCGAGCACATCAGTGACACCCGATGTCGAATGCCCGCCGCTCCAGATATCGCGCCAGCGCTTGGGGCGGCTGTCGCGGGCGGCGACGTCGATATCCGCAGTGATATTGATCGCGCCGCGCGCCGGCAGATTGTCGGGATCGAGCCCGGCGGCCGCGATCGATGGCCTCAGCATGCTGGTCTGCAAGCCCGTGAACGCGGTGGTGAGCAAGATGTCGTCGGCGCTGCTCTCGACCAGCATCTGCTTGTGACGCTTGTCCGCCCTGCTCTCACGCGTCGCGATGAACTTCGTGCCCATATAGGCGAGATCGCAGCCGAGCACTTCGGCGGCACGCAGCGCGCGACCGTCGCTAATTCCGCCCGCGAGCACGATGATGCCGTCGTAGAATGCGCGCACCGCACGGACGAAGGCGAACGGGTTGAGCCAGCCGGTCTGGCCGCCAGCACCGGCAGTGAGCAGGACCAGCCCGTCCGCCCCCGCTTCCGCGGCGCGTTCGGCATGGCGGATCGAGGCCACGTCCGCCAGCACCAGCGCGCCGGCGTCGTGCAGCGGCTTCAAGACTGGCGCCGGCGAGCCGACCGACGTAATGACGATCTCCGGCTTGTGCCGCAGCAGCACGGCGAGATCCTGCTCCAGCCGCGCATTGGAGCGGTGGACGATCAAGTTCGGGCAAAGTGGCGCTGCCTTTCGCCCGGTTTGATCTTCATGCTGCCGCAGCCGCAGCTTGATTTCGGTCAGCCATTCATCGAGCTGTTCCGCGCCACGGCAATTCGCGGTGGGAAAGCTGCCGATCACCCCGTTGCGGCAGGCTGCAACCATGAGCTCGACGCCCGATACCAGAAACATCGGCGCCGCGATCAGCGGCAGAGCATGACGATCGCGGAAGCGTTGCAGTCGATCTGATGGCATGCATGCCTCCCTCGCGCGGGCTTTGTGGTTTCCTCCCGCAGTCTCTGTGCTAGCGTCGTCAGCAACATTGGCACGCCATAAGCCGGTGACAAAGCAACGAGGAAACATATGCCTGATCCGCTCCACGCATCATGCCCGGCTTGTGCGCAGACGCTACGAGCGCTGTCGCGCTATCCCGACCGCATTGCTTTCGCCTGGCCCGAGGGATCGCTGAGCTATCGGGGTGCCATCGACCTGATCGGACGGATCCAGGGCGTGTTCATGCGGCTCGGCTTGGAGCCCGGCGCCCGCGTAGCCTTCCTCACGGCGAACCGCGCCGACAGCTGGTGCGCCGGCGTCGCCGCCCAATTGGCCCGCCTCTGCATCACCTGGCTCCACCCTCTGGGCTCGCTGGAGGACCAGCTGTTTCAGCTCAAGGATTCCGAAGCCGAGATGCTGGTGGTGGATGCGGCCGCCTTCCGCGACCGCGGCGGCGAGCTCGCCGCGAAGGCCGGTCGGCTCAAGGCGGTCTTCACTATGGGACCGGCCGGCTACGGCGTCGATCTGCTGGCGGCGGTCGAGAGTGCGGGGCACGCCAGCGCACAGTGCCTCGCCGGCTCCGACGATCTCGCCACACTGAACTACACCGGCGGCACCACCGGAAAATCCAAGGGCGCGCTACGCTATCACCGCGAAAATGCCGGCGCCGCCGGCGCGATCCTGGCCGACTTCGAGATCCCCGAGGCTGCGCGCTACCTCACGGTCGCGCCGATCAGCCATGTCGCGGGCACGAAGGTGCTGCCGACCCTGATGCGCGGCGGCACCGTGCACATGCTGAAAGGCTTCGATCCCGAAGCCGTGCTGTCAACGATCGCACGCGAGCGCATCAACTTCACGCTGTTCGTTCCGACCATGATCTATGTGCTGCTCGATCAGCCCGCGCTCGGCAAGACCGACCTCTCCTCGCTCGAGCTCGTGCTCTATGGCGCCTCCGCGATGTCGCCGAGCCGACTGCTGGAGGGCATCGAACGCATCGGCCCTGTGTTCTCGCAGCTCTACGGGCAGACCGAATGCTATCCCGTCTCGGTGCTGCGCAAGGCCGACCACGATCCCCAGCGGCCGGAGCTGTTCCTGTCCTGCGGCTTCCCGATCGCGGCCTGCGAGGTCAAGATCCTCGACGACAACGACCAGGAGGTGAAGACGGGCGAGGCCGGCGAGATCTGCGTGCGCGCGCCGCATGCGATGGCGGAGTACTGGAAGCGGCCCGATACCACCGCCGAGACGCTGAAGAACGGCTGGGTCCACACCGGCGACATCGCACGTCAGGACGAGCGCGGCTACATGTTCATCCTCGACCGCAAGAAGGACATGATCGTCACAGGCGGTTTCAACATCTTCCCCCGCGAGGTCGAGGACGTCCTGTCGCAGCACGCGGACGTGGCGATGGTCGCGGTCGTCGGCATTCCCGACGAGAAATGGGGCGAAGCCGTCACCGCCATCGTCGTCCCGCGCGAAGGGACGAACCCCAATCCGGACGAGCTGATCAACCTGGTAAAGACGCGGAAGGGCTCGGCGCATGCGCCCAAGCAGATCCAGTTCGTCAAGCAATTGCCGATGACCGGGGTCGGCAAGGTCGACAAGAAGGTGCTGCGTGCGGGCTTCTGGAGCGGGCGGGACCGGATGGTGGGGTAAAGACTCCGGAATTCTACGGTGTCGTTGTTGCTTCGGCACCACAGCCCGCAACGGAGTCTGCGACGGCGATGCCCGCGCAATTGCCGGCGAATCAGGGAATCAACTAAACCGCTGACGGGGCTGGGAAGCGGAGAGTGAAATGAGAGTCGCTTCCCTGGAAAGTGCAGTCGCCGCGATCACGTTGATCACGGCCATCATCGTGGTGCTGTGGGGGATCAAGATCTTCTACGGTGTGTGAACTGGCAGGATGCCCTGGTCGAACACGACCTTGCATCCCTTCCGCGGCGGCGGAAGTCTGCCGTTCAATCCCGCGATACGCGAGAGAGCTCTCACACGATCGGTGTCATCGCCCGGCTGATCGCACATAGCGCCTCTCACCGCTTCTCGATCACGAGGCTCTGCACCGCGCGGCCGAAATAGCCCTGGCGGTCGGCGAGGCGTGACATCGCAAGGCCCGCGCCGTCGGGGCCGATCCAGGAATCGCCGTCGAGCAGGATCCACTCGCCGACCGGCTGGCGCGCAAAGCTCACGGTGAGGTCGGCGTTGATGTAGGTCCAGGCACGGAAGTCGAGCGTCGAAGCGGTGCCGTTGGAGAAATCGGCGGCGACCACGGCGCGCATCGCCTGCGAGACGGCCTCGCCTTCGATCAGCGGATGGTCGACACGAAACCAGATCGCGCCGGCGCCGGCCCGGCCGAAGCGGCCGCGCGCGGCGCGCATCGAGACCGATCGCACGAACGGGCTGGTGGCGGCGTGACCGTCCTCGACCAATGAATCCTCCGGCGACGGCAACGTGACCGGAAGTTCCTCGACCTCGTCGGGCAGCGTCAGCGCCTGGCGCCTGATCTTGAGCACGGTGGCGCCGACCACCTGCACGCCGTCGGCGAGCAGCTTGATCCCGCAGAGCTGGATCTTGCGGCCCTCGCGCAAGATTTCGGTGGCGATCGTAAGCGGCGCCACCGGTACCGGGCGCATCAGATCGATGGTCACGCGCGCGACATCCATCGGCACCGCCGCAGGGATGCGCTCAGCCGCCCATGTCACCAGCGATGCCGGTGCCGAGCCGTGCTGCATGCGCCGATCCCAGGGGCCGGCTGCATCGGGGCTGGTGACGACGTCGTTGCCGTCGACGCGGTAAATGGGGGGCATGCAGCACTCGATCTGGGTGCGATCACAACGGCGGATCGATCGCTTCGTCGTATTCCTTCTTGAAGCGCGCGATCAGCTCGGCCGCCGGCACGACCTTGTCGATGCTGCCGATGCCTTGGCCGCTTCCCCAGATCTCCTTCCAGGCCTTCGGCTTGGCGCGCTCGCCGGAGGCGTCCGTGCCGAAGTTCATCTTGGAGGGATCGGACGTCGGCAGATTTTCGGGGTCCATGCCCGCCGCCAGGATCGAGGGCTTCAGATAATTGCCGTGCACGCCGGTGAAGAGATTGGAATAGACGATGTCGTCGGCGCTCGAGCCCGCGATCATCTCCTTGTACTTCTCGACCGCATTGGCCTCCTTGGTCGCGATGAAGGCCGAACCGATATAGGCGAAGTCGGCCCCCAGGATGCGCGCGGCGCGGATCGCCTTGCCGTTGCCGATCGCACCCGACAGCGCGATCGGACCGTCGAACCATTTTCGTGTCTCGGCCACGAAGGCCAGCGGCGAGATGGTGCCGGCATGGCCGCCGGCGCCGGCCGCGACCAGGATCAGCCCGTCGGCGCCCTTCTCGATCGCCTTGTGCGCGAATTTCTGGTTGATCACGTCGTGGAAGACGATGCCGCCCCAGCCGTGCACGGCCTGGTTCAGCTCCTCGCGGGCGCCGAGCGAGGAGATGATCATCGGCACCTTGTACTTGGCGCAGAGCTGCATGTCGTGGTCGAGCCGGTTGTTCGACTTGTGCACGATCTGGTTGACCGCGAACGGCGCCGACGGCCTGTCGGGATGAGCGCGGTCATAGGCCGCGAGCTCTTCGGTGATCCGCGCCAGCCATTCGTCCAGCAGCTCCGGCGGCCGCGCATTCAGCGCCGGAAACGAGCCGACCACACCCGCCTTGCACTGCGCGATCACGAGATCGGGCACCGAGATGATGAAGAGCGGCGAGCCGATCACGGGGATCGACAGGCGCCCCTTGAACAAGGCAGGCATGGACATTGCGGTACGATCCTCTCAGCCGGTCAAATTGAAGTTGGGAGCCATACCAACAAGGCAATCTTTCCACTGTCAAGTATTGCGTTTTGGCGCCGCAGCGGAGGCCATTGCCGCAATTCCAAGCAGCGGAATTCCTCACCCGTCATTCCGGGGCGAGACAGAGCGTCGAGCTATGATGCGCGATTGCGCATCAGAGAATCCATCGGGCGTCAGCACGCGCGGCGAAATGGATTCCGGGCTCGCGCTTCGCGCGCCCCGGAATGACAGCGACCGCCTACCCGATCAAATCCGGGTTGATCAGCCGCTCGAACGAGAACATCTCGTCCCACTTCTCCTGTGTCAGCAGCTTGCGTTCGGTCACGACGATCTGGTGCAGCGACTTGCCGGTCTTGTAGCCTTCGCGCGCGATCTCGGCGCATTGCTTGTAGCCGAGCAGCGGCTTCAGCACCGTGACGATGCCGAGCGAGTTCAGCACCATGTTGCGGGTGTGCTCCTCGTTGGCGGTGATGCCGACGACGCAATTCTCGCGCAGGCTGTTGACCGCGCGCTCCATGGTGCGGATCGAGAAGAACAGCGCGAACGAGATCACCGGCTCCATCACGTTGAGCTGGAGCTGACCGGCGCTTGCCGCCAGCGTCACCGTGGTATCGAGGCCGATGACGAGGAAGCTGGTCTGGTTGACGACTTCGGGAATGACCGGATTGACCTTGCCGGGCATGATCGAGGAGCCCGGCTGAAGCTGCGGCAGGTTGATCTCGTTCAAGCCCGCGCGCGGACCGGAGGCAAGCAGGCGGATGTCGTTGCAGATTTTCGTCAGCTTGCTGGCCGTGCGCTTGAGAACGCCGGAGAGCTGCACATAGGCGCCGGTGTCGGAGGTCGCCTCGACGAGATCGCCGGCGAGGATGAAATCCACGCCGGTGAGCGCACTGAGGTGCCGGACGGCGAGCTTGGGATAACCGACCGCCGCCGTGACGGAGGTGCCGATCGCGGTGGCGCCGAGATTGATCTCGCGCAGCAGCGCGCGCGCTTCCGAGATGCGGTCGACCTCCTCGCCGATCGTGGTGCCCCAGCCTCGGAATTCGGCGCCGAGCGACATCGGCACGGCGTCCTGCAGATGCGTGCGGCCCATCTTCAGCACCCGGTCGAACTCGCGACCCTTGGCGAAGAAGGCTTCCTGGAGCTGGCGCAACGCGGTCATGTAGCTCTCGAGCCGCAGGATCAGGGCCAGCCGAAAGGCGGTCGGATAGGTGTCGTTGGTCGACTGGCCGTAATTGACGTGATCGTTCGGACTGACGTGCTGGTAGTCGCCCTTGGCAAAGCCGAGCGATTCCAGCGCGAGGTTGGCGATCACCTCGTTGGCGTTCATGTTGGTCGACGTGCCGGCACCGCCCTGGATGAAATCGGTGACGAACTGATCCATCATGTCGCCCGCGATAACGCGGTCGCAGCCGAGGATGATGGCGTCCGCGACCTTGGCATCGATCGCGCCGAGGTCGCGATTGGCCATCGCGGCGGCCTTCTTGACGTAACCAAGCGCCTTCACGAAGTAAGGCTCCTGGTTCATCGGAATGCCGGTGATGTGGAAGTTCTCCTTACCCCGGATGGTCTGGACGCCGTAATAGATGTCGTCGGCGATCTCACGCTGTCCGAGGAAGTCCTGCTCCGTGCGGCTCATGGGCGCTCCTTGGTTCTCGCGCGCCGGCTTTCAGTTCTGGCACAGCGCGCTGGTCACGAAAGTGTCGGTGCGGCAGTCGTCCGGTTTACGTTGCCGGCCCGGGATCAGGACCTTGGCCGAGCATTTTTCCGCGGAGTCGGCGTTCAGGCTCTTGCCTTCCTTGTAGCCCTTGCCCTGGCAGAGCTGGTCGGCCGCCTGCTTGCAGTCGGGCGCGCCGTTCGCAGAGACCGGGCAGATCACGCGCCCTGACACCATGGTCGAGGGCTTGGCCAGCCGCGACAGGTCGTCCATGGTTTCACTGGGGCTTTTGATCGGCGGCAGGATCAAAGGCAGCTTGTCGAACAGCTTGCCCATTTCGTTGATCAGCCCGGGATTCTCCTCGCGCGCCGGCGGCGCCGAAGGAGGGGGCGTCGATGGCGACGGGCCGGCCGGCGCCCCCTGCTGCTGAAGGCCGAGCGCCGGCGGGGCGGATTGCGGCCGGGCCGCCCCTCCGGCAGCGAGCAGCAGCAGCAGCAGCGCTGTCGACATCAGCGTCCCATGCCGTGCCGCCGGATTGCCGGATCGAACCATCATGACGACAACCGTAGCCGAAGCCGGCGCGGCGGCAAAGCGCCGCGGCTCTAGATCAGCTTGATGGCGATAACGAAGCCGAGCACCAGCACGATCGCGCCGAGCGCGACCCACAATCCGAGATGCCGCTCGATCCTGACCCGGATCCAGTCACCGTAGCGGTTGAGCAGGATCGCGACGACGAAGAAGCGTCCGCCGCGCGCGACGATCGAGCACAGGACGAACAGGAGGATGTTGTAGCCGGCAAAGCCCGAGGTGATGGTGACGAGCTTGTAGGGGATCGGCGTCAGTCCTTTGAGCAGGATGATGACCGCACCCCATTCCGCATAGGAGGCGCGGAAGGCGTCAACCTTGTCGGCGAGACCGTAGACCTGGATCAGCCACTGGCCGACCGAGTCGAACAGCAGCGCGCCGATGGCGTAGCCGACGACGCCGCCGAGCACCGAGGTCACGGTGCAGATCGCGGCATAGAACCAGGCGCGCTGCGGCCGCGCCAGGGACATCGGAATCAGCATCACATCCGGCGGGACCGGAAAGAAGGAGCTTTCGGCGAAGGACACGATGCCCATGATCCAGAGCGCATAGGGCTTGTGGGCGGCGTCGATGCACCAGTCGTACATTCGTTTCAGCATGGCGCCGCGATGAAGCACCATGGGACGGATTTGTCCATCGCCAGTTTTTGAGCGATTTGTGACGTTTCTAGTGGCGCTTGCGCGCGGCGCGGCCGTCGAGCGCGACAATAGGCCGCCGCGAGGCCATGCGCGGTGACGCGACTTTGGGCAATTTCGCCGGCGACTTCGGCAGTTTTTCGGCAATTCCGAGCATGTCCTCCCGCCGTGTCATTTCCCGCCAGACGTCCTCGGGGCGTACTCCGGCCGAAGCCCACAGCACGGTGAGATTGTAGAGCAGGTCGGCGCTTTCCCGGATCACGGCCTCGCTATCGCCATTGACCGCATCGATGACGACTTCGATGGCCTCTTCGGCGAGCTTCTTTGCCATTTTTGAGGGCCCACGCTGAAACAGCCGGGCCGTGCGCGATGTTGCCGGATCAAGGTCTCTGGCCGCGAGTACAGCCAGATATAGCCGCTCAAGCGAATCACTCATGGTACGCAAAACTACTCGAAACAGATGGCCGGCGTGTTAACACGCGGCAATGTAAGCAAAAAACAAGCCGCCGCGGCAAGCGCGACGGCCTGTTCGTCGATCAGAATGGCCGATCCGTCAATAGCAGCTGTAGCCGGAATAGCCGTGGGCGCAGGGATTCTTGTAGCCGCCATAGGTGTAGCGGTTGCCCGAGTCGTAATAATACGAACCATAGCCGGGGCCGCTGTAATAGGCCGGGCCGCCCTCGTAATAGTAAACCGGACCCGGATCATAGGCGTAGGCATTGCGGCTGGCTGCGATCGCGAGGCCGGTCGCGGCGAGCCCGAACATCGCGGCAGCAGCGGCGCCGCCGCCACCGCCATGCCAATGACGACCGCCCGCGTAAGAGGCGCTGGGTGCAGCGGCAGTCAGGGCCATCACGGCGATCGTGGCCAGAACGGCCTTGCGGCCGACGAACTTCGAAAGGCTGTCAAACATGATCTGGACCCTCCTTGGGACCTCGGATGTGCCTGACGACAGGCTGATGTCTGTCAAACACTCACCACCTAAGTAGGTTCCCCAATCCCAACACAAGCTGAACGGGGTTGCGTAACGATGCCGCAAGCCCGCTCATCCGCCGTTCATGTTCGCGCGCGCACGTTCGTCGCGGGCCGGCGCTTGCCAAGCGTCACGAAACCATAACATTGCGGGGCCGGCGCGACCGATGTCCGGATTCAAGACGATCGCCCTTCAATACCTGTTGGCCCTTGCAATCGCGTTCACCGCATCGACGGTGCGCGAATGCATTGCGGCCGAGAGCGGCACTCCCTCGACCGCCATCCGTTTCACCTTCGACCGTCCCATCGATGCGAGCATGGCGCCATTCTTCCTTGCGGCGAAGGACGGCAGGTTCGGCGCCGAGCATCTCAACGTGTCCTTCAACAGCGCGAGCGGATCGCCGGAGGCGCTCGCACGGCTCGCCAAAGGCGACAGCGAGCTTGCGCTCGTCGACATCAACGAGCTGATACGCTTTCGCGACAAGGACGACGCGGCGCCGGTCAAGGCCGTGTTCGTGCTGTTCGACCGCGCGCCTTACGCGATCATCGCGCGCAAAAGCCGCGGCATCCGTCTCCTGCCCGACCTCGACGGCAAGACCGTCGGCGTTGCCGACGGCGATCTGTCGATGCGGCTGTGGCCGGCGCTGGCGCAGCAGAACGGCATCAAGGCATCGCACGTCAAATTCCACAAGATCAGTGCCGCGGTGCGCGAGCCGATCCTGTCCGCAGGACAGGTCGATGCCGTCGCCGGGTTCAGCTATCTCTCGGCGGTGAACCTGCGCGATCGCGGCGTACCCGAAGCCGATCTCGTCGTGCTGCGCTATGCGGACTACGGCTGTGAGGCCTACGGCTTTGCCGTGGTCGCCAACACCGCCTTCGCCGCAGCGAAGCCGGATGCCGTGAAAGGCTTCGTCCGCGCCTTGATCGCGGGCATCACCGCGACGGCCAGGGAGCCGGCGCGTGCGGCGGAGGAGGCCGTGAGCCGCATCGAGGACGGCGACCGCAATTTGGAGCTGAAGCGCCTGCACGCGGTCCTTGCCGACAATATCCTGACCGACGAGGTCAAGCGCTACGGCCTCGGCGGCGTCGAGCCGGCGCGCCTGGAACGTTCGATTGATCAGATCGCGCGGGACTTCAAATTCCGCAAACGGCCGACGGCTCGCGACGTCTTCGACGGCCAGTTCCTGCCGCCGCGGGCAGAGCGGCTGATCAACTGAGTAAAACTGAAAGCTTGCGCTGTATCTCGCGGCGGTCCCTGCTTAGAATGTGGGCTCCCTCGTCGCCGAGTCCCTCGCCCACATGTCCATCGTCCGACTCTACACCCGCGTTCTCGAGTTGCTCGGCAAGGAGGCGCGGCTGGGCTGGCTCCTCGCGGTCGCCAACCTCCTGCTGGCGGGATCCCAGTTCGCCGAGCCCGTGCTGTTCGGCCGGATCGTCGACGTCCTCTCGGGCAAGACCGTGGCCGGCTCGAGCTCGGCCTGGCCGTTCCTGGTCGCCTGGGTCGCGTTCGGACTGTTCACCATCGTCTGCAGCGCGCTGGTGGCCTTGCAGGCCGACCGGCTCTCGCATCGCCAGCGCCAGGCGGTGCTGACCGACTATTTCGAGCACATCCTGCAGCTGCCGTTGACCTTCCACTCCGGCACCCATTCCGGCCGGCTGATGAAGGTCATGCTCAACGGCACGGACGCGCTGTGGCGGCTGTGGCTCGGCTTTTTCCGCGAGCATTTTGCCGCGATCCTTTCGGTCCTGGTGCTGCTGCCGTTGTCGCTCTACCTGAACTGGCGGCTGGCGATCCTCTTGTTCGTGCTCTGCATCGTCTTCACGGCGCTGACCACCTTCGTGGTGCGCAGGACCTTCGGCATGCAGATGGCGGTCGAGGAGCACTACAGCGAGCTCTCCGCGCGCGCGTCTGATGCGCTCGGCAACGTCGCGCTGGTGCAGAGCTTCGTGCGCGTCGAATCCGAGGTCAAAGGGCTGCGCTCGGTCGCCGACGAGCTGCTGGCCGCGCAGATGCCGGTGTTGTCGTGGTGGGCGCTGGTCACGGTGATCACGCGCGCCTCCACCACCATCACGGTGCTCGCGATCTTCACCCTCGGCATCGCGTTGCACGACCAGGGCCTGACCTCGGTCGGCGAGATCGTGATGTTCGTGAGCTTCGCGACGCTGCTGATCCAGAAGCTCGAGCAGGTGGTCAGCTTCATCAACAACGTGTTCATGGAAGCTCCGCGGCTGCGCGAGTTCTTCAATGTGCTCGACGCCGTGCCCGCGGTGCACGACCGGCCTGACGCAATCGATGCCGGCAGGCTGTCGGGCCTCGTCGAGTTCAACGACGTCACGTTCTCCTATGACGGCAAACGGCCGGCGATCGAGGACCTCACCTTCACCGCGCTGCCGGGCCAGACCATTGCGCTGGTCGGCCCGACCGGGGCCGGCAAGTCCACCGCGATTGCGCTCCTGCACCGGGCCTTCGATCCGCAATCCGGCGTCATCAAGATCGACGGCATGGACGTGCGCGGCGTCACGCTGACCTCGCTGCGGCGGAACATCGGTGTCGTGTTCCAGGAAGCGCTGCTGTTCAACCGCTCGATCGCGGAGAACTTGCGCGTCGGCAAGCCGGATGCGACCGAGGCCGAGATGCGCAAGGCGGCGGAGCGCGCGCAGGCGCTCGAATTCATCGAGCGCAGCGGCGGCTTCGAGACCAATGCCGGCGAGCGCGGCCGCATGCTCTCCGGCGGCGAACGGCAGCGGCTCTCGATCGCCCGCGCCCTGCTCAAGGATCCGCCGATCCTGATCCTGGACGAGGCGACCTCCGCGCTCGACGCGGTCACCGAGGTCAAGGTGAACGCCGCTCTCGACGAAGTGATGAGGGGCCGCACCACCTTCGTGATCGCCCATCGCCTCTCCACCATCCGCAACGCCACGCGGATTCTGGTGTTCGAGAATGGACGGGTGATCGAAACCGGAACTTTCGATGAACTCGTGGCCAAAGGCGGCCATTTTGCCGAGATGGCCAAGGCCCAGTTCATGGTGCAGGAGAACGCACGGGCCAGCGTGACGGCCGCCGAGGCTGCCGCGACAGCTGCCAAATCCCCCTAGCAAGTCCCGAGAGGACCGTCGAAATTCGGCCTACTTCGTTGCGGAATACCGCGCCGATCCCCCTATTCTCGACGCACCAGCCGGTATAGGTTTGCGACGCCGCAAGCGGCGGCGCTGGATTTCAGAACCGACAATCAGATCACGAGAACCGACCGTATCAGGCGGATCTCCAAGGACCGGAATCGGATAGTGCACGCCCTTCGCCCGCTGCTTCGCAAATCCCTGTTCAACCTGTTCGCTGTGACGCTCGCCTGTGCCGCGATGCTCGCGCCGCGCACGGCGAGCGCAGAAGCGCTCCTGCTGATCGAGGCCGACAGCGGCAAGGTGTTGCAGGCCGAAAACGCGACCCTTCCCTGGTACCCGGCCTCCGTGACCAAAATCATGACCGCCTATGTGACGCTGAAGGCGGTCAAGGACGGCAGGCTGACGCTCGACACGCTGCTCACGGTGTCGCCGACCGCGGCCTCGCAATCGCCATCGAAGATGGGGTTCCGCCCGGGAACCCAAGTCACCGTCGACAACGCGCTGAAGATGATGATGGTCAAGTCGGCGAACGACATGGCCGTGGTGCTCGCCGAAGGCGTCAGCGGCTCGGTCGACGGCTTCTCCGCGGTGATGAACGACACCGCGAGGAAGCTCGGCATGGCGCAGACGAGCTATGTCAATCCAAACGGCCTGCCCGCCGAAGGCCAGATCACCTCTGCGCGCGACCTCGGCATCTTGGCGCGGTCTTTCCTGCGCGACCTGCCGGAATACGAGTACTACATGCATATCCCGGCGATCCGCTTCGGCAAGCGCGTCACCGGCAATTTCAACAAGCTGATCGGCCGCTATCCCGGCGCCGACGGGTTCAAGACCGGCTTCATCTGCGCCTCCGGCTACAACCTCGTCGCCTCGGCCACGCGCAACGGCCGCCGGCTGATCGCGGTGGTGCTCGGTGCAAACTCCGGCACGGCACGCGCGGTGAAGGCGGCGCAGCTGCTGGAGCGTGGCTTCGCTCCGGACAACCTCACCTGGCTGCGCCCCTCGCTCGGCACGGTCGACAATCTCGTGCCGGTCGATGCCACGCCGCCGAACCTGCGCGACGAGATGTGCGGACCCAACCGCAAGCGGCCGGCCAGCGACGACGACGATGCGCTGATTGCGGCCAGTGGCGGCGCGACCGGATCGGGCTCCGCCACCGGCGGCGCGGCCCAGTTCACCTTCTTCACGGCAGGCCTGCAGCCGCCGCTGATGAAAGCTTCCGAGCTGATGGCCTCGGCTGCGGCGCCGACCGAGCCCGTGCTGGTCTATACCGGCCCGACCCGCACCGGCACCGCCCTGATTGCCGCTGTGGCAGCCGATGCCGACCAGCAGGCCGCGTCCAAGCCGCGCGCCAAGAAGCCGCGCGTCGCCAAGAAGCCAGACGCCGCCGACAAGCCGGCCGATAAGCCCAAGGACACCAAGACCGCGGCGGCCAAGCCGGATGCCAAGCCGACTGACGGCAAGGCGGCCAAGCCGGCCACGCCCCAACCGGCCGCAACCAAGCCGGCTGGCGCCAAGCATGCCGCGACCAAGCCGGATGCGGTGGCGAAGCCCGCCGAGAAGCCTTCGGCCGGCGGCGATCAGGCGGCGAAGCCCGCCAAGCCCAAGGCAGCGACGACCCCCGCTGCGACGAAGCCTCCCGCCGCGGCCAAGCCGGCCAACAACAGTTAACGCCGCTCGGCACTAAACCGCAGCCCCGCTTCGCACCTGCGGCAGCACCGTTTTGCGACGATTCCAGTAGCGACGGCCCGACCTTTGCCCTAAGCCACGACGGCTTGCCACCCGTTCCGGCAAGCTGGATACTGGCGACAACGAGGCAAGCCCGAGAACAACGGGCCCTGGTCAATGAGGGGAGTCTTCCATGGAGCGCATCTGGCTCAAGCAATATCCGCCCGGCGTGCCTGCCGATATCGAGCCGACGCAATACGCATCGCTGGTCGACCTGCTGGAGGAGAGCTTCACCAAGTTCGCCGACCGCAAGGCATTCATCTGCATGGACAAGTCGATCAGCTATCGCGACCTCGACCAGATGTCGGTCGCGCTCGCCGCTTACTTGCAGGGCCGCGGGCTGCAGCGCGGCGCGCGTATCGCCATCATGATGCCGAACGTGCTGCAATACCCGGTCGCGACGGCCGCCGTGCTGCGCGCCGGTTTCGCGGTGGTCAACGTCAACCCGCTCTATACGCCGCGCGAGCTCGAGCACCAGCTGAAGGATTCGGGCGCCGAAGCGATCATCGTGCTGGAGAACTTCGCCCACACCGTCGAGCAGGTGATCGCGAAGACGCAGGTGAAGCACGTCATCGTCGCCAGCATGGGAGACCTGCTCGGCTTCAAGGGCGTGATCGTCAACCTCGTCGTCCGCCGGGTCAAAAAGATGGTACCGGCCTGGTCGTTGCCGGGCTCGGTCTCTTTCAACGACGCGCTGTCCGCCGGCCGCGGCATGACGTTCAACAAGCCGAAGCTGTCGCCTGGTGACGTCGCCTTCCTGCAATATACCGGCGGCACCACCGGCGTCTCCAAGGGCGCCACGTTGCTTCATCGCAACATCGTCGCCAACGTCTTGCAGAACGATGCGTGGCTGCAGCCGGCGCTCGCCGCGCCGCCGCATGTCGACCAGCTCATGATCGTCTGCGCGCTGCCGCTCTATCACATCTTCGCGCTGACGGCCTGTTATCTGCTGGCTGTGCGCGCTGGCGGCTGCAACTTGCTGATCCCGAACCCGCGCGATATCCCCGGCTTCATCAAGGAGCTGGCGAAATACCAGGTCAACACCTTCCCGGCCGTGAACACGCTCTACAACGCCTTGATGCACCATCCCGACTTCAAGAAGCTCGACTTCTCCAAGCTGAAGATCTCGAACGGCGGCGGCATGGCGGTGCAGCGCCCCGTTGCCGAGCAATGGAAGAACATCACGGGCTGCAGCATCGCCGAGGGCTACGGCCTGTCGGAGACGTCGCCTGTCCTGACCTGCAATCCGCCCACGGCGACCGAGTTCGCCGGCTCGATCGGCATCCCCGTGCCGTCGACTTACATCTCGATCCGGGACGACGAGGGCAACGAGGTCCCGCTCGGCCAGGCGGGCGAGATCTGCGCCAAGGGCCCGCAGGTGATGTCCGGCTACTGGAACAGGCCGGAAGAGACCGCCAAGGTGATGACCGCGGACGGCTATTTCCGCACCGGCGATATCGGCGTGATGGACGAGAGGGGCTATATCAAAATCGTCGACCGCAAGAAGGACATGATCCTGGTCTCCGGCTTCAACGTCTATCCGAACGAGGTCGAGGAAGTCATCGCGAGCCATCCAGGCGTGCTCGAATGCGCCGTGATCGGCATCCCCGATTCCAAGTCGGGCGAAGCGGTGAAGGCCTTCGTGGTGAAGAAGGACCCGAACCTCACGGCGGATGCCGTGATCAAGTTCTGTCACGACCAGCTCACCGGCTACAAGGTGCCCAAGCACGTCGAATTCCGCAATGACCTGCCGAAGACCAATGTCGGCAAGATCCTGCGTCGGCAGCTGCGCGACGAGAAGAAGGCGGAGGCGGCGTAAGGCGCGCCTCCGTTCATGGCTGACGCCCGCGACATCACGCCATCAGGCGTTCTCGCCTTCTGGCGAGAGGCCGGGCGCCAACGCTGGTACGAGCGCAGCGATGATTTCGATGCGGAGATACGACGCCGCTTTCTCTCGCTGTGGCAGAAGGCAGCCGCCGGCGAGCTTGCCTCATGGGAGACAAGCGACGACGGCGTGCTGGCACTCGTCATCGTGCTCGACCAGTTTCCCCGCAACATGTTTCGCGGCACGCCGCAGGCCTTTGCCAGCGACGCACAGGCGCGCGACGTCGCCCGCCGCGCCATCGCGCGCGGCGTCGATCGCAGGGTTGATCCCCTCCTGCTGGAATTCCTCTATTTGCCCTTCATGCATTCCGAGCACCTGGCCGACCAGTTGCATTGCGTCGCGCTGTTTCAAAACACCGACAATACCGAAAGCCTGAAATACGCGCGCGACCACGCCGATATCATCGCGCGGTTCGGCCGCTTTCCCCACCGCAACCGTCTCCTCGGCCGCGACACCACCGAGGAGGAGCAGGCCTTCCTCGACGGCGGCGGTTGCGCCGGCTGATGACATCACGGTGAACGGCCGCCATCCTCGCCGCTTCCGCCACTGGCAATATTGTGCAGGCCCGCCGCCCGGTCTAAAAAGCGGGACCGATTTTCAGGGAGACTGACGATGGCGATCCAGATTGGCGACAAGCTGCCCGAGGCGAAATTCCGCGTGATGACGGCGGAAGGCCCGCAGGTGAAGACCACCGACGACATCTTCAAGGGCAAGAAGGTGGCGCTGTTCGCGGTGCCCGGCGCCTATACCGGCACCTGCCACAAGATGCATCTGCCGAGCATCTTCCTCAACGCCTATGCCATGAAGGACAAGGGCGTCGACACCATCGCCATCGTCTCCGTCAACGACGCCTTCGTCATGAACGCCTGGAAGCGCGACACCGACCAGCGCGACGAGGCCGTCTTCCTCGCCGACGGCAATGCCGACTTCACCAAGGCGATCGGCATGGAGCTGGACGCCTCCGCCAACGGCCTCGGCATCCGCTCCAAGCGCTATTCGATGCTGATCGAGGACGGCGTGGTCAAGAAGCTGAACCTCGAGGCGATGCCCGGCAAGGTCGAGGTCTCCGGCGGCGATACGCTGCTCGGGCAGCTGTAAGACTCTGGTCATTCCGGGACGCGCGCAGCGCGAGCCCGGAATCTATCTCACGTCACAACGCGGAGAGGAATGGATTCCGGGCTCGCCCTTCGGGCGCCCCGGAATGACATCTACTCCCTCACCCGCTGCTGCAACCGCGCCATGACGATGCCGTCGCGCGCCAGCTGGTCGGCGCGCTCGTTCTCGGGGTGGCCGGCGTGGCCCTTGACCCAGTGCCAGCGGACCTCGTGCTGCTTCAGCGCGGCGTCGAGGCGCTGCCATAGCTCGACATTCTTCACCGGCTTCTTGTCGGCGGTACGCCAGCCGTTGCGCTTCCAGCCGAAGATCCAGCCGGTGATGCCCTGCCGGACATACTGGCTGTCGGTGTAGAGGTCGACCGTGCACGGCCGCTTCAGCGCTTCCAGCGCCGAGATCGCCGCCATCAATTCCATCTGGTTGTTGGTGGTGTGCGGCTGGCCGCCGTTCAGCTCTTTCTCCTTGTCGCCGAACTTCAGGATCGCGCCCCAGCCGCCCGGCCCGGGATTTCCCGAGCAGGCGCCGTCGGTATAGATCGTGACATTGGGTAGCTCGCTCACGCCACCAGCCCCGACGGCATCAGCCCATAATCGCGCACGCTCGTCACGCTCTGATGGAAGCGCAGCTTGCGGACATACTCGACCGGATCCTTCGGCTTGACCAGCGCGCCTGCGGGCACGTTGAGCCAGTCGACCAGCCGCGTCAGCAGGAAGCGGATCGCCGCGCCCCGCGCCAGCAGCGGCAGCGCGGCCTCTTCGGCTTCGCTCAGCTTGCGCACCCGGCCATAGGCGTTGAGGAAGGCACGCGCCTTGGTGACGTTGAAGGAATGATCCGGCTCGAAGCACCAGGCGTTGAGGCAGATCGCGACGTCATAGGCCAGCATGTCGTTGCAGGCGAAGGTGAAGTCGATGATCCCCGAGAGCTTGTCGCCGAGGAAAAAGACGTTGTCGTTGAAAAGGTCGGCGTGGATCACGCCTTCGGGCAGGTTGCTCGGCCAGACGCCGCTCGAGAGATAATCAAGTTCGGCGGCAAGAAAATCGCGCAGACCGGGCTGCACCTCGTCGGCGCGGCTTGAAGCTGCGTCGAACAGCGGTCGCCAGCCGGAAACCGAGAGCGCATTGGTGCGCTTGATCGCAAAATTCGCGCCTGCCAGATGCATCTTCGCCAGCCCCTCGCCGACCCCGGCGCAATGGGTCGCGTTCGGCTTGCGCGGCCAGACGCCTTCGAGGAAGGTGATGATCGCTGCGGGCCGGCCTGCCAGCTCGCGCAGCGCCTCGCCGTCTCTTGCCTTCACAGGCAGCGGACAATTGACGCCGTGCTCGGCCAGATGCGTCATCAGCGCGAGAAAGAACGGCAGATCGTTCCTTGCCACGCGCTTTTCGTACAGCGTGAGGATGAACGAGCCTTTGCTTGTGTGCAGCAGGAAGTTGGAATTTTCGACGCCCTCGGCGATGCCCTTGTAGGAGAGCAATTCGCCGAGATCGTATTGCTTCAGGAAATCCGCAAGCTCGTCGGCGGCGACGTCGGTGTAGACCGCCATCAAGGTCTACTCGGCGGCAGCTTCGGGGCGCACCTGACGCGGCAACGGGAAGAACTCGTTCTCTTCCGCGGCCGAGACCGTCTCCACGTGCAGCGTGTAGCGCTCGGCGAAGGCGTCCATGATCTCCTCGACGATCACCTCAGGCGCGGACGCGCCAGCGGTGATGCCAAGGCTCTTGATGTTGCCGAACCTGGTCCAGTCGAGGTCCGCGGCGCGCTGCGCCAGCACCGCGATCTTGCAGCCCTCGCGCTCGGCAACCTCGCGCAGGCGCTGCGAGTTCGACGAGTTGGGAGCACCGACCACGATGAGCGCGTCCACCACCGGCGCCACCTTCTTCACCGCGAGCTGGCGGTTGGTGGTGGCGTAGCAGATGTCTTCCTTGTGCGGCCCGTTGATGTTGGGGAAGCGTTCCTTGAGCAGCGCGACGATCTCCGCGGTGTCGTCGATCGACAGCGTGGTCTGCGTCACGAAGGCGAGGTTGTTGGGGTCCTTCGGCGTGATGGTCTTGGCATCCTCGGCGGTCTCGATCAGGGTCACTGCGCCGGGCGGCAGCTGGCCGAGCGTGCCGACTACCTCGGGATGGTGGGAATGGCCGATCAGGAAGATCTCGCGGCCGCGCTTGAAATGGATCGCGGCCTCGCGATGCACCTTGGTCACCAGCGGGCAAGTCGCATCCAGCGAGAACAGATTGCGGGACTGGGCGTCGGCCGGAACCGACTTCGGCACGCCATGGGCCGAGAACACCACCGGGGCGGTGGTATTCTCGGGGATTTCGGCGAGCTCCTCGACGAAGATGGCGCCCTTCTTCTTCAACCCATCGACGACGTACTTGTTGTGCACAATCTCGTGGCGAACATAGACGGGGGCGCCGTACTTATCGAGCGCCCGTTCCACGGTGTCGATCGCCCGGACCACCCCGGCACAGAAGCCGCGGGGAGAACAAAGCACGATCTTGAGGTCTGGTTTGGCTGACATTGAGCGATCTCGGGACCGAATCACCCGATCGCGTTCTGCCGGGGCGGTCGATGGATGGGAATTTGGCTTAAAACTGTCGGCTTGAACCTTACAGCGGTTCAAAGGGAATTGGGCCCCCTTTCGGGCGGTGTCAAGGCACTATCTATAGCAGAACCATTGCATGGCTACCCCCTCCGGGCTTATATAGCGCGAATTCCCTGTCATCGCTGATGACCACCGGTTTCGCCTCCAGAGGGGTGGGCGAAGCACAAAGGAGATTTGCCATGAGCAACGCACCTCTGATGCCCAAGGCGACCGCCGTTTGGCTGCTCGACAACACCGCGCTGACCTTCGACCAGGTCGCCGATTTCACCAAGATGCATCCCCTCGAGGTGCGCGCCATCGCCGACGGCGACGCCGCCCAGGGCATCAAGGGCATGGATCCCCTCTCCAATGGCCAGCTGACCCGCGAGGAAATCGAGAAGGGCGAGAAGAACCCGGACTACCGGCTCCGCCTCCAGGAGAGCAAGGTGGTGCTGCCGCCCCAGCCCAAGCGCAAGGGCCCGCGTTATACCCCGGTCTCGCGCCGCCATGAGCGCCCGAGCGCCATCCTCTGGCTGCTGCGCAACCATGCGGAGCTCAAGGACGCCCAGATCATGCGCCTGGTCGGCACCACCAAGAGCACGATCGCGAGCGTGCGCGACCGTACCCACTGGAACACCTCGGCGCTGACCCCGATCGACCCGGTCACGCTCGGCCTGTGCTCGCAGATCGAGCTCGATTTCGAGGTGCAGCGCGCGGCGAAGGAGAAGCCGATCGACGCAGCCTATGGCGGCGCCACCCTGCTGCCGGCCTCCGAGACCACCCGCAAGGACGAGTACGAGCCCGCGGAGAAGTCCAGCGACGACCTCAACGTCGACGCCGTGTTCGCCAAGCTGAAGACGCTCGGCGGCAAGAAGCACGAGGACGAGGAGGAGTAATTCCTCCCGTTCATCCACCATCAACGCGAACGCGGCAGGAAAACCTGCCGCGTTTTGTTTGTACGCCCGAGCTGGGCTTCAGGTCAGAACTTGTAGGTCACACCCGCGCCGACCAGCCACGGATCGATATGCGCGGTGCCGGTGACCGGCAGGCCGGAAACGGTGGCGCTGTAGTTCGGGCGCAGCCAGAGCTTCTTGACGTCGACGTTGAGACCCCAGTGCCGGTCGATCATGTAGTCGAAGCCGAACTGGACGGCGCCGCCCCAGGCGTTGCTGACGTGCAGGTTGGTTGTGGTGGCGACGATCGCGGGCGGACCGGCGATCGCGGAAGGCGCATTGGCCGCGGAATTGTTGAAGAACACGGTGTAGTTCACGCCCGCGCCGACATACGGCTTGAACGCGCCGAACTGGTCGAAGTGATATTGCAGCGTCAGCGTCGGCGGCAGCAGCGTGGTCTTGCCGATCGGCAGATTCGCGAGCGAGCCGGTGCCGCTGATCGAATGCCTGGTCACGCCCAGGATCAATTCGGCAGCGATGTTCTTGGTGAAGAAATAGCTGATGTCGAGCTCGGGGACGACCTGGTCGCTGATCGACAGGCCTGAATTCGGCGACGACAGCGAAGGCACGCCCGCGACATTGACGGTGCTCCCGCCCGCATCCGGCAATACGCCGAGCACCCGAAGGCGGATCATCCACGGATTGAACGCCTCCACCGGCACCGGCGCCTTCTTGTAGACCGGCAGATCTGCCGCCTGCACTGATGCAAAAGTGCCCACGAGCATCGCGCCGAGCGTCGCGACCCGCGCCAAGTTTCTTATCGTTCCATCCATTTTCAATCCCCTTCAACCATGTCGACGCGTCGTTGCGCGACATCAGCGTCAGAGCAGAAAGAGGATGGTGAAGGATTTGATGCCGATCAAACCAGGACTATCGCGACGCGATTTGGCCCCCGGCGTTGCAGATGTGTCACGGAAACCGCGAATGCGAAGCGGGTGGCGCGGCAGCATAGTGCCGCAGCTCACATCACGGGCGCACGGGGTTGTTCAGCATGTACTCGCCGAGATCGCGCTGGCGGCGGTCGGCGCGCGCGGTGGCCGCGTTGCGCTGGACGTCGCGGTCCTTGCGGCAGGCCACGTAATCCGGCGAGCCCTGCGCATAGCCGCGGCTCTGGCAGACGGCATCGTCATCATCGCCGCCCGCCGCCACCGGATTCTGGTAGCGCGCCGAGCAGGCGGAGAGAGCGACGGCGAGAGCTAAGGCGGTCAGCAGGCGTGGCGCGGCGGCAAGTGGCATACGAGGTCCCCTATCGGCCGGCCCTGTTTAGCGCGGAATACGGAGATTGTAAGTCCCTGGACGCCGTTCCACGCTCGCTGTCGTTCCCCGCACAGGCGGGCGATGACAGTGGAGAGCGGTGAAGCAACGCCCTTCCCGCCCTCGGGATGACGCTTCGCGTCACATCCGTCCCTTCAGCACCTCGCCGATCTCGTCGAGTGCCTTGGGATCCTCGATCGTCGCCGGCATGGTCCAGGATTCGCCGTCGGCGATCTTCTTGATGGTGCCGCGCAGGATCTTTCCGGAGCGCGTCTTCGGGAGGCGGCCGACGGTGATGGCGAGCTTGAACGCGGCGACCGGGCCGAGCTTGTCGCGCACCAGCGCGATGATCTCCTTCTCGATCTCGGCCGGCGGGCGCTTCACGCCCGCTTTCAGCACCAGGAAGCCGCAGGGCACCTCGCCCTTGATCGCGTCCTTGACGCCGAGCACGGCGCATTCGGCGACATCGGGATGCGAGGCCAAAATCTCCTCCATGCCGCCGGTGGAGAGGCGATGGCCGGCGACGTTGATGATGTCGTCGGTGCGGCCCATCACGAAGACATAGCCGTCCTCGTCCTTGTAGCCGGCGTCGGAGGTTTTGTAATAGCCGGGGAATTCGCTCAAGTACGCCTCCTTGAAGCGCGCGTCCTGATTCCACAGCGTCGGCAGGCAGCCCGGCGGCATCGGCAGCCTGATGACGATCGAGCCCATGGTTTTGGGGCCGACTGGCTTTGCCGCTTCGTCGACGACATCGACCTGATAGCCCGGCATCGGCACCGTCGGCGAGCCGTGCTTCACCGGCAGCATGCCGAGGCCGACCGGATTGCCGGCGATGCACCAGCCGGTCTCGGTCTGCCACCAATGGTCGATCACCGGTACCTTCAGCTGCTGCTCCGCCCATTCCACGGTCGGCGGATCGGCGCGCTCGCCGGCGAGGAAGAGGGTACGGAATTTCGAGAGGTCGTACTGCCGGATGAATTTCCCTTCCGGGTCTTCCTTGCGGATGGCGCGGAAGGCCGTCGGCGCGGTGAAGAAGGCCACCGCCTTGTGCTCGGAGATCACGCGCCAGAACGCGCCGGCGTCGGGCGTGCCGACCGGCTTGCCCTCGTACATGATCGTGGTCGCGCCATGCAGCAGCGGGCCGTAGACGATGTAGCTGTGGCCGACCACCCAGCCGATGTCGGAGCCGCACCACCAGACCTCGCCCGGCTTGACGCCGTAGAGGTTGAACATCGACCATTTCACCGCGACGAGATGCCCGCCATTGTCGCGCACGACGCCCTTCGGCACGCCTGTTGTGCCCGAGGTATAGAGGATGTAGAGGGGGTCCGTCGCGGCGACAGGCACGCAAGCCGCGCGCTTGCCGTCGTTCAGCGCCTTGCGGCGCAGGCTGGCCCAGTCGTAATCGCGGCTCGGCGTCATCTCGCAGGTGAGCTGCGGACGCTGCAGCACGATGCAGGCCTTCGGCTTGCTGCTGGCAAGCCTGATCGCCTCGTCGAGCAGCGGCTTGTACTGCACGATGCGGCCGGGCTCGATGCCGCAGCTGGCGGACAGGATCAGCTTGGGCTGCGCATCGTCGATGCGGGTGGCAAGCTCCTTCGCGGCAAAGCCGCCGAACACCACCGAGTGCACCGCACCGAGCCGCGCGCAGGCGAGCATCGCGACCACCGCCTCCGGCACCATCGGCATATAGAGGATGACACGATCGCCTTTGGCGACGCCGAAATCCTGCATGATTGCGGCCAGCGCTTGGACCTCGTTCAGCAGTTCGGCATATGTGAGCTTGGTGACCGAGCCCGTCAGCGGCGAATCATGGATCAGCGCGACCTGGTCGGCGCGGCCCCGTTCGACGTGGCGGTCGAGGGCGTTGTAGCAGGTGTTGACGACGCCGCCGGCGAACCAGCGGCCGTAGGTTCCTTGCGAGGGATCGAAGACCTTGGTCGCAGGCTCGATCCAGTCGATCTCCTTCGCCGCCTCGGCCCAGAAGCCCTCGGGATCGGCCAGCGAGCGCGCATGGACTTCATGATAGCTGCTTTTGCCCTGGATATTCATTCCCGCGCTCCCGTTCCCTTTATTCACCTGGCTTGAACCTCGTGGCAGGACGGGCGCCCCGCCATGACCAGGATCAATTGCCGGCCTTGTTTGGAGCCATTTTCCCGGGAACGGGCCGCGGTTCAAGCTGAAAAGGATGGGTTTTTTGGCGGAGAGGCGTGAAGCTTGCGCGGCATCGGCAGTCGGCTCCCTCTCCCGCTTGCGGGGGAGGGTTGGGGGTGGGGGTGTCTCCGCGTTGGGATCGTGCAAGATTCATGAGGTCCCCAAGAGGAGAGAGCCCTCACCCGCCGCGCTCTCCGAGCGCGTCGACCTCTCCCGCAGGCGGGAGAGGTTACGGAGCCAGCCGCAAGGCTTCAGCCTCTCAGCTCTCCATCGCGTTCAGCCGCTGCAAGCGGTCCTGCATGATCTTCTTCAGATCGTATCCGGGGCGGCGGAAGCTCGCATTGCGCGTCGTGAGGAACTCGCGCTGGGTCTTGCGCAGGTCGCTAGCGGAACGTCCTTTGGAAGCCCTCAGCACGCGTTCATAGGTCTCGGCGATCTGACGGTCGAGCACGCCGAGCTGCGGATCGGCGCAGATCACTTTCTCGACCTCGCGCTTGGCGGTCGCGCACTTGAAGGACGGACCGCTATCGTCGGCCGAGCGCGCATGCATTGGGCCCGGCGACGCCGCGCCGAACCTGGCGATCTCGGCAATCATGCTGCGGCGGCCGTTCGCTGCATTCTCGTTGCCGGGATCCAGCTTCAGCGCCGTCTCATAATCGGCAAGCGCCTTCTTGCGCTCGCCCATCTTCTTGTAGAGCACCGCGCGGTTGTTGTAGGTCTTCGCGAAATTCGGATCGAGCTTCAGCGCAGCCTCGTAGTCGCTCAGCGCCGCCCCGAGCTCGCCCTTGAACTGGTAGGAATCGCCGCGGTTGGTCAGGAAGTTGGCGCGCTGCTCCCGCCGGATCGCCTGGTCGTAATCGGCAATCGCCTTGTCGTACTCGCCCATCGCAGCATAGGTCAGGCCGCGGTTGTCGTAATATTCCGGCACCTTCGAGTCGAGCCTGATCGCCTCGCCGTCGTCGGCGACCGCCTTGTCGAGGTGGCCGAGCTTCTTGTAGGCCGCGCCGCGGTTGGTGTAGGTGCGCGCGCGGTTGGGATCGAGCCGCAGCGCCTCGTCGAAATTTCTGATCGCCTTCTCGTTGTCGCCGCCGAGATAATAGGCCACACCGCGGTCGGACCAAGCTTGCGCATCGTCCGGCTTCAGCTTGATCGCCTGGTCGTAATCGGCGAGCGCGCGGTCGAGGCGGCGCTGATTGGTGTAGACGACGCCGCGCAGCTCGTAAGCTTCGGCATCCTGCGGGTCGAGCTCGATCGCCTTGGTCAGATCCGCCGCGGCACGATTGAGATCGCCGCCGGCCTCGCGCAGGAGATCGCCGCGCACGCGCCAGGCCTTCGCGTTCTTGCCGTCGAGCGCGATGGCGCGGTCGAGATCCCGCAGCGCCTGTGACTGGCCTCCAAGGGTCTGCGCATTGGCTTCGGCGCGGACGACGAGGGCCGCGCTGCGTTCGACGGCCGAATTGGCGGTCTGGTCGATGATGGCGCTGCACGCGGAGATCAACTCGGCCGGGGCGGCCTTGCTTCCCAGCACGCACTCGGTGCTCGCCGCGGCGGGAGCCGCGAGAACGAAACTCATGGCCGCGCCGAGAAAGAGGGCGCGAAGCGAGATTTTGGCAGGCGAAAGCGCTTGCGCGGAGGCGTGAGTGCCGCACATGACATAGGGCTCCGTGACGTCGGGTTCTCACCGTTGTCGCAGCTGGCAAGCGATGGGTTCAAACCGGGCCTGGGAGGGACGGAGCGCTGCCGGCTCTCCCTCGCCCCGCTTGGGGCTGGGACTATCGCATATGAGATGTGGCTATGGGCACCGGCTGTCTCCACAGCGTCATGGCCGGGCTTGTCCCGGCCATCCACGCCTTCCCACACGGCACAAAGAACGTGGATGCCCGAGACAAGCCCGGGGCATGACGACCCCTGCAATATTCAAATGCGATTGCCCTGCCGCTTGCGGGGAGAGGCGAAAGTCTCAATATCCACCCACACCGTTCAGCCGCTGAAAGCGCTCCTGCATCGCCTTCTTCAGGTCGTATCCCGGCCGGCCGAAATCGGCATTGCGGCGCGCGATGAACTCGACCTGCTCGCGCTGGAGCGCTTTGGCCTCGGCCGCATTGAGCGCCTCCCGGATCGCACGGGCATTGGAGGCAAAGACCTCGCGATCGAGATCGGCGAGCTCGCGATTGCCGCAGATCGCCCGTTCCACCGCCCAACGCGCTCGCCCGCAATTGAAGCTGGGCTTGCCGGCGACCGCCATCTGCGCGCCGATCCGCTCGATCTCGCGCGCCATCGCCTTGTGATTGGCTTTGGCTTTCTCGTGGTTCGGATCGATCCTGAGCGCTGCGCCGAAATCCTGCACCGCCTTCGGCTTGTCAGCCTTCTTCAGCCAGAGTTCGCCGCGCGCATTGAAGACGTCGGCAAGGCCGGGATCGAGCAGAAGAGCACGGCTGTCGTCGGCGATGGCGTGGTCGACCTGATCGTGCCGCGCATAGAGCGCACCGCGCGCGATCAGAGCCTTAATCAGATCGGCCTTCGTCGTCTTCTCGTTGTCGATCACTTCGGCGCAGGCAGTGGCGGCCTTGTCCATGTCATCGGCTGCGGCCGCGGCGAGGCAGGGCGCGACATCGACCTGCGTCACAGCCACCGGCTCGCCGCCGGTCGCGGCATCGGCCGGGGCGAACGATAGCGCATAGAGCAGTCCGGCGCCGATCAGCTGAATGAGAAAACGCATGCGTTGCAGTCGAAGCCTTGTCGTCGATGTTAAGCTCTGGCCTTGAAGCCGCACTATCCATCATACGGCCGGATTGGTGCTAGCTTGTGGCGCCGCTGAAATCGGCTTCGGGGATCATCGTGTCGACATTCGAATGGATCATTGTGTTGCTGCTCGGCGCGGTTGGCTTATCGGCGCTGGCGCGGCGGATCAAGGTGCCCTACCCGACCTTTCTCGCCATCGGCGGCGCGCTGATCGCCTTCGTGCCGTCGAGCCCGTCCTGGACGCTGGAACCGGACCTCGCCCTTGCCCTTTTTGTCGCGCCGGTCCTGCTCGATGCCGCCTTCGACACGTCGCTGCGCGACCTTCGCAAGAACTGGGTTCCGGTCTCGACCCTGGTGGTGGCCGCGGTCGGGCTGACCACGGCCGCCGTGGCCTATGTCGCGCACCGGCTGATGCCCGACATGCCCTGGGCCGCCGCGGTCGCGCTCGGCGCCATCGTGGCGCCGCCGGATGCGGCCGCTGCGGTTGCGATCCTGAGCCAGGTCAAGCTGCCCCACCGCATGGTCAAGGTGCTGGAGGGCGAAAGCCTGCTCAACGATGCCAGCGCGCTGCTGATCTATCGCATCGCCGTCGGCGCGGTCGCCACCGAGCATCTGACCTGGAGCCAGGTCGCCCCGACCATGGCGCTGGCGCTGGTCGGCAGCGTCATCGCGGGTCTGGCCGCAGGCCGCATCATTCCGCTGTTCATGGAGCGGGTGACGGAGGCGCCGAGCGCCATCATCGTGCAGTTCACCACCACCTTCATGGTCTGGATCGCCGCCGAGCATCTCGGTCTCTCCGGCATCCTCACCATCGTGGTCTACGCCATCACGGTCGCGCGCACCGCACCGGCGCGCATCCCGGCGCGGCTGCGGGTGCCGTCCTATGCGGTGTGGGAGACGACCGTGTTCGTGCTCAACGTGCTCGCCTTCATGCTGATCGGCATGCAGATGCGGCCGATCTGGACGCGGCTGGATGCGGACGTGCGCTGGGAATACTGCGTGGCCGCCGCCTGGATCCTGCTTACGGTGATCCTGGTGCGCCTGTTCTGGGTGACGTTCTATCGCACGAGCCTGCGGGTGCTGATCGCGCAGGGGCTCTATCATCCCAAGGATCCGCAGCAGGTGGCCTCGCCCAAGGGCGGGCTCATCATCTCCTGGTGCGGCATGCGCGGCCTCGTCACGCTCGCCACCGCCTTCGCCCTGCCGGAAAACTTTCCCTATCGTGACTTCATCGTCTTCATCGCGTTTGCGGTGGTGCTGGGATCGCTGGTGATCCAGGGTCTGACGCTGCGGCCGCTGATCCTCGCTTTCAACCTCAAGGACGACGATCCCGTCGGCATCGAGGTCGCCCGCGGCCGCGCCGTGGCCTATCGCGCCGCGCTCGATGCGATCGAGAGCGATCCGTCGGAGGAGGCGGAAATCCTGCGGCTCGAATATCGCGCCATCCTGATGCAGGCCGAGACCGATCCCAACGGCGGCATCAGCAACGGCGAACTGCCCGCCGATCCCCTGCGCCGCCGCGCTATCGAGGCCGCGCGCAAGGCGATCTTCGACCTGCGCGCCACCGAGGTGATCGGCGACGATGCGTTTCATCGGCTCGAGGAGGAGCTCGATCGCGCAGAATTGAGCGCGGGCGGTTAACCTCCGCCGTCGTCCCGGACAAGCGCGCCCAAAGCGCGCGCAGATCCGGGACCCATAGCCACGAAATTCTGTTTGGCGAAGACTCGGAGTTGCCGGCGAGCGGTACAACTACGTCTTATGGTTATGGGTCCCGGATCTGCGCTTACGCTTGTCCGGGACGACACCGGAGGGTGGACGGGAGACGTTGAACCAAACCCCGCCTCTCCAGACTCACCCCTGATGACGACCCTGATCCACGACCGTCGTGTACGCGCGCGTGATGCCTCGCCTGCACGATATTTTTATCTCCACATGGCGCTCGCCTGCGCCGCCACTGCCTTTCTCGGCTTCGCACCGACCTATTGGGTGCCGTTCGCTCACCGGACATTGTCTACAAGCCCGGTGATCCATTTTCACGGACTCTTGTTCTTCACTTGGTCGCTGTACTTCGTGCTCCAGACCTGGCTCGCAGCCTCCGGCCGTGTGGTCAACCACCGCTCGTTCGGCATCGTCGGCGTCTCGCTTGCGACCGCCATGGTCATTTTTGGCTTCTTCGCGTCCGTGACCTCGATGAAGAACGCCGCGGCGCTCGGACAGGCCGATGCCGGCATCGCCTTCTCGATCGTGCCGCTGAGCGGCATCGCATTCTTTGCCGTGGTGTTCGCGCTCGCCATCATGAACACGCGCAGGCTCGAGGTTCACAAGCGCCTGATGCTGCTCGCGGCGGTCTCGATCCTCGACGCCGCGATCGCGCGCTGGTTCCTGACCTTCCTCGCACCATCAGGACCGCCCGGCCCGCCGCCGGTGCCCGTGACGATCGCGCCTGCTGTGGTCGCCTCCCTTCTGCTCGTCGTCGCCATGGTGCGCGACTGGCGCGCCGAGGGCCGCGTGCATCCGGTGTACATCACGGGCACGCTCGCGCTTCTGGCGGTGAAGGTGCTCAACTGGCCGGTCAGCGAAACGGCGGCGTGGCACGCATTTGCCGGCGGCATCCTGGCGCTGGCGCAGTAGGCGGCCTAGAACCGCGGCAAATCCGGGAACGCCAGCTTCCCCGCGTGGACGTGCATGCGGCCGAGCTCGGCGCAACGGTGCAGGGTCGGAAATACTTTTCCGGGATTGAGCAGGCCCTTGGCGTCGAAGGCGCATTTCAGGCGCTGCTGCTGGTTGAGGTCGATCTCGCTGAACATGTCGGGCATGAGGTCGCGCTTCTCAATGCCGACGCCGTGCTCGCCGGTGAGCACACCGCCGAACTCAACGCAGGCGCGCAAGATGTCGGCGCCGAAGGCTTCGGCGCGCTCGATCTCGCCGGGCTTGTTGGCATCGTAGAGGATCAGGGGGTGCAGATTGCCGTCGCCGGCGTGGAACACGTTGGCGCAGCCGAGCTGGTACTTTTCCGAGAGCTCGCGGATGCGCGCCAGCGCCTTCGGCAGCGCGCCGCGCGGGATGGTGCCGTCCATGCAGAGATAATCGGGCGAGATGCGGCCCACCGCGGGGAATGCGGCCTTGCGGCCGGCCCAGAACAGGTTGCGCTCGGCCTCGGAAGTCGAGATCTGGCAGGTGGTCGAGCCGCAGGCGTTCGCAATGGCCTCGACGCGCGTTATAAGCTCGTCGACCTCGATCTTGGGCCCGTCGAGCTCGATGATGAGCAGCGCTTCGACATCGAGCGGGTAGCCGGCATGGACGAAGGCCTCCGCGGCGTGGATCGCGGGCTTGTCCATCATCTCCATGCCGCCGGGGATGATGCCGGCGCCGATGATGCGGGCCACGCATTCGCCGGCTGCCTCGACTTGCGCGAAGCCAACCATCAGCGCGCGCGCCGTCTCGGGCTTCTGCAGGATGCGCACCGTGATCTCCGTGATGACGCCGAGCAGGCCCTCGGAACCGGTGATGACGCCCATCAGGTCATAGCCGGAATTCTCGCACCCCTTGCCGCCGATGCGCAGGACCTCGCCGCTCATCAGCACGATCTCGCAGCCGAGCACGTTGTTGGTGGTCATGCCGTACTTCAGACAGTGCACGCCGCCGGAATTTTCCGCCACGTTGCCGCCGATCGAGCAGGCGATCTGCGAGGACGGATCGGGCGCGTAATAGAAGCCGGCATGGGCGACCGCCTGGCTGATTGCGAGGTTGGTGACGCCGGGCTCGGTGACGACGACGCGGTTGTCGAAATCGATCTCGCGGATGCGCTTGAACTTGCCGAGGCCGAGCAGCACGCCGTCCTCGAGGGGCAGCGCGCCGCCGGACAGCGAAGTGCCGGAGCCGCGCGGCACCACTTTGATGTTCTGCGCCGCACAATATTTCAGGACGAGCGAGACCTGCTCGGTCGTATCCGGAAGCACCACGACCATCGGCGGCTGCCGATAGGCGGTCAGCCCGTCGGATTCATAGGCCCGCATCTCGGCGAGGCTGTCGATCACGCCCTCGCCCGGCACGATTGCGCGCAAGGCGGCGACGATTTCGCTGCGACGCGCCAGCACGGCTTGGTCGCTTGCGGGCATCATGATGGCCATTTTAAGAAGCCTTCGTCCGACGGATGGAATTATCTCGGCAAATCAATCATGTCTTGTCGTCTTTGGGTAGGTCCTCCGAAGGTCGCATTGCTTTGTTGCAGCGCAAGTTCTCTCTGGGGCAAGTCTGCTAGCAGGAAACCTGTCAGAGTTTCGCGGCTTGTCCACTTGCACCGGACCTGCCAAAACCACGACCCTCCATACCCGGGAAGAGACGAAGAGCACACTTATGACAAAACTTACTTTCGGCGCGGTGACAATCCTCACCGTCATTGCCACCGCACCCGCCGCGATGGCGCAGGATGTCGCGGCCGGCAAGACATCGTTCAACAAGTGCTTGGCCTGCCACGCGATCGGCGAAGGCGCCAAGAACAAGGTCGGCCCGGAGCTCAACGGCCTCAACGGCCGCAAGTCGGGCACGGCTGAGGGCTATAGCTACACGGACGCCAACAAGAATTCCGGCATCACCTGGGACGAGGCCACGTTCAAGGAATACATCAAGGATCCCAAGGCCAAGATCCCCGGCACCAAGATGGCGTTCGCCGGCATCAAGAACGAGACCGAGATCACCAATCTGTGGGCCTTCCTTGCCCAATACGACAAGGACGGGAAGATCAAGCAGTAAGCGCGCACGAGGCGGACGCTAGAGCTTCGGTTCTGATCGGATCGGAATCGAAGCTCTGGCTTTCTTGTTCTGGCGCGTTTCTTCGCGCGAACCGGTTTCCACTTCGCTCGAAAAACGCTTTAGTCGGCGACCGCCTGCGCCGGGGCGATGTTTCCGATCATCGTCTCGATCTCCGCCTTCACGAGATCCGGCACGGCGTTCTGCACCATGTGGCCGAGATCGGGCAGCACGATCAGCTTTGCATTCGACACCGCCGCGGCGAACGGACGCGCGTGGATATTGGTTCTCACCGTCTTGTCGGGCTCGCCGGCGATGATCGTAACAGGCGCCGTGATCGCGCCATAGCGCGCGACTTGCGCGGCGACCGACTCCTTCAGCGTCACCAGATCATAGGCATTGGCGATGAACTCGCGCGGGCGCAGCAAGAGCGGTGTCGCGGAGTCCTGCACGAAACCATCCGGCATGATCTGCGGCAGGAACACGTTGCGGGCCCCGGCTTCGGTGATGAAATAGCCGAGCGGCAGGGTGATGGTGTAGGCGAGCAGCGGGCCGATCACGGGCGTTGCGATGATCTCGTTGTAGCGCCCGACACCGCCGCGCCAGGGATGCGTGACGGGCGCGAGCATCACGAGACCTGCCACGCGGCGCGGGTGATCGAGCGCGATCCGCGCGCCGAGGGCGCCGCTCCAGGAATGCACCACGAAGACCGCCCGATCGATCCCGAGCTTGCCGAGCGCCTCGTCGATCATGCGCGCCTGAATCTGCGGCGTCGAATCCTGCCGGCTTGCGCGCGTGCTCCAGCCATGGCCGGGGCGGTCGATCAGAATCACGCGATGATCCCGGGCGAGGAGATCGCCGAGCGGCCGCCGCATCGCTTCGAGGTTGGAGCTCGCGCCGTGCAGCATCACGATCGGCGGGGTGGCCTCCCGCGGGCCGATCTCGACGACGTGAAGCGCGGCGTCCTCGACCTCGACCATGCGCCCCTGCGGCGGAAAGGCCCGCTGCACGGCGACGACTCCGGCCTGCGTGAGCAGCGCCAGCAGGACCAGCGCCGTCACGACTGACATCACGATCATGAAGAGAATCCGGGTGATCCTGGGCACGGGGCAGTTACGGGTCTGCTCGGCCGGCAGTTTCGCCGCCGGCGGTGCGCGCTTCCACTGAAAATGCAGGGGCTGTGGATATGTGCATAATTGCCGATCGAGAAAACTCAATGAAATCAGAGCCATTCTAAGCCGCACGCAAGCTTCGGATCAGCTTCATGCGGGCGTCATCGCAGCTTCCATATAATCGCCATGGTCGGTTCCGCCATCTAGGCGCGGGTGGGCGCCGATCCTCCTCGCAACATCAGTGGATGCGGGAAAGACCGGCAGGATTGTCCTGGTTTGAACCGGAGAATTTCGATGAGCTTCAGATCGAACGATACTGCAATCGACGAAATCGTCGCGAGCTGCAACGGCGACCTGCGCGGTGCCGTGCGGGCGCTGCTCCTGATCAACGAGCATCTCGAGACCGAGCTGGCAAAGGCCTACGCCGCAGCCGCCGACCGCGGCCTGGTCGAGCGCGGCAGCAGCGTGCTGCATTAAGCGCAGCCTAGTTCGCCCCCTCCTCCTGCTTTTCTTCCTCGGGCGTGACCGGGGGACAGACGCGAATCGTCGAGCGCGCAAGCTTGGCATCGGCCCTGGACTTGTAGGGACCGTCGCCGAACCAGATGTCGCCAATGATGACTGGATTGCTGGTCACGATGGCGCATTTGCCGGTGGCACGGTTGCCGACCACCCAGAACAGTCCGTCGGCGAAGCTCACCGTCCCCGACGCGAGCAGCAATGTCGCTGCGACCATCAAATGCTTCATGGCTTTCGCTCCTGCCATGCAGGTAGGCCTGCAACAGGCCTCGCAATAGTCCTTGCAACGTCCCGGCTCGGATCGTGGTTAATCCGCGGCGGCCGCGATCGCTCAAGAAATGATCGAGTTATAGCTAGATGTCGCGGCCTTCGACCTTCTCGGTCAACGCCTTGACCTGGTCGGGGATCTTTTCCAGGTGCGGATTGACGGCGAGCGCCTTGCGGTAGGCCTCGAGCGCGCGCCTTTCGTCCCCGACCTCCTGCATGATCATGCCGAGGCCGGCGAGCGCGCCGAAATGGCGGGGCTCCCGGATCAGCACTTGCTGAATGTCCGCGAGCGAGCGGCCATAATCGTTCTGCATGTAATAGAGCGTCGCACGCCGGTTCCAGGCCTCGATGTAATCGGGCCTGAGCTTGATGATCGAATCCAGGAGCTTGATCGCGACGTCGATCTTCTTCGCATCGACGGCGGTCTTGGCGCGAGACATCAGGAGCGCGGCGGTGTCGCTCGGGGTCTGCAGCCAGATCGCCCAGATCCGCGCCTCGACATGCTTGGCGCTGGCCTCGTCGGGCGCCGCCTTCAGCGCGCCGAACAGGAAATCGAGATTCTTGCTGCGGTCGACCTTCGGCAGCTTTGACGGCGCCTCCGGCAGCTTCTTCTGCTTGCCGGGCGGCTCGACCTGCTGGGCCAGGGCCGCCGGCGCAAGGCCGGCGCTTCCCAGCACGAGGGCCAGACACAGGGTGCGCGCAAAATGGAATCTCACTGCCATGGTGAAAGTCTAAACGCGCAAAGCCGCCCTTGCAAAGCAAAGGCGGCGTCAAACTCGTGTGAGACCGTGATCTTGCGGGGCGCGCGAAGGCGCCCGGCAGGGCGTGATCAGCCCTGGCGTGCCTTGAAGCGGCGCTGCACCTTGTTGATCACATAGACCCGGCCCTTGCGGCGGACCAGGCGGTTGGCGCGATGGCGACCGCGCAGCGATTTCAGCGAGTTACGGACCTTCATGGCAGAATCCTGAACGTTCGAAAGGCCGTGTTCGGCACTACCGTTTCGGCACGCGCGAATGTGGCAAAATGAGATTTTTCCCGCTGGCGGACCGACCGCCCGGGACGGAGCGGTTCTTAAGGCATGGCGGGAGGTCATGTCAATGTTAACTGCCCGGCGGCCCCGCAAAACCGTGAAAACAACCCCATGCACAGTAGAAGCGGCCGGATCGGCCCGATTTTCTCGCAATGACTTCAACGGCCTCCAACGCGGCCTTGCCAAATTCGTTATATCCTATAATCAATTCGGCAACCCGTCGGGAGGACACCCATGCCGAAGCTGAAGCTGCCTGATATCGACAAAGTCGTCGCGATCGACATTCACACCCATGCCGAGGAGCCCTGCGGCACCCATCCCGACGACGGCTATGACGATTTCCAGGCGCAGATGGCGGAGTATTTCAAGTCGCCGCACAAGCATCCGCCGACCGTGCCGGAGACCGCGGCCTATTACCGCTCCAAGAACATCGCCGCGGTGATCTTCCCTGTCGATGCCGAGCGCGAGACCGGCTTTCGCCGCTACAAGAACGAGGAGATGCTGGAGATCGCCTCCGAGCATCTGGACGTCCTCATTCCTTTCGTCTCGATCGACCCGCACAAGGGCAAGCTCGGCGCGCGCGAGGCGCGCAAGCTGATCGAGGAATACGGCGTGCGCGGCTTCAAATTCCACCCGACCATGCAGGGCTTCTACGCCAACGACCGCATGGCCTATCCGCTTTATGAAGAGATCAACAATGGCGGCGCGATCGCGCTGTTTCACACCGGCCAGACCGGCGTCGGCTCGGGCATGCCCGGCGGCATGGGCATGCGGCTGAAATATTCCAACCCGATGTACATGGACGACGTCGCGGCCGATTTCCCCGACCTCAAGATCATCCTCGCCCACCCCTCCTTCCCCTGGCAGGAAGAGGCCCTCTCGGTCGCGACCCACAAGCCCAACGTCTACATCGACCTCTCCGGCTGGTCGCCGAAATATTTCCCGCCGATCCTGGTGCGCTACATCAACTCTATCCTGCAGGACAAGATGCTGTTCGGCTCGGACTGGCCGGTGATCACGCCAGACCGCTGGCTGTCGGATTTCGCCAAGATCGAGATCCGCGACGAGATCCGGCCGAAGGTGCTGAAGGCGAACGCAAGGAGGCTGCTGGGGATATGAGGCAATGGTAGCGGATGGAAACGCCTAAGGCGCCACGGGCTCGCTGCACGTCGCCGGCTCGCTCGCGGGGGAGGTCGACGCGCTCGATCGGTACCGAAGCTTCGATCTCCATCGAACGCTTTCCTTGCCGACGATCTTCAAGCGCTCGGCTATCGATGGGCTTCATTCACTCCTCTCTTTGGACACCTGCCGGCCTGGAGGCGTGACGATCATTTCGCTCCCGCAGCCCAGGCAGCGCGCACTCAATCCGACGATCTCGCAAGCGGCATCATTGGAAGCAATTTGCCGATCGCATTTGGGGCAAGAATACGCGCTATCGCTAAGTCCGAAGTCGTACTTTGGACCGACGTAAGCGCAGATCATGTGGTGCAAGATTGGAAAGTGCTGCAAGCCCTTCGTGTTGCAGATTGGGCATTTCGTCTGATCGCTTTCGACTTGCATGACCTGGTGCCCCGGTCCGAAGTTGACGCTCAGTAAAGGCCGAAGACATTCACGAGCCTTCCAGCAACCCGCGCAACGAACTCGCTGTAATGCATGTGAACGTAAACGGTTGAATTGAGCGGCGGCGGAGACGTACCGGGATCAAAGCGAATTCGCGCAATCTGCGTGGCGGGGCGATCCCTGAGTTGGACTTGGGTGCCGGCATACACGGCCGAGACCGGCAGGATCTGCGCGATCCTTCCGGGAATCCGGCGGTTACCGAATACGACAAAGACTTCTTTGCTCACCTTGGGATCGATCAGCCGCTCGTTGGGGATGTACCAGTCAACGAAAGTATCGATGGGATCGAGGATCTCGGCAATCGAGGCGCCTGCCGTCAAGGACTGACCGACATGCGCTATGCCGGTCGAAACGACGCCCGCAACTGGTGCAAAGACTTTCCCTCGGCCGAAATGGCTTTGCACGTCGTTCAGGCGGGCGCGCAGCTGATCGATGAAGTCGTCCAGCGACGCAAGTTGAACGGCCGATTCCGCCACTTCGGCCTCGTGAGAGACGACAGTTTTGCCGGCGGAGGCGCGCTCGCGCAGCACTTCCATGCGGAACGTCAACGTAGCGGAGGACATGGTCTCCACTTGGTTCGCGGCGTCCTCGGTTACTTTCAGGTAGGCGCGCGCTGCATTCAGCGATTCCTGCGCGACGCGGGCCTTGATCCGCAACTCTGCTGTGCGGCCATTGATATCGGCCAGTGCCCGCATATAGGTTGCGACGATGCTGTCCTGCTCCGGTGAAACCACCTCGGCAATTTCCTCGCCTGCTTTGACGAACGTACCTGGCTCCAGGTCCATCTTGGTGATCTGCACGGTGTAGGGCAGCGATACGATCTGACGCGGTGAAGTGACCGTGCCGGGTCCACCGAGGTAGACGAAGGGCGCGCCGAAATAGATGACGAAGAATGCAAGGACTCCGAACACGATCAGCGCATAGGTGAAGCGGACGACACGGCCCGCCGCGCGCCGGCGGCTTTCGATCGGATCGGGAACGTTGGGATTGAGCCGATTGATCTTGATGTCCATGGTTCTTCCCTCAACCGCGATCGCCCAGAAGTACCCGACGAACCCGCGGCGGCACGAAGTCGTCCCGGCGCGACGTCGCGAACATGATCTCCGACGAATAGGAAATGAACCGAGCGCATTTCAGATAGACACCTTGATAGAAGGGAAAGATCAGCGATGCACCCAGAGCAAAGAAGCCGAGGGATCGATTGAACATGACGAATGCAAGCGCCATGTTGAAGAACGAGATCCAGAGAAGCGACACATAGATCGCGGCGAGAAATAAGGGGGCATTCGGTCCAAACAGCAGAACGACGTAGACCAGGTAGAACGGCAATGTCAGCGTCGGGACGAGATCGAAGACGATGAAGTCCAACCTCTGCATCGTGTCCGGCAAGCGCTCCAGCGGGTGGAAGAGACTCAATTCACCGTACATCATGAAACGGATTCTCAGCGCATCTCGATCCCATCGCGCGCGTTGGCGCAGCAAGCCTATGCCGCTCGCTGGGCCGTTCGTCTCGGCCCAAGCGTCCGGGACGAAGCGAACGAGATAGCCAAGGCGACGAAGGCGCAAGCTATACTCCAGGTCTTCGCCGGGACCGACATCGACCCCACCATTGCACAGGAACGTCTCGCGGCGATACATCGAGCAGGCGCCGGATAGGCAAGCGATGGCACCGGCGACGTCCAAGATGGAACGGCCGGCGCTGATCGACATCAGGTACTCTGCGCTTTGCAGCCCGGTCCATAGCGAGTCGCGTTCATTGCTGATGGCAATGTTGCAACTCGCGCCACCGACGCGGGGATCGCGAAATGCGTTCGCTAGCCGTTCCACCGCGGTGGGCTCGAAAACCGTGTCGGCATCGACGGTCAGAATGAGCTCTCCGCTCGCAAATCGCGCACCGGCATTGATCGCCGGGCTACGACCGCAACGGGTGCCGTGGCAGATCACCATGTCTATAAGCCCGAGTGCACGCGCCTGTTCGGCAATGGCACGCGTCTGATCGGTCGAACCGTCGTCCACGACAATGATTTCCACCGGTTGCAGGGTCTGCCGGCGCAGCGATGCAATCGTCGGCTCTAGACCGAAACCGCCGTTGAAAGTGGGGATTATGACGCTAACCGCGGGGCGCCCGGCAGGCGGAGCGTCAGTTGGGGATTTGCGCATGCCAAAGAGCGCGAGCGACAACAGCGAAAGCGTGAAGCGGGGAATATCGAAGATCAGCACGGCAAGGAAAAGCTGAACTGGGTCGTTGCTCGCGACGAATTGCAACATCTCGAACATGGGGCTCCCGCAGAGACCTGACCAAACTCATTGGAGAGAGCTAGGTCGATGGCCTCCGCGTGCTTTGAGATGGATCAATGCGTCCCAATCGACGTGCCTTTCCATCAATTTGCTGGGACCTGGAAGGATGAAGAGATGCTGTGCTGGAGAGCTTCGGGCGACCGAAGCCCTCCAGCACACGACGCTAGACCTGCGCGAGGCCTCCATCGACAAAGACCTCGCCGCCGGTCATGTAGCTGCTGTCCGAGGACGCCAGGAAGGCGGCCACTGCCCCGGTCTCGCTGGGGTCACCGACGCGCCCGATGGGCGTCGCGCTGCCGAGTGCATCGAAGGCTTCCTCGCCCACGACCTCCAGCGCCAGCTCCGTCTTGGTCGGGCCCGGCGACAGCACGTTGACGCGGATGCCCGTGCCGCGCAGGTCCAGCGCCCAGCTGCGCGCGAGATTGCGGATCGCCGCCTTGGTCGCGCTGTAGATGCTGAACTGCGGCGTTCCCATCACGCCCGTGCTCGAGCCGGTCAGGATGATCGACGATCCCCTCCGCATCAGCGGCAGGGCCTTCTGCACGGTGAACACCAACCCTTTCACATTGACGTCGAAGATCTGATCGTAATGCTCGGGCGTGATCTGGCCGAGCGGCGCAAACGCGCCGGTCCCGGCATTGGCGAACAGGACGTCGACGTTGCCGCGTTCGGCTTTCACCGTCGCGTACAGCCGGTCGAGGTCGGACAGATCGGTGACCGATCCCCTGACGGCGCGGGCCGAGGACCCCAGCTGCGCGAGCGCAACGTCGAGCTGCTCCTGCCGCCGCCCGAAGATGTAGACGAACGCGCCTTCATCGGCGAACCGTTTGGCGGCCCCAAACCCGATCCCGGTTCCACCGCCCGTCACCACCGCCGTCTTGCCTTGTAGTCTGCTCATGATGTGCTCCCTTCATTGAGGTTGCACTGAGCTGGCGGCGTACCCACCTATGGACAAGTATGCACCTTTTGGTAAGTACCCAAAAAATGTCGTCAGATCGTTCAGACCTCATCTCCCCGCCGGCGCAAGCTCAAGCAGACGTCCAGAGCTGCACGCCGAATCTGCCCGGCTTCACGTGCGGCCTGGACGCGACGCTGCGGGTCGTCTCGGGCAAGTGGAAGCCGCTGATCCTGTACTTCGTCGCCCAGGACGGACCGACCCGTTACGGCGAGCTCCGGCGCGCCATACGCGACGTCAGCGACAAGGTGCTGATCCAGCAGCTCAAGGAGCTGGAGGCCGATGGCCTGGTGAAGCGGACCGACTACAAGGAGGTACCGCCGCGGGTGGACTATAGCCTCACGCCTCTGGGCCAGAGCCTCGCCGAAGCGCTGGTGCCGCTCTGCACGTGGGGCACCGAGCACATGGCTGAAGTCAGCCAGGTCTTCGCCGAGCGGGCCACCTGGACGCGGCCCCGACGTCGGTCGACGGCCTAGCGTGCGCTCCTCGTCGTCCGAGATCTGCTCCGCCCCTGATAGCAGCAGCTTTCGCGCCAGCCGCAGCGCGCTGCCGCGGCCGTAGTTGGCGTAGCGTATTCGTTCGTTCCGGTGACGAGGTAGGGCAGCCTGCATCACGCCGATGGCGAGGACCAAAACGCCGGGCGCCCGGTGGCTGCGATAGTGCTGGCTATTGGCCTGTTTAAACCGCATGGTCGCGATCGCCGGTGTCCGTTGGGGCTGCTCTCGCAGGAAGGCAGGCGCGCATGACCATCCGTTCGCGGCGGGAAATCGTCACATTCAAGCATCCGTTCCACATCCGCGGCATGGCGCGCGAATTGCCAGCAGGTCCCTATGAGGTCGTCACCGACGAGGAGATGATCGATGGGTTGTCGTTTGCCGTCTGGCGCCGCGTCGCCACCATGATCACGGTGCCGTCCGAAGCCGTGCGGGGCGCGACGGAGCTGCGCCCGATCGGTTCGGTGGACCTCGCGAACGCCCAGCGCGCCGACGTGAACCGCTGATGACCGACATCCCGTCGAGCTCGACAAGCACCAGGGCATGGCCGCGAAGGCGATCGATTTGCGCCGCGCGCTGGCCGAAGTCGAGAACAATGTCCGGCACATGAGCATCCCGCGGCTTGGAGGCGGGAGCAATCAGCTCTCAGTCACCGATAGTAGCCCATCAAGCTTAAAGCCGTTCTCCCAGCGGCGTTCCTAGAAAGTCACATGGAAATCACGACCAGCCGCTAGACGCCGCGTCCAATGGCATACCATCTCAAGCAAAAACGCCGCCCGCTTAAATAGAACGCAGGCGGCGGCTTACCAGCCCCGGGAGGGTGAGAGTAAATCCCGATAAAGGTTGGTCTCCGCGCAGCGTGTGAAGTTCATCACGTCGGACAAAAAGCGAGACCTAAATTCAAGTTGGCGGCTGTAGTCCCGGCGATGTCAGCCAGTTGTTGATCTCTCCGGCAACATCGATCTGACGGGCTTTTCGCAGAAGCTCCGTGCGGGCGGACGCCAGCGGGCATTCCTTCAGCTTGTAGGCGCAGGTTGATCGCCTCTTGCGCGAGGCGGTATTCGAATGTCGAGGATTGTCCTGAGGACCGTTGGACCGGCATGTTTGACGCTCCGCTGCGGGGTTGAGCGGGAGCGCAACTTGCGTTCACACCACCGATAGATGCTAGGGGCCGCTCGATGGTCGTGAGACAGTGCGCCCTTATCTGCCGAATAGCGAGGCTTTTGTTCGATTCCTGGCAGGAACTGTTGCGAATTGCTGGAAGGTGACGCCGACGTCGGGAGGCAATGTGACGAGGACGGAAGACCAAATTCAAACGGAAGCAGGAGCTGCAAACTCAGCGCTTCTATTGGCGTTGCTGATCTCTGAGCGACCGGCTGATCGCTCGTTCAGCTGCGCTGACAGCCTCCGCTCGATTGAAGGCAATTCCCGTTCGGGGTGAGCGACCGTCTCGCTCGAACGACCATTTCCATCCGGGCGGGTTGATCGTTTGGACCACCGTGTATTTGATACCCTGATGTTCCATGCGTCATCATGACTCCGGGCCGAAGCGACCATGCGCGGTGACAAACCTCGATCACTCAGCGTCGTTTGAAGTCTTCTTCGAACGATCGACCCGGACCTCTTTGAATTCCGCTGGCCCGTTAAGCAGCCGCTGCTTTCTGGCCGACCGGGCCTTGGAGCTCGCAGAGTGATCTGCCCTCCCATCCAAGACCGTGCCCGCCAGATGAAGAGCGCGCTTTCGTTGGCGGCCCACCCGGCGATCTCTAGCATCCTTCGTCATCTTACAGGGTCTCTTCATTGGCGCGCATGTTCGGAAGCGAAACTCAGCAACCGCGGCAAATATTCTTGAGCTTCGCGGCCGTTCGGGCTTCTTCCGCAAGAAATGGATCCTTGTAGCCTGACGATGAGTCGATGCCGGCTTCGGCGGGCTTCCTGGCTTTTGGAGGAAATGCCGCATCGTAACAGGAAAGGCGGGCACTGGTGCTTTCGATCCCACGGCAATTCGGCTCCGCGGCAAAAGCTGCTGGCGCGTAGAGGCCCAGTAGCGATGCTAGCAGAAGCGCCGCGGTCCCCGTGCCTGTTCGAACCATCCTCATGCTGAGCACTCCGTGGCTATTTGGTTTTACTCGCCCAGGTGGGGCTCTCGCCGGTCCAGGCCGGAAGAGCATCCCATTCGGACCACCGCATCCGGCGTTCCTCACCTCCGACCCTCACGAAAACAAAGGGCGCATCGTCCCGGCCAGTCTTCGAACCAACGAAGATTGCCGGAACCCCGTAGGCATCCCTGATGATTGCCGTGTTTGCCATTTTGGGTCTTCTGTTTGCCTTGAACTGGCTCAACGGCCGGTTTGAGGTCTGACACGTGGTTGAACCGCTAAAAAATGGCGGCCACCGCAATCAGCAGTACGAGGAAGAGGGGCACCAACAAAGGTGGTACGAGCCACTCACTAATGTCGAATTTCTCGGAATTTGACATCTGACCGCCTTCTCTTGGGTTGAGGCGGGAGCGCAACGCTCTCAGTCACCGATAACAGCCACGTAGCGCGCGGTGATGCAAGCTGTGTAGCAGTCTTCCAAGCAATTAGCGAGATCAATCTCAGCCGCCTGGTACCCAATCGCCCAGGGCGAGCGCTTTAGACAAGTTCATCAGTCCACACCTTGAAGCTGAGGAGCGTGTTGGGTCCGAAAGTTTGGACGATCGGAACATCCGCCGCATCGCGGCCTTGCGCGATCAGGACGCGGCCGATTCGCGGAATGTTGTTGCGGGCATCGAATGTGTACCAGCGGCCGTCAAGATAGGCTTCGAACCATCCTGCAAAGTCCCCGGGGGCATGGGGCGGCGGGATCCCGATGTCGCCGAGATAGCCGGTGCAATAGCGTGCTGGAATGTTCATGCAACGGCAGAATGCAATGGCAAGATGCGCATAGTCGCGGCAGACGCCCTTGCCTCGTTGAATGCGTCCCAAGCCGTCATGGTGGCCCGCGCGTGCTCGTAGCCGAACGCGATATGATTATGCACGAAATCGCAGATCGCCTGGACCCGTGGCCAACCCGGCGCCACTTTCTCGAACAGCTTCCATGCGATGTCGGAAAGCCGATCGGTTTCGCAGTAGCGGCTGCCAAGCAGATAGACGATGGTATCAGGTGGCAGATCCTCGACCGCGCACTGCGTGGCGGAAGGCGCGCTCACATCAGGCAAACCGCTATCGCGCACTGTACCGTTGGCGGAAAGGCGCATGCGGCCGGGTGGCGCAACGAACCGACTGCACCAGTTTCCAAAGCCGTCGCGGTATGGCGAGATCGGCACGGAAGGCTCGGTGATGAGGTAATCGGGCACAATGATGTCGGATGCCCGGGTGAAATGCACACCGACGACAGCGATCAATGGCGTGACTTGCTGGAACTCGTAGGTCATTTCAAAGCCAACTTGTATTTTCATGCTCAACGACTGCCCCGACTGGATAACCTCGAACTGACTGCAGGGATGATCTCGTTGGCGCGGCGGCGCCGGCAGCTCGTCTTGCTGCCTGCTTCCAGCTCTCTGGCACGGTCGCAGCCTGGTCGCTTCTGGCCGGTCGCTGTTCAGGTCGGCGCTGAGGCAAGCGCGACCCAAGCTCCTACTTCAGACTGGTGGCTTCCTTGATGATGGCTGAGATTGAACTGCCCGACCTGCGAACGACGTTTCTAAACTGCTCATCCGATAGCTTGAGGCGCTTGCGCAGGATCTTGGCCCGTACACCGCTCCGGCCGCGACGGGGACTGTCCCGCTGCTCGCGAAGATTCTGTCTCCGTGAAACCAACATTCACTTAGAAGCGACGTTCCGCCGCTTTTAATTATATCTGATCATGAGTGGAGACCGCAGGTCGGCCCCCGCTTAGGGTCATGTGCGCCGGTAAGGCGGCGGTACGAAGCCCAACCTGCTTATGTCGAGCCTTTACGGCACTTCGACGCGCCCCCTCTTGCTCCGTTCCCAAATTGGCGCATTGGCCCTTAACGGATCTACTTTCTCATGACGCTCTTCAGGATCGATTCCACCGAACAGCTATGTATTTTCTACGCACAGCCTCGGTGCGGCTTGCGGGCACGCTCGTCAACTCTTTGTTGCTGCGCTTGCGAGCTCAGTTTCGATCCCGGTGGCACAAGCCCTCGCAAACGAGTAATCCATGTTCGTGGATGCCACATTCTTCACGAATTCGCTGACGACGTTCTCTCTGGAGTAAGCGCTTGCCGCCTTGAATTTGGCGAGGGCGCCGTCTGCGGCTGAAAACTGAGCGACGCAAAGCGGGACCAGAACGGACATCCGGCCGCTGGTCTCCGCCGTATTGCGCATGATTCTGGCGTTCTCCCCCGTGACCCAACCGCCCCACATGAATCCAATCGCCATGGTCGCCACCGCGCCGAACGCGATTCCTTGAAGGAAGCGGGTCCGTGCCTCACCTTGCAAGATTGCAGGAAGTTTCATGAAGGTCGCCTTTCTTGAGCGCGCGCAGAGACGCACCTGCGACGCTGACGCGCTGTGATCAACACAATGTTATGATTGCGCCTTCCGATGGCACGTGAGCTGCTGCTACAACGACTGGCGGCGACTTCGGAAGTCGCTACTTCATGGGCAGCTTCGAGGTGAGCATTTTGCTGACCTGTACACGGACGCTATATGGCTAGCTCGATCGTGTAAAGGGCGTTCTGTTCTGCGGTGGGTTGCGCACGCAGATTGCCACTCGTGCGCTACGGGTAGCACTTTGCGCAATGCTGCGGTCTTTCAGGATATCCTTTTGATCCGGTCTCCCACTCAGAGCCGGCCCTCGAGGCACGATGGCCAGACTTGCTCGCGATGGCCAAAGGCCGATGGGGACGGCACAAGCTGCCGATCACACCTGCAGTAGCAGACTTCCGCTTTGCTCTGGTAAGCTGACGAATTATACCACGCCCCAATCGGAGTTCTTGCGACCACAGCGGCCCGGAAGGACAACCAATGCCCATCAAAGCCGTCGTCTTCGACGCCTACGGAACGCTCTACGACATCCAGTCGGTCGCTGACGTCACCGAGGACGCGTTTCCCGGGTACGGCGAGATCATCACGCAGGTCTGGCGCATCAAGCAGCTCGAATACACCTGGCTGCGCTCGCTGATGCAAGCTTACCAGGATTTTGCCGTCGTCACCCGCGACTCGCTCGCCTATACGCTGCGTGTGCTCGGGCTGGCCTACGAGAACGAGACGTTCGAGCGCGTCATCCAGAAGTATCTGCATCTCGATCTCTATCCTGATGCGACGGAAGCGCTCGCGACCTTAAGACCGCGCAAGCTCGCCATCCTCTCCAACGGCAGCCCGGACATGCTCAATGCGCTGGTGCGCAATTCCGGGCTCGACCGCCTGCTCGATGCGACCATCAGCGTCGACGCGAAGAAGATCTTCAAGCCGAGCCCACAGGCCTATGAGCTGATCGGCGAGGTGCTCGGCACCGCGCCTGATGAGGTTCTGTTCGTCTCCTCCAATCCCTGGGACGCCGCCGGGGCGAAATCGTTCGGACTGAAGGTTGCCTGGATCGAGCGGGTGACGCCGGAAGCCATGGCGCTAGCTTGCGTCGAGACCGAACTCGTGGCACCGCTCACCATGTTCAAGGCGATCCGCACCCAGATGGACGAGCTTGGCTTCGCACCAGACCATCGTGTCCGCGCGCTGTCCGAGCTGCCGGGAATCGCTTGAGCGGTCGCCGCCCGCCTATGAGATTGGAATGAGCTACCCGGAATGAGCCTGGAATCCGTACGCGCCTTCTTCGCCGAGAAAGCCCCCGACATCTCCGTCATCGAATCCCCGATCAGCTCCGCGACCGTGGCGCTGGCGGCCGAAGCCTATGGCGTCGAGCCCGGACGGATCGCCAAGACGCTGAGCTTGCGGATCGGCGAGCGCGTGATTCTGATCGTCGCGAGCGGCACCTCGCGCATGGACAACAAGAAGGTGAAGGCGCAGTTCGGCGGCAAGCCGAAGATGCTGGGGCTGGAGGAGGTCGCCGAGATCACCGGCCACGAGGTCGGCGGCGTCTGCCCGTTCGGGCTGAAATCTCCGCTGCCGATCTATTGCGACGTCTCGCTGAAGGCGTTCGACGTGGTGGTGCCGGCCGCGGGCTCGACCCATAGCGCGGTGCGCATCACGCCGGAGCGGATGGCCGAGCTGACCTCGGCCGAATGGGTCGACGTCTGCGAGCACAGGCCCTGAGCGGCGCTATTCGTCCTCGTCGTAAGGCCGCTGTGGAGGCGGCGGAGCAATGTAGCGTGGCGGCGGCGCGGCGCGACCGCGCGGAACCTGTTGCTGCGGCGGCATCTGATTGTTGGATTGGAATACCGCGCGGCAGCCGCTCGAGAGCTGCGGCGTGTTCTGCTGCAAGCAGGCCACAATGCGGTTCACATCGGGAATCTGATCGCTGCACAGGCGCCACACATCAGGTGTACATGCCATCTGCTGTTCCATCGTGCCGCGGTATTCCTGCGCGGATGCAGCGCTGTGCACCACGATGCCGCCGACCGCAAGCGCCACACCTAGCGCGATCCGCTCTGTTCGCATGTCCAGATCCTTCCCAAGTCTCTCGAATTCTCTTCAATCAATGAGACGCGAGCTTGTTCTGGACCAACAACAAAATGTGAAAAGCGCGACTGGAACCATGGCAGCTCCCGCTGACGCCTTGGTCAGTGGCGCCCCAGCAACAGGGCAGAAGCAAACCGGCGCCTTGCGCCTTTCGCCATAAGGCATTTCGCCTGACGCCAAGAAGCATGACGGCGTTCCCGCTAGCAATGGGCTGCAATGAGGGGAATGTCGATGCCGACTGCAAGACCGGTCTGTGCGCAAAACGTCGCCACGGCCGCAATCTTTCGCCGCAAGCTGCTGGTCACCACCGCGCTGGCGCCCCTCGTGCTTGCCTTCCCGGTCCTGACGTCCAGCCCGGCGCGCGCCGCCTGCACCGTGGCAGGCACCGGCACGATCGGCGCGCTCAATTCGGGTGATGTCGCGACCTGCACCGGCCTCGGCAACACCGATCACATCAACGCCACCGGCGGCACCAACGTCACCGTCAATGTCGGCGACGGCACGACGACATCGCTGCTGCCCGGCGCCGGCATACCTGCGATCGTTTTCGACGGCACCATCGCCTCGCATGTCACCGTCAACAATCAGGCGACAGCCTCGACCTACAGCGGAGCGGTCCTGCTCTCCAACGGATCGACCCACAACAATGTGACGGTCGCCGCCGGTGCGATCGCGGAGGGTACGGGCAACGCCGAAGCAGCCATCGTCATCGACAATTCGAACGACAACCTCCTCAACATTCGCGGGGCGGCCGTCGGCACCGGCGCAAACACGACGGGACTCCGGATCAGCGGGACATCGAGCGGCAATGTCGTCCTCGTCTATGACAGCGGATCGATCGGCGGCGGCCATACCGGCGTGCAATTCATCGCCGGCGGCAATTCGCTCGTCAATGGCGGCACGATCTCCGGCGGCTTCTTCCTCGCCATCCAGGGCTCTTCCGGCAGCGACACCATCTTCAACGCCGGCACCATCTCGGGCGGCGGCAGCGGAGCGATCGAGCTGAATGGCGGCGATGATCAGCTCGGCCTCGCGCCGGGCGCGACGATCACCGGGAATGTTCGCGGCGGGAGCGGTACCGATACGCTGAACTTCGGCAGCATTGGCAGCGCCACGTTCGACCTCGGCAATCTCGGCCCCGGCCTGCAATCTGACGAGTTCGAGGAACTGAAGAAGAACGGCAACTCCGTCTGGACGCTGACCGGCACCACCGCCTTCAACGGCGCGACGACAGTGGACGCGGGCGGCCTGATCGTGAACGGCACATTGCCCTCGGTCGTCACGATCAATGGCGGCTATCTCGGCGGCACCGGCACCGTCGGCGGAATCGTCGTCAACAATGGCGGCATGGTCGCGCCCGGCAATTCGATCGGGACGCTCAACGTCAACGGCAACGTCGCCTTCAATGCCGGCTCGACCTTCCAGGTCGAGATCAACCCCGCCGGCCAGTCCGACAAGATCGCGGCAACGGGCACCGCGACGCTCAACGGCGGCACGGCGCAGATCGTGCCGCTCGGCGCAGGCTTTATCGCCAATACGCAATACACCATCCTCTCGGCGGCCGGCGGCGTCAGCGGCACGTTCGCAACGCTCACGAGCTCCGGCAGCCCGCTGGTCACAGGGCAGCTCAGCTATGACGCCAACAACGTCTATTTCCTGCTGCAGCAGATCGGCGGCTTCGGAACGTTGTCGGGGCTGACGCCGAACCAGGCCGCGGTGGCCGGCGCACTCGACCAGGCACAGTTCGGCGGCGCATCGGGACCGCTGGCCACTGCGATCAACACACTCGCCGCGCTCAATACGCCAGGCGTCAAGGCCGGCCTCGACGACCTGGCCGGACAAATCCACGCCGATGGACGCCGCTTCGTCGCGGATCAAGCCGACATGTTCCAGAGCTTCATGTGGAATGCCGGAACGCAATCGCGCGGCGAGACCGTTCGGATGACCGCGTCCGCCTATGCGCCGGAGCCCACGGACCCGATCGGCAAGGCGCTGAGCCGCCGCCGCGCGGCGCCGATGCAGAGCGTCTGGTTTGGCGGCTATGGCAATTGGGACAAGGTGGCCGCGAGCGACATTGCCTTCGGAACCAACACGACCATCGCCGGCGCCGCGCTCGGCGCCGACCTCTGGCACATGCCGGGCTTTACGGCAGGCCTTGCGGTCGGCGCATCGACCGGCCAGCTGCGCATGGCGGGCCGCGCCGACCGTATCGAGGCCAATGCCGGACATGCCGGCCTCTACGCGCGCGGCGAAGCCGGCGGCTTCAATCTCGCGTCCGCCATCAGCTATTCCTTTGCGGCACTCGACTCCTCGCGCACGATCGCGTTCCTCGGCGAAACGGCGACCGCCGCCTCGCGCGCAAACACCTTTGCCGCTTCGCTCGGCATCTCGCGGCCGTTCCAGACAGGATGGGGTCTTGTTGCCGAGCCCTTTGCCAAGGCCGACTGGTACGCGACACGCCAGGGAAGTCTTTCTGAGGCCGGTGCGCCGGGGGTGAATCAGCTGGTGCGGGGCGGCAGTTTCGATCTCGGCTATGGCACGGTCGGCCTGCGTGGTAGCCAGCGCATGATGATGCCGAATGGCCACGCGGCACAGTTCGGCGCGACCATTGCCGTTCGTCATGAGTTTACCGGCAGCGCGGCAACCGCGACGGCGGCGCTGGAAGGCGCACCCGGCATTCCGTTCGCGATCACCGGCGTCGAGCGCGCGCGCACGGTGGCGCTCGCCGGCGCCGAAATCCGGTGGGATCTGACGACCGCGACATCGTTCAAGGCCTCGTACGAGGGCGCGTTCGCGCCGGGATACGACCGTCACACGCTGCGCGGCCTGGTCCGCAGCGAATTCTGAATCTCGCCCTACTCCACCTTGCCGATCTTCTTCACCGCCGCAATCAGGCGCGCGCTGTCGGCGGCGATGAACTGCGCGAAGGCCGGCGCGTCCTGATAGGCGACGAGACTGCCCGAGGTCTCGAACGCCTTGAGGACGTCGGGACTCGCCATCACCTGTGCCATCGCCTCGCGCAGGCGGGTCGCGATCGGAGCGGGAAGAGCGCTCTGCGCGAACAGCCCGGCCCAGATGTAAAACTCGACATCCTTGTAGCCGAGCTCCTGGAAGGTCGGCAGGTCTGGGAAGCTGGCGATGCGCTGCGCGCCGCAATTGCCGAGCACGCGCAGCCTGCCGTCGTCGACCTGCGGCTTCAGCGTGCCGGGTGCGGCGGCGATCGCCTGCACGGTGCCGCCGAGGATCGCGGTCAGCGCAGGACCTGCGCCGCGGAACGGCACGTGCAGCAGCTTGATGCCCGCGCTGCTCGCGAACATCTCCATGGCCACATGCAGCGTGCCGTACGGCCCGGACGAGCCATAGGCGATCTGGCCCGGCCGCTTCTTCGCATCATCGACGAAATCCTGCGCGGTTCTCCAGGGCGCCGAGGCCGGCACCGCGAGCAGCGTGGGATCGGCGAGCACGCGCGCGATCGGCATGAACTGCGAGACCTCGTAGGCGACGGGTCGGTCGAACAGCCGGTCGGCCTCGGGGAGCACCGCGAGCGAGGACAGCGTCATCAGCAGCGTGTAACCGTCGGGCTCAGCACGCGCGGCCGCGGCATTGCCGACCGATCCGCCGCCGCCTCCCGCCCGGTTGTCGACGATCACGGGCTTGCCGAGAATTCGCTCCAACGCCGTCGCGACCGGTCGCGCAGCGAGATCGGCCTGTCCGCCGGCCGGGAACGGCACGATCATGGTGATGTTGCGCGCCGGATAGGTTTGCGCGAAGGCAATGTCCGGCCAGGCAGCCCGCAGCAACGGCAATGCCGCAGCGGCGCGCAAGAGATCGCGTCGATCCATGGTGGTCCCTCCCTGATTTTCTTGTTTCGCCAGCCTAACGTGGCGACCGGCAAGGACAAGTCGTTTACCAGGCGTTAGCCATGTCCGGGGTGGCCAGGAACGCCGACGCGGAGCCGCCGTTGGCCTTCCAGGGAGTGAGTGATGCACAATCTTGGAACCATCGACCTCGCCTTGGACGAGATGCTGGTGAATCTCGCGGCGATCGTGTTGCGGCTTTCGACGCCCGAATTGACGAAAACGCCGGAAGCGCGGCGCGCGCTGGCGCGATCCGTCCATCAATATGGGGTATGCGCGGCGCGGTCGAGCGACCCACGCGTTCACGAATTGAAGGCACAATTGGAGGGGACGCTGAAGCCGAGCCTGCGCGTTGTCGCGGTCCATGGCGTGAAGGTGTCGTAGCAGTTGGTGGGCACGCTTCGAGCGGTCATCCCGGACAAGCGTCAGCGCAGATCCGGGATCCATAACCACAGGGCGCTTTCGTTGCGCGAAGCAGGTCACTCCGAGTCCCCATAGCCACACTGCCTGTGGCTATGGGTCCCGGATCGGCGCGCGCGCTTTGGGCGCGCTTGTCCGGGACGACAGTTACCCTGCCTTCACACCTTTCTTCGGCCGGCGCTTGCACGTGCCCGGCAGCTTGGCTGCGAGGAAATCGGCGAGCGCTTCGACGCGCGCGGGGCGGGGGCCGCCTGGCGGGGTCACGAGGTGCACGGCGCCTTCCGCCTGCTTCCAGTCCTTCAGGATGACTTCGACCTCGCCCGACGAGATCGCCTCACCGACGATGAATTCCGGCAGCTCGGCGATGCCGAGCCCCGCGATCAACGCCGGCATCACGGCTTCGCCGTTGTTGACGCGAAGCTGGCCGCCCGGGCGCACGCTGGCCTGCTCGCCGGCCGAATTGGTGTAGTGCCAGGCGTTGGGCGTGGAGAGATAGGCGTAGCTGAAGCATTTGTGTGCGGCGAGATGCATCGGGTGCGTCGGCCGGCCATGCTTCTTGAGATAGGACGGCGCGGCGACCGTGTACCGCGGCATGGTGAAGAGCCGCCGCGCGATCAGCGAAGAGTCCGGCAGCCGCGCGATCCGCACCGCCATGTCGAAACCTTCGCCGATCAGGTCGACGGTCGCATCGCTCAAATGCAGATCGACGGAGACTTCCGGATAGGCCTGGAAGAACTCGGGCAGCAGCGGCGCCACGGCCTTGATACCGAACGTCATGGGAACGGCGAGCCGCACCAGGCCGCGCGGCGCCACCGACTGCGCCAGCGCCTCGTTCTCGGCGGCCTCGCCGTCGGCCAAGAGGCGCGTCGCGCGTTCGGCGAGCTTGTGGCCGGCATCGGTCAGCGCGAGCCGGCGCGAGGTGCGGTTGAACAGCCGCGCGCCGAGCCGCTCCTCCAATCGCGTGACCGCCTTGGACACCGTGGCCTTTGACATCCCAAGCTCGCTCGCAGCCCCCGCAAAAGATCGCAGCTCCACGACTTTGGCGAAGATCGCGAGCGCTTCGAAGTCTGGGAGCTTTGCCATGGCAGTCGATCCTGATGGGGCATTTAGAGAAACAATGCGTTTCAACAGTTTCTATTTCTATACCACAGGCGAAGGCTTATCCAACAGATCAATCGGGACATCAAGGAATTGCACAGATGATCGAACTCAGACCTTTCGCGAAGCTCGGCGGCGCCGATCACGGCTGGCTCAAGGCCAAGCATCATTTCTCGTTCGCTGGCCATTACGACCCGAACAACATGGGCCACGGCGCCTTGCGCGTGTGGAATGACGACGAGATCGCGCCCAACACCGGCTTTCCCGCCCATCCCCACGCCAACATGGAAATCATCACCTATGTGCGCGAAGGCGCGATCACCCATCAGGACAGCCTCGGCAACGAGGGCCGCACTGAAGCGGGCGACGTGCAGGTGATGAGCGCCGGCAGCGGCATCCGCCACTCCGAGTACAATCTCGAGCCGACCAGGACGCGGATCTTCCAGATCTGGATCGAGCCGGCGATGCGCGGCGGACAGCCGACCTGGGGCTCGAAGCCGTTTCCGAAGGCAGACCGCTCCGGCAGGCTCGTCACCATCGCGAGCGGCTTTGCCGGCGACACGGACGCACTGCCGATCCGCGCCGATGCCCGGGTGCTCGCCACCACGCTGAAGGCGGGCGAGAGCGCGGAGTATGAGCCGCAGACGTCGCGGCATCTCTATCTGGTGCCGGCGGCAGGCGCCGTCGAGATCAACGGCGTCCGCGTCAATGCCCGCGACGGCGCCGCGATCCGCGACGAGGCCAAGCTGAAGATCACGGCGCTCGAAGATTCCGAGCTCGTGCTCGTCGACGCGGCGTGACGATCAAGCAACCAATCACCTCACCCAATCCCAACGGAGACCACCATGACCAAAGTTCTTGTCCTCTATTATTCCGCCTATGGCCATATCGAAGCGATGGCGAATGCCGTCGCCGAAGGCGCGCGCGAGGCCGGCGCGACCGTTGACATCAAGCGCGTGCCCGAGCTGGTGCCGGCCGAGGTCGCGAAAGCCTCCTATTACAAGCTCGACCAGGCCGCGCCGGTCGCCAAGATCGAGGACCTCGCCAATTACGACGCGATCATCGTCGGCACCGGCACCCGCTTCGGCCGCATGGCCTCGCAGATGGCGAACTTCCTCGACCAGGCCGGCGGGCTCTGGGCCAAGGGCGCGCTGCACGGCAAGGTCGGCGGTGCCTTCACGGCCACCGCGACCCAGCACGGCGGCCAGGAGACCACGCTGTTCTCGATCATCACCAACCTGCTGCATTTCGGCATGGTCGTGGTCGGCATGAATTACGGCTTTGCCGGCCAGATGAAGCTCGACGAGGTCACGGGCGGTGCGCCCTATGGCGCCACCACGATCACCGGCGGCGACGGCAGCCGCCAGCCCAGCGCCAACGAGCTCGCCGGCGCGCGCTATCAGGGCCGCCAGATCGCGGAGACCGCCAAAAAGCTGCATGGCTGATGCAACCCGGGCGGCATTCTCAGTCGGGGAATGCCGCCCCAATCCGGAATTGGGATACGGTCACCGCTAAATCTGCGTGATGTCGGCGTGAGGCCGAACCGGCTCCGTCGGTAGAGGTGCGGGCGCCGTCGAAAGCCACCAGCCCTCGCCGGCAAACCAGCATGTCTCGTCGGGGACGCCCTCTCTCCGCAACGACTGCACCCCTTCCCAACCTTTCGTGAACGCTTCGCCCAATCGCCGGCCGGCCTCGGCATCCTGCAATCCCGCGCAGCCGATGAATTGGGCGCGACTGAGGAATTTCGCCGGCCAGATTTCACCGTCATCCGGCCGCGTGATCATCAACATGCCGCCGTACATGCCTTCGGGCGCGAGCGGAAACACCAGCCGCCCGCCGGGCCGCAGCGCATCGAGCCATTCCGGCGCCGGCTGTGCCGCGCCCGCGCAGACATAGATCACGTCGGCCTCCGGCAGATCCGCCGCGATGCCCGACCGTCCGCGCACGTCCACATGGGCGACGTCCTTCAGATTATCGCGCGCAAGTCCCGCCAGACGTTCATCGATCTCATAGGCGTGAACGCGGCCGCCGGGACCGACGAGATACGCCAGAATGGCGGTGTAATAGCCGCTGCCGGCGCCGATCTGGACCACGGTCTCGCCTTCCTTCACGGCGCAGCCGCTGAGCCAATAGGCGTGCGCTCCGGGCATGCCGATGTTTAGACCGCGCGCCGGGTCCAGCGCCAACAGTGCGTTCTGATAGAGGAAGGCGGGATCATCGTCAGGCGTGACCACATAGGGATGACCGCCGAGACAGATCGACCACGGCCCGGGCCCGGCGAACGGCTCGCGCCTGACGGTCCGAAAGGCCTGCTCGAGGCGAGGGTCCGCAGCCTTCGCCGCCGCGCTGATCAACTGCGCATAGAATGCACGATATTTGGCCGAACGGTCTTCCATGTCGCCTCCGCTATTGCGGCGACGATAACACATCGAGCGCGATGTTCGAGTGACCTTGCAACCCTGCGTGGCGTCAGCGCGCTCCCTTGCCCATCGCCCTCGCCGCGAGGGAGGCGAGCTTCGGATAGCGCCGAAGGCCCTGCGCGGCGTGATCGCGCCAGGCGAAGGGCAGGCCGCGCCAGGACAGCGCGACGCTGACATCGGTCAGCGGCACCCTCTCGGCGCCGAGGCGCCGCTTGTAGTCCTGATTGCCGATGCTGAGGTCGAAACGGCGCAGGCCTTGCGCATGCAGCGCCGCCAGGGTGCGCTCGGTGACGAGCAGACCCGGCGAGCAGCTCGACCATTGATCGCCGCCATGGCTGATGCGCAGCAGGACATAGGTCGCGCCATGCTTGACGCCGAGCGCGGTGGCGACAATGCCTTCCTCGCACACCAATGCCGAGACCATGGCATAACCTCCCGCGAGGCCCCGGCGGACGACCTCGCGATAGAATCGCGCATGGGTCTCGTCGTTGAGAACGAACCGCGAGCCGAGCTTTTGCATGCGTGCCTGCTGCTGGAGATCCATCACGTCCAACAGCTCGTGCGCACGCCCGACGTCGGGGGCGATCTCGAACCGCGCACCGGCAAGACGGCTGAAGACCCGCCAGCAGCGCGGCATCTGCAGGCGCTTGATCGCGGCCTGATAGCCGCCATAGTCGTCGCCCATCAACACGAGATTGCCGTTGAGCGAGGATGATCCGATCCGGCCGAGCGATACCAGCGGATTCGGCTTGCCGCCGACCTCTGCCGGCATCTTCTTCAGGCGGAGCAGATCGAGACGATCGGGCAGCGCGCGCAACGCGCCGATCAGCGCCGTGTTGATCGCGTCCGCCGTTCCCGCATCCAACGAGGCATCGAGCGCCAGGATCGGTGCGTTGTTGTCGGAGACGCCGAGGTCCGCGAACTCGACGATGCGGATGCCGCGCCTGACATGGCTGATCATCGGCACGACTGCGATGTCCTTGCCGGTGGCAGCATCGGAGATCACGGCGATCAGTGGCCCGACGTCGTGAAACGACTCGTACCAGGCGCCGAGCCAGTTAGCATGCTGGAAGGCGGTGCGGTGCCCGGCGCTCAGGCGCGAGGCCGCGTGCCGCCAGTCACGCAGGAAATCGACCGCAATGGCCGACGCGCTGGACGCAAAATCGTCGGGCTGATCAACGCTGAGGAAGGTCATGCGCGGGGCTCGGTCTGCTCGATGCATTGGAACCTCGCCAGGAAGTGCAGGCCGGCCACCGCCAGCGCGAACATGAACCAGATCGGATTCTGTCGTTCGAGCAGGAAGGTCTCGGTGGCACCGTAGTACAGGCCGAACAGCCACACGGTCAGGAACAGCTTGGCCAGTGCGCCACTGCGGCTGTGAGCCTGCGCTGTCTGGAAATTGCGGAGCGGGGCGAGCACGAAGATGAGGATCACCAGCAGCAGCCCCGGCAGACCGATCGTGACCGCGAGATCGAGGTAGCTATTGTGGCTGTGCGCCGCCGATGTCGCCCATTCGGCTCCTTCCGCGGTGGCCCGCGCACTCACGTCGTCCCAGAACGCAGAATAGCCGTGGCCGATGATCGGCTTCTCGGCGACGGCCGCGAGCGCGAAATCCCAGATCGCGGAGCGCCCGGTGAAGGTGGGATCGAGCGGAAGCAGCCGTGTCATCTCCGCCAGCACCGGACTGACGACACTGCCGACGGTCAACAGGTTCATCGCAATCAGCGGCACGAAGCAGATGAGCCGCTTCAGCCACAGGCTTGGCGTGACATAGACCAGCGAAGCGAGCACGTAGATCGCAAGGCACAGCACCGAGGACGTCTTGCCGCCGGTGAAGATCAGGAAGGTGCCGGCCAGCACGGCGATCACAGGCCCCATCACGAACGAGCCGACGGCGGACAGGTAGATGCCGACATAGACCAGGATGGTCATCACGGCGGAGGCGATGTTCTTGTGGCCAAAGCTGCCGCGCCAGTCGCCGGCAAGCTGCGGCTCGGTGACGTCGAGCGCCGTGTGGACCGCATATTGCGGCGCGAGGAAGACGCCGAGATAGCACAGCGCGAGCAGCACGAGCGCGGCGCCGCCCAGGCAAAGGTTGAAGCTGCGCCGCGTCGGCGGCAGCAACGGCAACACGATGGCGAGCGACGTCACGCTGACCGTGAGCACGAATCGCTGCATCGAAACGCCGCGGCTTTCGGAGAACACGATGTTGATCACAAGCCAGCCCAGCAGGCAGAGATGCAGCGGCGTCACCAGGCTCTTCAGCGCGGGCGCATCGGTGGCAGCGACACACAGGATAGCGACCGCAGCCAGCAGGCCCCAGGCGATATAGGTCAGCGCCATTCGTCCGCCGACGATCATGGTGACGTCGGGATTGCGCAGGTCCGGGAACGGATCGAGTGTCACCAGCACCAGCAGCAGCGCCCCGACCGCGACGAGGCAGCGCGCCACCTGCACGGCATCGAGCCCTGCGAGGCGATCACGCAGGATATAGCCGAACGAACGGGCCTCGACGTCGGTCATGTTGGCGGCACTGCGGTCCATGGCTCAAGACATTTGGTAACGCCGGCGAAGCTTGGGGTCGCGGCTCAACCCTTCCGAGGCTTCGTCAACGGGCCTTGCGGAGGTCTGCGACATCGCGGGCTGCCGCATGATGCTCCGCGCGATCTCGTAATATTGCAGCGCCCGTTGCTCCAGCGTGAGATTGTCCAGGATGTAGCCGCGCGGATCGAACGCGCCCGCGGTGCACCCGGCCCAGAAATTGTCCCAGCCCGCCTCGAAGCCGGCGATGTCGGTGAACTTGACGCCGCAGCGTTCGTCCCAGTACGGCACTGACGACACCGGCGCGAACTGCACGCGGTGCGGATAATAATCGCGGTCGCGCCATGGCCCGCCCGGATCCCAGGCAAACACCGGGACGCCGCACGACAAGGCCTGCTGATAGGCGATGCCCTGGCTCTCGCTCTGGCACAGGAAGATCATCGCGCGCGAACGCGCGAGCGCAGCCTGATAATCTGCCTCCTTGTAGCTGCCGTAGCGCAGCTCCGTGAACGAGCGGCCTTCCCTGACGAGCCGGGCGCGCACGGGCTCGATCATCTCCGGCGCGTAGCGCTCGCGATCCCAGTGCACCTTGTCGTAGATCAGGACATCGACGGTCTTTTGGGCTCGAGCCGACGGCGCCCAGAGATTCGTGTCGATGCCGACAGGCCAGGCCTCGGTGTCGGGCCAGTATGGACGGTACATATCGACGTACCAGGGACCAGGCACCACGACCTTCTTCACCGGCAGGCGCTTGAATAGATCAGGGTCGTCGAGCGGATGATTGTGGGCGGCAGCGCCGAGCAGGATCGGGTTCTTCCATACGAACTTGTCGAGCAGGAACGTGCGCCCGACGATACAGGCAAGCTCGTCGGGATGTTCCGCGATGTAACCGTAATCGTTGACGCGGTAGCGGATGCCGAGCCGGTCGAGCCCCGCACAGAGATTGAGGAACACGCGCAGCTGGCCACTCATGCGCGGCTCGCCGAGCAACAACCGGCGGGCGATGCGACGCAGATGCCGGTCGCCCGGAAACCAGCGGTCATCCTTGTCCTCGTAAAAGAGGTTCAGGATCATCGTATCGGGGCCGTGTTCGAACCTGTTTGCGGGCACGGGATTCCATCCGCGGCATTCCGATGCGTATTCTCGCACGGGACAGGCCGCCGCACTCTTCCAAATTTGCCACAGGCTTAATGCCAGCGGCTTAACGTTATTCTACGAAACCGGCGGCACACGGCCCTTCTCGGCAACGGTTCGAGCGCAATGCGAGTATCATGCGCGCACGCTGGACTTGTAGATCGCCCGCGTTACCAGCGCGGCACATGGGTCCTGGTTAACGGATCATTAAAGGCGAGCCGTAGCTTGATCACCGCTGAAGAGGTTCTCGAACTGCCAGCCGCCTCCCGCGCGGCAGCGCCGGCGCGCTTTCCGCTTCAGGTCGGCTCGACCACACCGGTATCGGTCATCATTCCGGCCAAGAACGTTGCGGCCTATGTCGGCGAAACGCTCGCCAGCGCTCTGGCGCAGCGCGAGGTGACCGAGGTGATCGTCGTGGACGACGGCTCGGACGACGAAACCGTTGCGATCGTCCGCGGCATGCGTGACCCGCGGCTGCACTTGTTCCGCAACGATTCCGCGGGCGTATCGGCCGCACGCAACCTCGGCGCAAGACAGGCAAGCGGCGAGTGGCTGCTCTTCCTCGATGCCGACGACCGCCTGCGCCCCGGCGCGGTAGCGGCGCTGCTCGCTGCAGCGCGTGGCGCGCCGCGCGCCGTTCTCGTCTATGGCGATTACAACACCATCGACAGCGAAGGCCGCCAGATCGGCCGGCGCGGCCTGTTGAAGGGGCGCCGGAAGCCGTCCGGAGACGTGCTGACGCGGCTCGCCGCCGGCAATTTCATCGTCAATGGCGGCATCGCGCTCGCACGCGCGGAAGCTTTCCGCGCCATCGGCGGCTTCGATACGTCCCTCAAATATTGCGAGGACTGGCATTGCTGGTGCCGCCTCGCTGCGATCGGGGAGTTCGCGTTCGCGCCGGAGTTGCTGCTCGATTATCGTCTTCACACCGCCAACACCATGAACGCCGCGGTCCGGACGCCGAGGGACTTCTTCCCGGCCATCGCGCGGGTGTTCGATGACGGGTTGATCCTGGCGAGATTGCCCGAGCACATGACAGCCGGGCTGCGCCTTGCCGCCGAGATTCATCTCGTCACCTACTCGGCGATGCAAGCGGTCCGCTTCGGCAGGTATCGCCAGGCGTTCGCTTATCTCGCGATGATCGGCCGCCAGTCGCTCAAATCGCTGCCGCGCTCGGCAATCCGGGTCGCCCTCGCCCGTTTCGGTATCTAATCCTCGCCGCGTCAGGACGCGATCTTCGAGGCCTCGTAAGGCTTCGGCTCGAGGCCGAGGGCCGCCAGGGCGGCGCCAGACGCAACCATCACGGGATGCATCGCGACGACGGCTTTCGACGACGGCAACAAGGCGGCGGCGCGAAGCAGCGACAGCGGCAAGCGGCCCAGCATCTGCGCAAACACCCGCGCCCGCGCTGCTGCGCTCGGGGCGGCTTTGTACTGCACACGATAATTGATCGCGCCGATGCGCAAGCCGCGCTTTGCGATCCAGCCGAGGCTGGTGCGGCTACGCGGCACGGTCTCGGTGATGACGGCCTCCGCCGTCCAGTGGAACAGCATACCGGCGTCACGGCACCGCACGAAGAAATCACAATCGCCGCCGCCGAGAAAATTGAAGCGCAGGTCGAACGCGGGACGGTCGAACCGCTCGAAGACGGCACGCGTGATCAGGCAATTGCCGCAGCCGTAGATCAGCGGCACCGCACCGCTGTAGTCGTAGGCGGGACAGAAGGCGGGATGACGCGAAAGCCAGGGCTTGCTGTCGTCGTCGAAGACCGGCAGCACCGGCCCGCCGACCACGTCGGCGCCGGTCGCCTCCGCGGTGCGGACCATCAGCTCGAGCCAGTCGCTTGATGCGATCTCGTCGTCGTCGATCATCAGGAAACGGTTAGCGGCGGGAAACAGCTGCTGCGCCGTCTCGAAGGCAGCATTGATCGCCTGGCAATTCCCCTGTCGCTTCTCGATGAGGCAGACGCCCTGGAGTCTTCCAGCGGCCAGAAACTCCGCGGCAACCGGCGCGCTTTCGCGCCGCACCGCATCGTTCTCGACCATGACGACGGCAAAGGAGCGCGGAGTGCGCTGGTTCGCGAGCGACTCCAGCGTCAGGCGCAGGTGTTGCGGACGACGGAAGCAGGGAACACAGACGATGATGCCGACCGACAGGTCGATGACGCGAGAGCTCGCCACGATCTCCCGGTTGGGATCGCGCACGGCAGCCGCAATCCGGGCCGCAGACAGGTCTGTCGGGATCAATGTCATGAGGTCTAGATGTCCGAGATGTATTGAAGAATCCCTGCTTCGATCGCGCGTCCCACGACGGCACATCGCCGCGGGACGGATGCGTCTCAAAATGGACGGCTGCCGCGCGGTACATAGCCACCAAGTTCGCCGCGCGTCATGCTGCAATTGGCGGTCCATGCGCCGGCAACGCTCCAACATGAACAATACCGTAGTTAATGCGCATGCGCATTAACCGGGCCGTAAGCACTGCGATCGGTGAGATGGTGCGGCATCGGATTTGCTCTTCGGGCAGGCGCATTTTTTCCTGTAAATTTGAATAGAACAAGCGCGGTCAGAATCCATGAACAAGCCAGCCCCGATCGATTTCGCGACAGCCACGGCGATCCAATTCCCCGCGGCTGCACCATATGCCGAGGCGCTCCATGATCTCGTTCCCGGCGAAGCCCGCGACAGCCTGCTCGCCGTCCACGACGTGCTGTGCCGCGAGCTGCCGCAGGGCCGGCTCGCGATTTATGAGGCGGGCGGCGGCTCGTGCAGCGTTCTGCCACCGGAATTGCTGAGCCGCAGCAAGGTCACCGTGGTCGACATCGACGAGGACCAGGTCCGCAACAACACCTACGCCGACGAGTCGATCCTCGGCGACGTCCAGACCTACCGCTTCGCCCGCGACACTTTCGATCTCGTGATCTGCTACAACGTGATCGAGCACTTGCCCCATGTCGACGCCGCGCTCCTGAACTTCCGCGATGCGCTGAGGCGCGGCGGGATGATCCTGATCGGCGCACCGAATCCGCGCTCGCTCTCCGGGGTCGTCACCAAATATTCGCCGCACTGGTTTCACGTCTGGTTCTACCGGCACATCCGCGGCATCAAGGACGCCGGCCTGCCGGGCGAGCCGCCGTTCCCGACGTTCTTCCATCCGCTGGTGACGCTGCCCCGGCTGGAAGCATTCGCGGCCGCCAACGGCCTCGAGATGATCTATCGTCGTGAGGTCGAAAGTCCGCGCTATCCCGAGATGCGCCGGCGCAAGCCGCTGGTTGCGGCCCTGGTCGACGCCGGCGCCGCGGTGCTCAATGCCGTGCTGCCGCGCGGCACCGACGTCCGCCGCGGCGACTATCACGTCATCCTTCGGAGGATCTGACGGCGATGGCACGTGCGCGGCCCACCAACGGACGAACGACGGCTCGCGGCCATGCTGCGCGCGGTAACGAACCGTTAATTCCTGGAAGCGGCGGGTATCGCGGGCGTCATAGGGACGCGCCGAGGGATGGCATGCGCTTAAACGCTTTGTTTGCCATTTCGGTGAATAGTCCCTCAATGAGTATGGTTAATTTTCCCTGTTGCGTTGATTGGGCACCTATATCCCGGGTGCGTGGCGTAAAGCGAAGAGTAACCCCTCAGCCCGCGGCACTTGGAATGAAAGCTGGGGATCATGCTTGATTATAGCCAGCCGATCGATCGAGCCAGACCAGAGGCCGAGCAACGGAAGCCTCAGGCCGGCTTCAACGTGCTGGAGCTCGCCCATCTGCTCTGGCGGCGGAAGGTCGCGATCGCCGCGGCCGCCCTGCTCGGTGCGGCGCTTGCCGTCACCATCGGCAAGAGCGTGACGCCTCGCTACACCGCCACCGCTCAGCTCTATGTCGACCCGCGCGAGCTTCAGCTCGTCGACCGCGAGCTCACGCCCCGGGCCCAGGACGTCACCGGCATGGCCATGGTGGTGGAGAGCCAGGCGCGCCTGATCACCTCCAACAGCGTGCTGCTCCAGGTGATCCAGCAGGCCGGCCTCGACAAGGATCCGGAATTCGGAGGCGGTGAGGCTCGGAGCCTGATGTCGTCGCTGCTCGGCCTGATCGGCCTGCAGCCGCGCGCGCCCTCCGCTGCGGAGAAGAGGGAAGTGGAGCTCGCGGCGCTCGATGCGTTGAACAAGCACATCGCGATCCGCAAAACCGAGAAGAGCTTCATCGTCGACATCGAGGTCTGGTCGACGGATCCCGCCAAGGCGGCGATGCTCGCCAACACGCTGACCAATGCCTATCTCGCCGAGTCCCGCAAGTCGCAGGCTTCGGCGGCACGGCGCGCCACCAACGATCTCTCCAGCCGCCTGAATGAGCTGCGCGACCGGCTGCGTAACGCCGAGACCGCGCTGGCGACCTACAAGGCCCAGAACAATTTCGTCGGCACCCAGGATGCGCTGATCAGCGATCAGCAGCTCTCTGCCAGCAACCAGCGGCTTTCCGCGGCCCGCGCGGCGACGATGGACGCGCAGGCGCGGCTCGACCAGATCGAGGCGAGCCGCCGCACCGCTGCCGATGCCGGCGCGATTCCGGAGGCGCTGCAATCGCCGACCATTGCGAATTTGCGCGCGCAATATGCGGACGCCCGCAAGAAATATGCGGAGCAGGCCAGCGAGCTCGGGCCGCGCCATCCCGCGCTGCGCCAGACCGAGAAGCAGGTCGAGGACCTCAAGCGCACCATCAACGAAGAGATCGACCGCTTCGCCCAGTCCGCCAAGAACGATTTGACGCGCGCCCGCGACTACGAAGCCTCGCTCAACCGGGCGCTGGAAGCGCAGAAGCGGCAGAGCGTTCAGCTCAGCCAGGCCGCCGTGCGCCTGCGCGAGCTCGAGCGCGAGGCCGACGCAAGCCGTGAGGTCTATCAGTCCTTTCTCAAGCGCTCCCGCGAGACCGAGGAGCAGGAGAGCCTGAACACCTCGGCCGCCCGCATCATCGGCGAGGCGACGGTGCCGCAGCGGCGCTCGTTCCCGCCCGCCATGAGCCTGTTCGCCATGATCGGCTTCATCTTCGGGGCGATCGCAGCATCGAGCTGGTTCGTCGTGGCAGATTTGCTTTTCGCCGGTGCAGCCGCGCCCGCGACGCCGACACCCGCCCGGCGTGAGCGCTCGCCGGCGCCGCAGGCGTCCCGAGCACCGGAGCTCCCGCGCGCTGCGGAGGTTGCTCAGCCGCGCCAGGCCCCGCGCGCTCCTGAAGCTGCGCCGTCCATGCCGGAACTTGCCGCGCCCCCGCTGCAGCCTTCGATGGTCGAGCAGCCAGCGATCGAGAAGCCGCTGATCGCACGCTTCCAGGAGGCCGACGTCATCCATACGCTCGGCGCCATACTTCCCACCGGCGGCGGCGTCGATCTCACGCGGCTTGGTTGGCCGACGCTGCGCCCCGGCTTTCCCATGACGAGCTTGCTCAACGCCTGGCGCGACATGCGCGCCGCGGTGACGCGGCGCGCCGGCGCCAAGGCGATGCCGGTCGTTGCGCTCGTCGGCACCGGCAAGACCAGCGGCCGCAGCGTGGCCGCGCTGAACTTCGCGCTGGCGGCCGCACGCGACGGCGCCTGCGTGCTGATGATCGATGCCGACCATCAGGGGCGCTCGCTCACGAACAGGGTCATCCGTCCCGGCAAGAGCGAGCCGAGCAGGCTCGGCTGGCTCTCGATCGGCAGCAAGGACGCGCGCGAGATCAAGACGGTCAACGGCATCTCGGTGCTGCCGGCCGCCGAAGGCGACGCCGGCAAAGCCGCCGATGCCATCCACAAGGCGATTGTGCAGGCCCATTCCGCGGGCGGCTATGATCTCGTGATCCTCGACGGCCCGGCCATTCCGCTCGCGGCCGGCGGCCGCAAGCTGCTCGAGGACATCGACTCGCTGGTGGCCGTGCTGCCGACCAGCCTCGACGTCAACGACAGCCTGGAAGAGATCCTAGCCGCGCTCGGCCCGGCCGAGCGCAAGCTCGTCGGCGTCGTGCTCGACGAGCTCACCCCTGCAATGCAAACGCGCCAGCGAGGCAGACAATATGCTTGAGCGCCGCGTCAACCTCGACGGACGGGCAGCAACTGCCGAGGTGCCGAGAATCACCGTCGGCGGACTTCGCATGGCCGCGATCGACCTGGAAGAGACCGCCGATTTCATGATCGAGGCGACGAATCCCGACCATCGCATCGGCCGTCCGCTGTTCCTGACCTCGGCCAATGGCGAGGTGCTGGCGCGCTGCTCGACCGAGCCGCAGACCGAGCAGCTGTTCCGTGCCGCCGATTTGATCAACGCCGACGGACAGCCGCTGGTCGCCGCTTCAAAGCTGCAATCCTGGTTCCCGCTGCCGGAGCGCGTCGCAACCACGGACCTGTTCCACGTCGTCGCGCGCAAGGCCGAAGCCGCCGGCCGCACCTTCTACATGTTCGGCGCAAGCGAGGCCGAGAACGCCGCGGCGGTCGCGAACGTCCAGAAAATGTATCCACGTCTCAAGATCGTCGGGCACAGCCACGGCTATCTGCGCGGCGAGGCGCTGCGTGCCAAGGTCGAGGAGATCAACGCCCTGGCACCGGACTATCTGTGGGTCGCGCTCGGTGTGCCCAACGAACAGGCATTCGTGAAGGAATTCACGCCGCATCTGACCAATGTTGGCGTCATCAAGACATCCGGCGGATTGTTCAACTTCTTGTCAGGCAGTCGTTCCCGCGCGCCGCAATGGATGCAGAAGATCGGGCTCGAATGGGTCTGGCGCACCCTGCTCGAGCCGCGCCGTCTGCTCTGGCGTTATTTGACCACCAACCCCCGCGCGCTCTATCTTCTCTTCAGCCGCAACCGCCCCCTCCGCTAAGAGAAGAGCAGAATACGACATGACCGACCGACCGACCGTCCTCGTCACCGGGGGCGCTGGCTATATTGGCTCGCATGCCTGCCGTGCATTGTCCGCCGCCGGCTATCAGCCCGTCGTTTATGACAATCTCTCGACAGGTCATCGCAGCTTCGTATCGGGCCCGCTGGTGACGGGCGATCTGCTCGACGGCGCGGCGCTGGCGCGCGCCTTCGCCGACCACAAGATCACGGCGGTGATGCATTTCGCGGCGGCGAGCCTCGTCGGGGAATCCATGACCGACCCGCAGAAGTATTACATCAACAACGTCCAGGGCACGCTGTCGCTGCTGCAGGCGATGCGCAACGCGGGCTGCCATCGCATCGTGTTCTCCTCGACCGGCGCCGTCTACGGTAACGCCGATTCCAAGGCGCTACCGGAAGACTTTCCTTGCGCGCCGATCAATCCTTACGGCGCGTCGAAATTGATGATCGAGCGCATGCTCGCCGATTACCGCACGGCCTATGGCTTCGGCGCGTTCTGCCTGCGCTATTTCAACGCCAGCGGCGCCGATCCGGCCGGTGGCATCGGCGAGCTGCGCGACAACGAAACCCACCTCATTCCCCGCGCGATGATGGCGCTTCAGGGCCATGTCGAGTTCGCGGTGTTCGGCGACGATTACGACACGCCCGACGGCACCGCGATCCGCGACTACATCCATGTCACGGACCTTGCGGCGGCGCATGTGGCGGCCTTGAGGCTTCTGGAGCAAGGCCATGCCGGCGGCAGCTTCAATCTCGGCACCGGCTCCGGCTTTTCCGTGCGCGAGATCCTCGACGCCATCAGGCAGGAGACCGGGCGCGAGGTGCCGCACACGATCAAGCCGCGCCGCGCCGGCGATCCCACCTTTCTGGTCGCCGATCCCTCTGCTGCAAGAAAGGTGCTGAACTTCGTGCCGCGTCACTCCGACCTGCCGACGATCGTCCGCACGGCCTGGGCCTGGCACCAGAAGGCGCATCCGTTCAGGCCGCGTTAGGCAATCGCGGCTCCGATCGCTTGCTTGCCGTGCCCTGCAGCGGCTAGAATGACTTGTCGCGGCTGCGCCGGCACATTGCCGACAGCCGCGCGATCCGCATTGCCGACGGCGATGTCGGCCTTTCATGGTTCGGTTCGCTTGCACGAGCCGATTTTTCCGAGCGACGTGACGATCTAGTCAGCGTGTCGACCCGTCGTCGGACGCGATTCCGGGAGCATCGACCACATGCATCAGGCTGCCCGCCTGGAATTCGAGCGCGTGATGGAGGAGTTCGTCCGCTGGCATGTGGTGCCGGAGAACGAGCGTTCGCCCGCGCCCGCCTGGTGGTGGGGGCCCGCGATGGCCGTGGTCGACGACCAGGAGCCGATGAGCGCAACAAGCTGCTGCGCGTTGAACGTGAGCGAAGGGACGAGCTTCGCCGAGGGCGCGCGCGCCATTCTCGCGCTGTTCACCGAGCAGACGTCACTGACCGGTCCCCAGGACTTTCCGAGCAAGTCCGAGGGGGAAGAGCACGAGGTGCGCGAGCTGCACCCGCAGCCGTCAGACGACAGCGCGTTTCAGCCCTGAGCCTGCGTCTTCGCCGGTCGCTTCCGGCTGGAGCGGCGGCGCGACGGGCAGCGCCATGGGCCGCAGCAGCTCGCCCATCTGCCGCGCCGGCAGCGGCTTAGAGATCAGGAAGCCCTGCATCTCGTCGCAGCCATGGGCGCGCAAGAATGCCTCCTGCTCGGCGTTCTCGACGCCTTCGGCGACGACGGTCATGCCGAGGGCCTTGCCCATGCTGATGATCGCCTGCGCGATGGCCTGATCCTCCGAATCCTGCGGCAGGTCGCGCACGAAGGAGCGGTCGATCTTGATCGTGTCGATCGGGAAGTGCTTCATCAGCGACATCGACGAATAGCCAGTGCCGAAATCGTCGATGGCGAGACGGATGCCACGGCTCTGGATGGAGTCGAGCACCTTGAGCGCGCGGCCGACATTGCGCATCATCATGCTCTCGGTGACCTCGAGCTGGAGCAGCACCGGCGACATGCCGGAGGCCGCCAGCGCCTCGTCGACGTCCTGCAACAGATGCTCGTCCGCAAACTGCCGCGGCGACAGGTTGACCGCCATCGACAGCGGCAGCAGGCCGCGGCGCTGCCAGGCCATGGCCTGCGCGCAGGCCTCTTTCAGCACCCAGCGGCCGATCGGCACGATCAGCCCGGTTTCCTCCGCGAGCGGAATGAACTGTGCCGGCGAGACGTTGCCGAGATCGGGATGCGCCCAGCGCAGTAGCGCCTCGACGCCCGTGATCTGACCCGTCGCCATGTCCACCTTGGGCTGGTAGTTGAGCGAGAACTGCTCGCGCTCCAGCGCGCGGCGCAGCGCGCTCTCCAGCGACAGCCGCTCGATCGACTGCGTCTTCACCTCGTTGGAGAAGAAGCGATAGCCGTTCTTGCCGTCCTCCTTGGCGAGGTACATCGCCATGTCGGCGTTCTTGGTCAGCGTCTGCGCGTCGGAGCCGTTGGCCGGATACATCGCGATGCCGATCGAGGCGGTGGAATGGCACTCGTGGCCGGCCAGCTGCATGGGCTCGGCGAGCGCGGCGAGCAGCCCGGTGGCGATGCGCTGGACGTCCTCGATCTCGCCGCACTGGTCAAGGATCACCACGAACTCGTCGCCGCCGAGGCGCGCGACCACGTCGCTCGCCCGCAGGGCGCCGCGCAGGCGGTTCGCCACTTCGAGCAGGAGCAGGTCGCCCGCCTCGTGACCCAGCGAATCGTTGATGACCTTGAAGCGGTCGAGGTCGATGAACAGCACCGCAAAGCGGTGATCGTGGCGTTGCGCCGCGTCGATCGCCTCGCGCAAGAGCCCGTTGAAGGTCTCGCGGTTCGGCAGGTCGGTCAGGCTGTCGTGCGAGGCGAGGTATTCGATACGCTCGTCGGCCTTGTTCTTCTCGTCCGCGCGATCGAAATTCTCCATCGCGAAGGAGACGTTGTCGGCGAGGCGCTGCAGCAGGTCGACGAATTCGGGCGTGAAGGTCGCCGGTTCGGTGGACATGTAGATCATGACGCCGACCGCGTGGTCATGCGCGATCAGCGGAAACGCGGCCCCCGACCGCGCGCCGTCGCCGCGCACGATGGCGTGGAAGGCGCTCACGCGGTCGTCGTTGAGATAGTCGTTGCTGATGCAGGGCTGGCGCGTGCGGAACGCCGTGCCGCTCATCCCACGTCCTTCGGGCCGCTCCGGATCGACGGAGAGCCGCACATTACGGGTGGTGTCGGCGGACGGGCCCGCGCTCGCTACGATTTCCAGCCGATCACTGCCGGCCCTTGCCAGCGCGATCGTGGTCGAGGTGAACTTGGCGCCGTTCGACGCCGCAAGGCAGACGAGGTCGAACAGCTCGGCCCGCGACTTCGCGCGCATGATCGCCTCGTTGGTCGCGCTCAGCGCCGCGAACATGCGCGTCAGGCGCTCCTTCTGCGCTTCGGTGCGGGCCTTCTCCTCGGCGCGCTCGAAATTGTCGAGTGCGAAGGAGACGTTCTCCGCGAGCCGCCCGAGCAGCTCGACCAGATCGGGCGTGAACGTATTCTCTTCCGGTGCGAGGAAGAGCAGAATGCCGACCGGTTCCCGTCCCGCTCTCAGAAGCGGGAAGCTCGCCGCAGCCCGCGTTCCATCCTCGATGGCCTGCGCGCGCCAATATGCGGAGCGCGGCTCGTTCAGATAATCGTTCATCACACTGGGCCGGCACGTCCGCAGCGAGGTGCCGATGATGCCCTGGCCCTCGGGATGGTCGGCGGAAATGATGCAGGTACGCCCGCTCATGCGCTCCTGCAAGCGTCCCTTGACGGCAACGACGCGGACGACTTCGCGTGCTTCGTCGATGATGCCGATCGTCGCCGAGGCGAACACGTCGCCGAGCACGGCCGCCTGGCAGGCCGCGTCGAACAACTCCTCGCGCGTCTTGGCGCGCATGATGGCTTCGTTGGTTGCGCTCAGCGCCTCGAACATTCCGCTCAGACGATTGCGCTGCTTGTCCGCCCGCGCCTTCTCATCGGCACGGTCGAAGCTTTCGAGCGCGAAGGCGACGTTGGCCTGAAGCCTGCGCAGCAGCTCGACGAGCTCCGGCGTGAAGGTGCCGCGCTCCGGGGAGTTGAACAGAAAGACGCCCTCGACCCGGTCGCCGTTGAACAGCGGCAAGGCCGCGGAGGATGCGATGCCGGTGCGGCGGGCGCTGGCCTGCCAGGGCGCAATGCGGTCGTCGGCGAGCACGTCGTTGCTGACGGCGGGCTGGCGCGTGCGAAACGCGGTGCCGGTCAAGCCGCGCCCTTCGGGCACCTGGTCGGAGGTGGAGAACGTGAAGTTGCGAACCTGATCCGCATTCGGCCCGTAGCAGGCGGCGACGCGCAGCAGCCCGGTCTGATGGTCGACCAGCGCGACGGTGGCCGAGGTGAACTTTGCTCCCGTTGCGGTCGCCTCGCAGACGAGGTCGAACAGCTCAGCCCGCGACCGTGCCCGCAGGATCGCCTCGTTGGTGGCGCTGAGCGCCGCATACATGCGCGCCAGGCACTCTTCTTCGGCGGAGATCCGGGCTTTCTCGGCCTCGCGGCCGAAATTCTCGATCGCGAAGGACACGTTCTCGGCCATGCGCAGCAGCAGCGCGACGATCTCCTCGTCCTTGGCCCAGGACCGGCTGATGAAGAACAGCAGCACGCCGACGCTCTCGCCGTGCCTGATCAACGGCGCGACCACGCAGGCGGCGACGCCGGTGTTGACGTTGGCCTGCTCCCACGGCGTGCCCCTGGTGCGGCTGGCGAGATCGTCCTCGACGATGGCTTTCTGCGTCCTGAACACCTCGCCCGATATGCCCTTGCCGTAAGGGCTCTCCGGATCGACCGAATAGCGTGCCTGGGTGACGAGATCGAGGTTCTGCCCGGTGGCGGCGACAGGCTTCATCCAGTGCGAGTCCGGCTCGCGAAGCAGCACGATGGTCGCCAGCGACTTGCCGCTGTGGACCGAAGCGTCGCACACGAGCTGGTATAGCTCCCGCTCGGTCTTGGCGCGCAGGATGGCTTCGTTGGTGGCGCTGATGGCGCCGAACATGCGGTTGAGCCGCCGCGTCGCCCGCTCGCTGGTCTGCCGCGCGGTCTCACGGGCGAAATTGTCCAGCGCGTAGGAAATGTTCGCCGACATGCGCTCGAACAGTGACACCATCTGCTCGTTCAGCGAGTTGGCCTCGCTCCGCGTCACATACAATACGCCGACGCTCTTGCCATTGCAGAGCAGCGGCAGCGCCGCGGCCGCACCGATATGCGCCTTGGCGGCGCCTTCGCGCCACGCCAGCGAGCGCGGATCGTTCAGATAGTCGTTGCTGACGCACAGCTTCTGATCGCGAAACGCCTCGCCGCCGACGCCGGACCCTTCAGGCGTCCCGGCTTCCGTCGTGATCACGATCGAGCGGAGCCGCGCAATGTCATCGCCACAACCGGCCGCGTAGCGCAGCCTTCGGCCGTCCGGCTCGACCAGGAAGACGGCAACGGCCAGAAAATCCCCGCTCGAAAACCCGGCGTCGCAGACCTTCTGGTACAGCTCCTCCGGCGATCTCGCGTACAGGATCGCTTCATTGATGGCGCTCAACGCCGCAAAGGTGCGCGCGAGTGTCGTCGGCACGATCTCAGCTCCCGGGCATTTCTGCCTATTTATCCCGGGGCCTTTATGCGCGGCGATCGCCTAAGTGGTCGTTATTGCGCGGCGCAAACCGTCGATCAAAGTGAACGAGCTGCGAACGAGCGCGACAAAACTGACCGGAATACCGCTGCGACGCCGAACCGCCGACGAATGGCATGTTCAGTTACCACTTTGCAGCCTGTGTTGGTTTACGGGAGGTTGATATCGCGGTGCCGTAGCACCTCCTTCAAAACGGCAGCGCCACGCTGGTCTTGATCTCCTTCAGCACCACGTTGCTGCGGACGTAGCGGATGCCGGGGATGCGGAACATGAACTCGTCGAGGAAGCGGTTGTAGGCCGCCATGTCCTGCACGACGACGCGCAAATGATAATCGGCGTCCCCGGTGGTCGCAAAACACTCCAGCACCTCGCGGCGCTTGGTGACCCTCGCCACGAATTCATCGACGAACTTTGCATCGTGCCGCTCCAGCGAGACGTGGAGGATGGCGGACATCGCAAAGCCTGCCTGCTCGCGCGCGACCAGCGCCGCATAGCCCTGGATGACGCCGCTCTCCTCCAGCGCGCGCACCCGCCGCCAGCAGGCCGAGGTGGACATGCCGACCCCGTCGGCGAGTTGCTGGTTGGTGGCGCGGCCATCTCGCTGGAGATGGGCGAGAATGCGGGTGTCCTGCTCTTCGATCATGGGAGGCTCCAGTTCGAGCAGATCTACCAGATTTGGCGCCTGCATGCAAAATTCTACCGGATTTCCGTAACAGAAGGGATAAATAGGTAAGACCTACCAGCGGCCCGGGCATAACCTTCCATCACTGGGCAGGATGCCGCGCGAGGTCCGCCATGGACGCCATTCCGTCACTCGACACCTACGAGCTCTCCGATCGCTATGAGCGCGAGGAGGGCCGCGTCTTCCTCACGGGCACGCAGGCCATCGTCCGCATCGCGCTCGACCAGGCGCGACGAGACTGTGCAGCCGGGCTCAACACCGCCGGCTTCATCTCCGGCTATCGCGGCTCGCCGCTCGGTGGCATCGATCTCGAGCTCTGGCGCATCCAGCAGCGGCTCAAGCAGGACCGCATCGAATTCCTTCCCGCCGTGAACGAGGACCTCGCGGCGACAGCTGTACTCGGCTCGCAACAGGTCGAGACGCAAGGCGACCGCGAGGTCGATGGCGTGTTCGGGCTCTGGTACGGCAAGGGCCCGGGCGTCGATCGGTCCGGCGATGCGCTCAAGCACGGCAACGCTTATGGCTCCTCGCCGCATGGCGGCGTGCTGGTGGTCGCCGGCGACGACCATGGCTGCGTCTCCTCCTCGATGCCGCACCAGTCCGACGTCGCCTTCATGAGCTGGTTCATGCCGACGCTGCACCCCTCGGACGTCGGCGAATATCTGGCGTTCGGCGAATATGGCTACGCGCTGAGCCGCTTCTCCGGCATGTGGGTCGGCTTCAAGGCGATCTCCGAGATCGTGGAATCGGGCGCCTCCGTCGCGCTCCGCCCGCCGCGCCTCTTCCGCACGCCAGACTTCACGCCGCCGCCGGGCGGCCTGCACTATCGCTGGCCCGATTTGCCGGGCCCGCAGATCGAGGAACGGCTGGAAGCCAAGAAGCACGCCGTCTACGCCTTTGCCAAGGCCAATCCGATCGACCGCCACATCTACGATATCCCCAACGCCACCTACGGCATCGTCACCACCGGCAAGGCGCATCTCGACCTGATGGAAGCCCTGCGGCTGATGGGCCTCGATGAAGCCGCCTGCCGCCGCCTCGGCATCGACGTCTACAAGGTCGGCATGGTCTGGCCGCTGGCGCTGCACGACGCGATGGAGTTCGTGAAGGGCAAGCGCGAGATCCTGGTGGTCGAGGAGAAGCGCGGCATCATCGAGAGCCAGTTCAAGGAATATTTTTACGATTATCCCGGCAGCAAGCCCGAGCGCATGGTCGGCAAGCACGACGAAACCGGCGCACGGCTGATCTCCTGGATCGGCGAATTGTCGCCTCGCGCGCTCGCGAACGTGCTCGCGCGCCGGCTCGATCCGAAGTTTCCGGGTCTCAATCTCGCCGCGCGCGTGGCCGCCCTGATGCCGGAGGCCGCGCGCACGATCAATGTCAGCGGCGCGACGCGCACGCCCTATTTCTGCTCGGGATGTCCGCACAACACCTCGACCAAAGTGCCGGAAGGATCGAAGGCGCTCGCCGGCATCGGCTGTCACTTCATGGCGAGCTGGATGGACCGCGAGACTTCCTCACTGATCCAGATGGGCGGCGAGGGCGTGAACTGGGCTGCTTCATCGCGATTCACCGGCCGCAAGCACGTGTTCCAGAATCTCGGCGAAGGCACCTACTACCATTCCGGCTCGATGGCGATCCGGCAGGCGATCGCGGCCAGGGCCAACATCACCTACAAGGTCCTGTTCAACGACGCGGTCGCCATGACCGGCGGCCAGCCGGTCGATGGGCCCGTCAGCGTCCATGCCATCGCCCACAGCGTCCGCGCCGAAGGTGTCGAGCGCATCGCCCTGGTGTCGGACGATCCCCCGCAATTCAGGCCGGCCGACCTGCCATCCGGCGTGACCATCCATCCGCGTGAGGAGATGGATGCCGTGCAGCGCGAGCTGCGCGAGGTTCCCGGCGTCTCGGTGCTGATCTACCAGCAGACCTGCGCCACCGAGAAGCGGCGCCGGCGCAAGCGCGGGCAGATGGCCGATCCCAAGCGCTTCGCTTACATCAACGACCTCGTCTGCGAAGGCTGCGGCGACTGCTCGGTCGAATCCAATTGCCTCAGCGTCGAGCCGAAGGAGACGCCGTTCGGGCGCAAGCGGCAGATCAATCTGTCGGCCTGCAACAAGGATTTTTCCTGCCTCAACGGCTTCTGTCCGAGCTTTGTCACGGTCGAAGGCGCGACGCGGCGGAAGAAGAGCGCGAGCCGGATCGATGCCGCCGGCCGCGCCGCCACGCTACCCCTGCCCGCGCCCGCAACGCTCGAGCGGCCCTACGATCTCTTGGTGACCGGCGTCGGCGGCACCGGCGTGATCACCGTCGGCGCGCTGATCGGCATGGCCGCGCATCTGGAACGCCGCGGCGTTTCGGTGCTCGACTTCACCGGCTTTGCGCAGAAATTCGGGCCTGTGCTGAGCTACATTCGCCTGGCCGCGAGCCCCGAGGCGCTGCACCAGGTTCGCATCGACCAGGGCGCGGCCGATGCGCTGATCGGCTGCGATCTCGTCGTCAGCTCCTCGCCCAAGGCCTCAGGCACATATCGCCGCGGCACCCGTGCCGCCGTCAACACCGCGGAAATGCCGACCGGCGACGTGGTCCGCTTCCGCGACGCCGATCTCGCTGCGCCAAGCCGCCTGCGCGCAATCGGTCAGGTCATCGGCGAGCACAATCTCGACACGTTCAGTGCCAATGCGCTGGCCGAGCGCCTGCTCGGCGATGCCGTCTACGCCAACATCATCATGCTGGGCTTTGCCTGGCAGCGCGGTCTCGTCCCTGTTTCGCTGCAGGCGCTGCTCCGCGCGATCGAGCTCAACGGCGTCGCGGTCGAGCGCAACAAGCAGGCCTTTGCCTGGGGCCGGATCGCCGCTGCCGATCCGGATTTTCTGCCGACCTCGGACAAGGCACCTGAAGCCGAGACGCTCGACCAGATCATTGCCCGGCGCGCCGAGTTCCTCACGACCTATCAGGACGACGCCTACGCGGCGCGCTACCGGGCGATGGTCGGAAAGGTCCGCAATGCCGAGGCCAAGCTGAACAGTGAGGCGCTGACGGAGGCGGTCGCTCGCGGCCTGTTCAAGCTGATGGCCTACAAGGACGAGTACGAGGTGGCGCGGCTCCACATGCGAAGCGGCTTTCTCGACGAGCTGAAGCGTGAATTCGAGGACGGCTTCAGCATCCAGTACCACCTCGCCCCGCCGTTCCTGAAGTCGCGGCGCGATGCACGGGGACGTCCGCGCAAACGCGCCTTCGGCCAGTGGATTCAGGTGCCTCTGGCCATGCTCGCGCGCTTGAAAGCACTGCGCGGAACGCCTTTCGATCCGTTCGGCTACACCGCGGAACGGCGCGCAGAGCGTGAACTGATCGCCTGGTATGAAGGCCTGATCGAGCGGATGCTGGGCGAGCTCGATACGGCGCATCTGCCAAATCTCGTGGCGATCGCCAAAGGCCCGATGGATATCCGCGGCTATGGCCCGGTGAAGGACATCGCGGTTGTGAAGGTGAAGGCCGACGTCGAGCGGCTGCTCGCCGAACTGGACACGCCATCGCCGGCAAGGATGCACGCCACCGGTTGACGCGGCGCCGCGGACGCTTCAGCCTCTGCTCCTTAAGGGGCGCTCTGATGGCCTCCTGCAATCGGGTGATGCATCATGGATTTCGACCAGTTGACACTGACCGAGGCCGCGGCCGGCCTTGCCGCCGGGACATTCACGAGCACCGCACTCACCCGGGAAGCCCTGGCCCGTGCCAAGGCCAACGCCGAGCTCAATGCCTTTGTCACCCTGGACGAAGCCGGCGCCTTGAAGGCCGCGGCCGCGTTCGACGCGGCAGGCGACAAGACAAAGCCGCTCGGCGGCGTACCCATCGTGATCAAGGACAATATCGAGGTCGCGGGACTGCCCTGTAGCGCAGGCACACCGGCGCTGAAGGATTACATTCCGAAGACCGACGCGCCTGTCGTGACAAAGCTGCGCGATGCCGGAGCGGTCATCATCGGCAAGACCAGCATGCACGAGCTCGCCTTCGGCATCTCCGGCTACAACACCGCATTCAAGACCGGCGCCGAGTACGGCGTGCGCAACGCCTATGATCGCACTTTGATCGCCGGCGGCTCCTCGTCAGGCACGGGCGCGGCGATCGGCGCGCGGATCGTCGCCGGCGGGCTCGGCACCGACACCGGCGGATCGGTGCGGGTGCCTGCCGCCCTGAACGGATGCGCCTCGCTGCGCCCGACGGTCGGCCGCTATCCGCAAGACGGCATCGCGCCAATCTCGCACACCCGCGATACCGCGGGCCCGATGGCTGCGACCATGGCGGATGTCGCGCTGCTCGACCGCGTCATCGCCGGTGGCGATGCGCTTGCGCCGGCGGATCTGACGCAGGTCCGCCTCGGCCTCGCGAGATCGATGCTGGCCAATCTCGATGCCGACACCGAGGCCGCGTTCCAGGAAGCCGTCGCGAAAATGAAGGTGCAAGGCGTCACGGTCGTCGAGATCGAGATGTCGCAACTGGCAGAGCTCGACGCCCAGGTCAGCTTTCCCGTCGCGCTGTACGAGGCCTATGACGATCTGGTCGCCTATCTCAGGCACACCGGCACCGGCCTCTCCATCGCGGCACTGGCGGAGCAGATCGCCAGCGCCGATGTGAAGGGCACCTATGACGGCTTGGTGATCCCGCGCAAGCTGCCTGGTCCCGACGGCACCCTGGTCGACGCCAAGCCGATCTACGACGCCGCGATCGAGATTGCGCGCCCCGCGCTGCAGGCGCTGTACACCAGGAGCTTTGCCGACAACCGGCTCGATGCGATCGCCTTCCCGACCACCCCGCGCGTCGCCATTCCCTCCAATCCGGAGTCCAGCAGCCTCGAGAATTTCGGGCTGTTCATTCAGAACACGGACCCCGGCAGCAATGCCGGGATTCCCGGCATCCAGATCCCGATCGCGCTCGGCGCCAGCAGCAGATTGCCGATCGGGCTTGAGCTCGATGGCCCCGCCGGCAGCGATCCCCGCCTGCTCGCGATCGGCATGGCGCTGGACAGCGTGTTTGGACGATTGCCGCCGCCACGTTGACGGAATCGTGCCCTACGCTTCGCTCCCGCCGTCATTGCGAGGAACGCTTGCGACGAAGTAATCCAGAATCTTTCTGCTGAGGAATTCTGGATTGCTTCGCTTCGCTCGCAATGACGAAGAGTGGGGGCACGGCGCAAGCGCGCCTTTGCCCACCCTACGACCGCTACGTATGCCGCTTACACCGCCGTCGCCTTGGCGAAGTCCACGTAGATCTCGCGTAGGCGCGTCGCCATCGGGCCGGGCTTGCCGTCGCCGATCGTCTTGCCGTCGATGGCGACCACCGGCTGCACGAACGAGGATGCGCTGGTGATGAACGCTTCCTTGGCAGCGAGCGCTTCGGCGACCGTGAAGGAGCGTTCCTCGACGCGCAGCTGGCGCTCCTCGGCAAGCGCGATCACGGCCTTGCGGGTGCAGCCCGGCAGGATCGCGTTGGAGTTCTGGCGGGTGACGATGACGTCGTCCTTGGTCAGGATGAACGCCGTGGACGAGCCGCCTTCGGTCACATAGCCATCCTGCAGCATCCAGGCTTCGCCGGCGCCGGCTTCCGCCGCGGCCTGCTTTGCCAGCACCTGCGCCAGCAGCGCCACGCTCTTGATGTCGCGGCGCTCCCAGCGGATGTCGGGCACCGTGATGACATTGATGCCGGTCTTGGCCACCGCGGCGTTGATGATGTCCTTCTCGGACGTGAACATCACCAGGCTCGACTTGACGTCGGCCTTGGGAAACGGGAAGTCGCGGCCCTTGTCGGCGCCGCGCGTCACCTGGAGATAGACGAGGCCGTTTACGAGCTTGTTGCGCGCGATCAGCTCCTTCTGCAGCTCGGTGATGCGCTCGATGGTCTCCGGCAACTTCAACTTGATCTCGCCGACGGACCGCTCCAGCCGCGCCAGATGCGAAGCATTGTCGACCAGCTTGCCGTCGAGCACGGCCGAGACCTCGTAGATGCCGTCGGCGAACAGGAAGCCGCGATCGAGCACCGAGATCTTGGCTTCCGAGAGCGGGACGAATGAGCCGTTGACGTAGGCGATCGAGTCCAAGGCAGGTCTCCTGGGGAGGGAAGGGATTTGGCCACCGGTATAGGAGATTTGGCGGGCTGGATAAAGCCTACCCTCGTCATCCCGGGGCGCGCGTAGCGCGAGCTATGGTGCGCAATTGCGCACCTGAGGATCCATACCCCCGATGGTGGTTATGGATTCCGGGCTCGCGACTGCGTCGCGCCCCGGAATGACGGTGGCGCTGATTAATGCGAGAGAATCTTCGACAAGAACTTCTGCGCGCGGTCGCTGCGGGGCTTGCCGAAGAAATCGTCCTTTGCTGCGTCCTCGACGATCTCGCCGCGGTCCATGAAGATGACGCGGTTGGCGACCTTGCGGGCAAAGCCCATCTCGTGGGTGACGACCATCATGGTCATGCCCTCGCGGGCGAGATCGACCATGACGTCGAGCACCTCGCTGACCATTTCCGGATCGAGCGCCGAGGTCGGCTCGTCGAACAGCATCACGATCGGATCCATTGCGAGCGCGCGCGCGATGGCGACACGCTGCTGCTGGCCGCCGGAGAGCTGCGCCGGGAATTTCTGCGCCTGCTCCTTCAGGCCGACCCGTTCCAGGAGCTGCATGCCCTTGGTCTGAGCCTTGTCGTGCGGCCGCCCGAGCACCTTCTCCTGCGCCAGGCAGAGATTGTCGATGATCTTGAGGTGCGGAAACAGCTCGAAATGCTGGAACACCATGCCGACGCGCGAGCGCAGCTTCGGCAGATCGGTCTTGGGATCGTTGACCTTGGTGCCGTCGACCAGAATGTCGCCGCTCTGGAACGGCTCCAGCGCATTGACGCATTTGATCAGCGTCGACTTGCCCGAGCCGGAGGGGCCGCAGACCACGACGACCTCGCCCTTGGTGACATTGGTGGTGCAGTCGGTCAGCACCTGGAAACTCGGGCTGTACCATTTGTTGACGTGGCTGATTTCGATCATGAGCGGGGAGCCCTAGCGAATGATGGCGATGCGCGCCTGGAGGCGGCGGACGCCGTAGGACGCGATACAGGAGATGGTGAAGTAGACCACGGCGGCGAACAGATACATTTCGACCAGGCGGCCGTCACGCTGCGCCACCTTGCTCGCCGCGCCCAGGAAGTCGGTGATCGACAGGACGTAGACCAGCGAGGTGTCCTGGAACAGCACGATGGTTTGCGTGATCAGCACCGGCAGCATGTTGCGGAAGGCCTGCGGCAGCACGACGTAGCGCATGGTCTGGGCGTAGGTCAGCCCCAGCGCACTCGCCGCGGCCGGCTGGCCGCGCGAGATCGACTGGATGCCGGCGCGCATGATCTCGGAGAAATATGCCGCCTCGAACATGATGAAAGTGACGAGCGAGGACGTGAACGCGCCGACGCTGATCGGACGCGAGGCGCCTGTCACCCACTGCCCGATATAGGGCACCAGGAAGTAGAACCAGAAGATCACCAGCACCAGCGGCAGCGAGCGCATGAAGTCGACATAGATGCCGGCGATGCGGCCCAGAATCTTGAATCCGGACAGGCGCATCAGGGCGAGCGCCGTGCCGAAGACGAGACCGCCGAGAGCTGCGAGGAAGGTCAGCGTCAGCGTGAACGTCATGCCCTCGTAGAACAGATAGGGCAGCGCGCGGCGGATGACATCGAAATCGAGATTGCCGAACATCGCTTATTTCCCCGTGATGTAGCCGGGGATCGCGACCCAGCGCTCGAGGAAGCGCATCGCGGTCACGACGACGGCGTTGACGAGGAGATAGAGGATGGTCGCGGCGGTGAAGGCCTCGAACACCTGGAACGAGAATTCCTGCATCGAGCGCGCCTGTCCGGTCAGCTCCAGCAGGCCGATGGTGATCGCGACCGCGGTGTTCTTGATGGTGTTGAGGAATTCAGACGTCAGCGGCGGCAGGATGATGCGGAAGGCCATGGGCAGCAGCACGTAGCGATAGCCCTGCACGGTGGTCAGGCCGAGCGCAGTCGCCGCCATCTTCTGCCCACGCGGCAGCGAGGAGATGCCGGCCTGCAGCTGCACGGCCACGCGCGCCGACATGAAGAAGCCGACCCCGATCGCGGCCGTCCAGAACGGCGCGTTCGGCAATTGCTTCAGCCACAGCCCGGCCGCCCTCGGCAGTATCTCCGGCAACACGAAGAACCACAGGAAGAGCTGCACCAGAAGCGGCATGTTGCGGAAGAATTCGACGTAGGCGAAGCCGAACCAATTGGCGCCCTTCGACGGCAGCGTGCGCATGACGCCGACGATCGAGCCCGTGATCAGCGCGATCACCCAGGCCAGCGCCGCGGTCTTGAGGGTCAGCGCCAGCCCCGACAGCAGCATGTCGAGGTAGGTGCCGGTCCCCATCGGGTTCGGCTGGAAGAAGATTCCCCAGTTCCAGTTGTAGTTCACGTGTCCCCCGCGCGAACGCGCCCGTCATTGGACGTCTTCAGAGAAAGTCTCAGGCCTATGCAAATGTCCGGCCACTCTGGTGTCAAGAGTGGCCGGACATGATTCCGATCGAAAGATCGAGGTTTTATCTTACTTGTAGTCGTCCGGGTTCGGCGAGTCCGTCGGCTTGGCGAACTCGTTCTTCAGCTCGGCCGAGATCGGCGTGTTGAGGTTCAGGCCCTTCGGCGGGATCTTCTGGGTGAACCACTTATCGTAGATCTTCTCGGCCTCGCCGGAGGTGTAGAGCGCAGCCGTGGCCGCATCGACGACCTTCTTGAACGCGGGATCGTCCTTGCGCAGCATGATGCCGTAGGGCTCCGGCTTGGAGAACGCATCCTTGGAGATAACGTAGTCGCCCGGGTTCTTCGAACCGGCGACGAGGCTCGCCAGCAAGATGTCGTCCATGACGAAGGCGACCGCGCGGTCGGTCTCGACCATCAGGAAGGCTTCTGCGTGATCCTTGGCCGGAATGATGTTGGCGCCGAGGCCCTTGGCGGCGTTGGCTTCGGTGAGCTGCTTGATGTTGGTGGTGCCGGCGGTCGAGACCACGGTCTTGCCCTTGAGGTCATCGATCGACTTCAGGCCGCTCGACTTCTTGAAGACATAGCGGCTGGCGGTCAGGTAGTGGGTGTTGGTGAAGGCGACCTGCTTCTGGCGCTCGGCATTGTTGGTGGTCGAGCCGCATTCGAGGTCGATGGTGCCGTTGGCCATCAGCGGGATACGCGTCGCCGAGGTCACCGGGTTGAGCTTGACCTCGAGCTTGTCGAGCTTGAGCTCCTTCTTCACGGCCTCGACGATCTTGTAGCAGATGTCCATCGCGAACCCGACGGGCTTCTGGTTGTCGTCGAGGTAGGAGAACGGGATCGAGGAATCGCGGAAGCCGAGCGTGATGGCGCCGGTGTCCTTGATGTTCTTCAGCGTGCCGGTCAGCTCCTGGGCCCCGGCTTGGCTGACGACGAGGGTCGCGGCGAGCGCGAGCCCGATGTGACGGAAATGTTTCACGTTTTTCTTCCCCTTTCGGATGATGCGGCCCGGATGCAAGCACAAATCGGGCCGGATTAGAATGTAACTTTCGGCTGGATTATCGGCTCAGGTTAACGGGCCAGTCGGTGGCTTTGGCAACTCGCCGAGATCCCAGAACAGCCCGGCCATCACCGTCAAGGCCTCTTCGGTCAATGGCAGCAGGATGTGCTCATTGGGCGCATGCTGGGAGCAGCCGGGATAGGAATGCGGCACCCAGATCGTCGGCAGTCCCAGGGTCTCGGAAAACACGTCGTTGGGCAGCGAACCGCCGAAATTCGGCAGCACGGCCGGCGCCTTGCCGGTGGTCTCTCGCACCGAATCCGCCGCCCATTTGATCCACGGGCTGTCGAAATCGGTGCGCGATGCAGCAAAACTCTGCGCCGCGCGCACCTCGACCATCGGAAAACCGCGTCCGACCAGATGCGCGCGGACAGCGTCGATTAGCCCCTCAACCTTCGTCCCGACCACGAAACGCAGTTGCAGCACGGCATTGGCCTGGCCCGGAATCGCGTTGGCCGGCTTCTCGATATTGCCTGAGGACATCGCCAGCACTTCCAGCGTGTTCCAGGCGTAGAGCCGTTCAGCGGCCGATAGACCCTCCTCGCCCCAATTTTCGGCCAGCGCCGGCTCGTCCGCAGTCGGCACCACCTCGACGTCGGCGAGATAGGAGCGGATCTGGTTGGTCAGCCGCGGCGGCTTCAAGGCATCGAGCTGGAGACGGCCGTGGCCGTCGACCAGGGTGGAGATCGCGTTGACCAGGATGGTCGCGGGGTTGGCGAGCACGCCGCCCCAATTGCCGGAATGGTGGCCGCCGTCGCGCAAGTTCACGTCGAGATGGATGCGGATGCCTCCACGACAGCCGAGAAACAGCGTCGGCCGATCGGCCGAGAGGCGCGGCCCGTCGGAGGCCATGAACAGGTCGGCCTTGAGCGCGTCGCGATGGAGATCGCAGACCTTGCCGAGATCGGGCGAGCCGATCTCCTCGCCCATCTCGATGATGAACTTGGCGTTGAAGCCGAGCTTACCGCCGCGCGCCTCGCGCACCGCACGCAGCGCGGCCATATTGATGCTGTGCTGCCCCTTGTTGTCGGCGGTGCCGCGGCCATAGAGGCGCGTCCCGGAAGCATTGGTGCGCCAGGGATCCCGGCCATCACGCCACTCGCCTTCCATGCCGTCGACGACATCGCCATGGCCGTAGACCAGCACGGTCGGCAGCGAGGCGCTCTCGTGATGCTCGGCGAACAGGAACGGCGCCTTGCCGCTCGGGGATTCGACGATGCGGCTGGAAAAATCGAGCGCGGCGAAAGCCGGCTGCATCTCCTGCTCCAGATAGGCGCGCAGCTCGGGGCCGCGCTGCGGATTCTGGCTCTCGGTCTTGTAGGCGACGCGGCGGTCGAGTTCAGCGAGGAACGCGCCGGAGTTGAAATCCTCACGGGCGCGGGCGATGGCGTCGGCTCTGGTCATACTTGCTTTTCGAGATGTGAGACGAAGGACCTTACCTGAGGCGGGTTGGCCTTCGAAAGTGGCGGGGACTCGGATAGTTCTTGTAGTTCGCTTCTTGTAGGTCTCTTCTCGTGGTCCTCTTGGGATTTCGTTCTTGCTTCCTTGAGACTGGCTTGCCAGGCACAGCTGCGACGCTGACTTTGGCCTTGCCAAGCGCAAGCCTTCTATCTTGGCCCTTGCCAAGGGCCAATTATATGCAAGAACTTCGCCAAGTTGGGGCGCACATCTATCATTCGAAGAGCGATCAGTACAGGGCGCCGAGGGACCAGCATGGCCAAAGAGATCAGGCTCAACGCCTTTGCGATGAATTGCGTCGCACACCAATCACCGGGCCTGTGGACCCATCCGCGCGACCGTACCGCCGAGTATAACCGCCTGTCCTACTGGATCGATCTCGCGAAGACGCTGGAGCGCGGCCGTTTCGACGGGCTGTTCCTGGCCGACGTGCTTGGCGTCTATGACGTGTATGGCAACAGCCCTGACGCAGCCTTGCGCAATGCAGCGCAGACGCCGTCGAACGAGCCGCTGCTGCTGCTGTCGGCGATGGCGGCGGTGACGCAAAATCTCGGCTTCGGCGTCACCAGCAATCTGTCCTTCGAGCCGCCCTATCCGTTCGCACGGCGGATGTCGACGCTCGATCACCTCACCGAGGGGCGGATCGGCTGGAACGTCGTCACCGGATATCTCGACAGCGCCGCGCGCGGCGCGGGCAAGGACAAGCAGACCGGGCACGACGACCGCTACGACATCGCCGACGAATATATGGAGGTGGTGTACAAGCTCTGGGAAGGCAGCTGGGAGGACGATGCCGTGCTGCGCGACCGCAAGCGCGGCATTTTCACCGACCCGGCAAAGGTTCATCGCGTCAATCATGAGGGCGCGAACTACCGAATCAACAACACCATTCACCTCAGCGAGCCCTCGCCGCAGCGCACGCCGGTGCTGTACCAGGCCGGCACCTCGCCGCGCGGCCGGCAGTTCGCGGCCAGGCACGCCGAGTGCGTGTTCATGTCGGGGCCCTCGGCCAAGGTGATCGCGCCGCGCGTCTCCGCGATCCGGCAGGAGGCCGCCTCGCTCGGCCGCAACCCCGCCGAAATCCTGATGTTCTCGATGATGACGATCATCCTCGGACGGACGGAAGCCGAGGCGAAGGAAAAATACGCCGACTACCGCCGCCACATCAGCCCAGAAGGCGCGCTGGCGCTGATGTCGGGATGGACCGGTGTCGACTTCTCCGGCTACGACCTCGACCAGCAGGTGCGCCACGTCCAGAACGATGCCGGCCGCAGCGCCATGGACAACGTCACCCGCGCCGACCCCGACCGCGTCTGGACCGTGCGCGACGTGGCCGAGCATGTCGGCATCGGCGGCGCCGGCCCGGTCGTGGTCGGCACGCCCGAGATGGTTGCGGACAAGATCGAGCAATGGTTCGAGGCGACGGATGTTGACGGCCTCAACGTCGCGTTCGCGATCTCGCCCGGCGATTTCGAGGACATCGCCGAGATGCTGGTGCCGGAGCTGACACGGCGGGGGCGGTACAAGAGCGAGTACGCCAAGGGCACGTTGCGGGAGAAGCTGTTCGGTGGGGGCCGCGCGCGGTTAGGTGCACCGCATCCGGCGGCGGGGTATCGCGTGGGGAAGAAGAGGTAGGCGGAAAAATCGCGCCACAGCCAGGCTGTCGTCCCCGCGAAGGCGGGGACCCATAACCACAGGAAGTAGTTTGGCGAAGACTCGGGAGTTCGGTACGCCTACCAGCCGCAGTCGATAGATCACGCGGTATGGGTCCCCGCCTTCGCGGGGACGACTCCGGGCCTACACCTTCCCGTCCACCATCACCTCGATCAGCTTCGTCCCCGGCCGGCCAAACGCCGAGGCCAGCGTCGCCTTCAGTTCGCTGACATCGCTGACCTTGATCGTCTCGCAGCCGAGCGCCTTGGCGAGGCCGGCGAAATCCACGGGCGGATCGACGAAATCCATGCCGACGTAATTGTCATCGCCGTGGAAGGCGAGCAGGCGCTGCTTGATGATGCGATAGCCGCCGTTGTTGGCGATGACGACGTTGAGCGGCAGCTTGTGATGCGCCGCGGTCCAGAGCGACTGGATCGAGTACATCGCGCTGCCATCGCCGGAGAAGCACACCACGGGGCGATCGGGATTGGCAATGCTGGCGCCGACCGAGGCCGGCAGGCCCCAGCCGATGCCGCCGGAGGCGAGCCCGTGATAGCCGTAGCGGTCGCGATGCGGATGCAGGGCCGTGATCTGGCGGCTGGAGGTCAGACCTTCGTCGACCAGGATGGCGTTATCGGGCATGGCCTCGACCATTTGCAGCACCAGGAAGTCCGGATCGATCGGTGTGCGGCCGGCACTCTTGCCGATCTGCTCGACCAACGCGGCGCGGCGCGCGGTCCAGTTCTTCGGCGCGAGCTCGGCGAGACGCTGCTTGGCGCGGCTCGCGAGGGCCGCGCCGCCCATGTCCTTGAGTACCGCGATCAGCGCGCGCAGCGTTTCCTTCAGATCCGCCTTCAGCGCGATCTCGGCCCCGTAATTCTTGGCGATCTCCCAATCGACGAGACCGATCTGCACGATGCCGAGGCCCTCAGGCAGCGCATCGACCTCGCTATAGACCGACATCCGCAAGGGATCGCCGCCGAGCGCGATCAAGAGATCGTAGGGCGCGAGCGTATCGCGGGCGACCTTCTGCACGCGCGCGAGCGTGCCGACGAAGCTCGGGCTTTCGGACAGAAAGTGCGAGCCGTAGGGCGTCGAGGACTGATAGGCCGCAGCGCCGAGCAGCTCGGCCAGTTCAGCCGCCTCCGTCAAAGCATCGCTCTTGACCACCTCGTCCATGGTGACGATCACGGGACGCTCAGCCTTGAGCAGGCGTGCGGCAAAGGCCTTCAGCGCCTCGTCCGACGGTTTCGTGCGCGCATCGATGCGGGTGGAGCGGCCGAGATCGATCCCGGCTTCGCTGTTGAGGATGTCGCCGGGCAGCGAGATGAACACCGGCCCGGTCGGCGGCGTCATCGCCACCTTGGCGGCACGGCGCACGATGCGCGGCAGGTCCTCCAGCCGTGTCACCTCGACCGCCCATTTCACCAGCGGCTCGGCCATGCGCACCAGCGGACCATAGAGCACCGGCTCCATCAGACCGTGGCCCTGCTCCTGCTGGCCCGCCGTCAGGATCATCGGCGTGCCCGTGAACTGGGCGTTGTAGAGCGAGCCCATGGCGTTGCCGAGGCCGGGCGCGACGTGAACGTTGCAGGCGACGAGCTTGCCCGAAGCGCGGCTGTAGCCGTCGGCGATCGCGACCACCAAGCTCTCCTGCATCGCCATCACATAAGTGAGATCGGGATGGTCCTTCAGCGCATGCATGATCGGCAGCTCGGTGGTGCCGGGATTGCCGAACAGATGCGTGATGCCCTCGTCCTTGAGCAGCGCGAGAAAGGCGGAGCGGCCGGTGATCTTGTTCTTCATGTTTCCTCCAGGAGCGGACCGTTGCCGCAAGGACCGAAAGCATGATGGCCGAGATGCTGGCAGAGGCGCAAGGAAGCGCGGTCATGGCTGCGTTGCACGGGAGAGGCGCTACATTTCCTCCCGCCCGAGTTCGAACGGGTCGTCCCCGCTCGCGCGCTTCTTCCTTTTCGAGCGCTGCCAGACGACGCCGGGAAAGCCCTTCAGCGGCACCAGGGGCTCGCCGGTATAGGCCCATTCCTGCAGCTCCTCGATGGCGATGTGATAGAGCGGCTGGCGGCCGGTGCGCTCGTTGAACAGGGCGCGCGGGATGTTGACCATGTGCGGCCCGCGCGGGCGCTCGTACATGATCGGCGTGCCGCAATGCGAGCAGAAGCTGCGCGCGGTCTTCGTCGCCTTGTCCTCGTAGCGGGTCAGCGCGGTCTTGCCTGAGGTGATGCGGAAGCGCTTCTTCCAGCTTCCGACATAGGTGGCGTAGGCCGCGCCATGGGCGCGGCGGCTGGCAGCGGAATGATCGTGCCAGGCCCAGCGCGCGGGAACGTCGATCTCGAAGGCGACCTTGCCGCAGAGGCATTGGCCGGTGGCGATCCCTGCGGCGGCTGCGGCTTTGGCCATGGACGTCTCTCCGTCGTCATTGCTAGCGCAGCGAATCAAGCTCGTCATTCCGGGGCGATGCGAAGCATCGAGCCCGGAATCCATCCCAAGTCTAGGTCATGCGGCCCGATGGATTCCGGGCTCGCGACTTCGTCGCGCCCCGGAATGACAGATCAAGCCGGCGTCAGCTCGTCATACACCGGATAATCCGTGTACCCCTTCTCCTCGCCGCTATAGAACGTCGCGCGATTATACGGCGTGATCGGGTAGCCGTGCTCGAGACGACGCGGCAGATCAGGATTGGAGATGAAGATGCGGCCGAAGGCGATGATGTCCGCATGTCCGTCGGCGATCGCCGCATTCGCGGTCTCCCCGGTGAAGCCGCCGGCGGTCATCAGCACGCCGCTGTAGAGCGGACGGAACAGCACCATCGCCGATGGCACGTTCTGCCAGTTGACCTCGGCGCGGCCCGAGCCGCTGGAGCGCGGTTCGATGAAATGCAGGTAAGCCAAACCCAGCTTCTCGAGCGCCTTCACGACATGGGTATAGAGCGGCATCGGATCGGGCTCGCCGGAATCATTGGCGATGCCGTAGGGCGACAGCCGCACAGCGACACGGTTCGAGCCCCAGACGTCGATCGCGGCCTGCGTGACCTCGAGCAGAAGGCGCGCACGGTTCTCGATTCCGCCGCCATATTGATCGGTGCGCTGGTTGCTGCGCGATTGCAGGAATTGCTCGAGCAGATAGCCGTTGGCGCCGTGGATCTCGACGCCGTCGAAGCCGGCGGCGAGCGCGTTCTTGGCCCCCTGCCGGAACGCCTCGACGATGCCCTTCACCTCATCAGTCTCGAGCGCGCGCGGCGTCTCGTAGTCGGCGATCTTTCCGTCGGCCGTCATCGCCTTCATGCCTTCGGCCTTGATCGGAATTGCCGAGGCCGAAACCGGCAGCTCGCCGCCGTGGAAGGAGGAATGAGAGACGCGGCCGACATGCCAGAGCTGGAGAAAGATGACGCCGCCCTTGGCATGCACGGCATCCGTCACTTTGCGCCAGCCCGCGACTTGCGCCTCCGAATAGATGCCGGGCGTCGCCGGGTTGCCGCGGCCGTGCGAGAGCACCGGCGAGGCTTCGGCGATGATCAGGCCGCCCTTCGTCGCGCGCTGGCCGTAATATTCGGCGTTGAGTGGCCGCGGCGCGAAAGTGTCGCGCTCGGCCCGCATGCGCGTTAGCGGCGCCATCGCGACGCGATGCGCGAGCTGGTAGGGACCGACCTGCAACGGCTTGAACAAGGCTTCGAATTTCATGTGGTCCCCGGATGTCTTTGAAAGGATGCAGATGATTGTGAGGGAGACTGACCGCCTGAAGGCGGTGGTTGTTCTCCCTCTCCCCGTTCTTACGGGGAGAGGGTTGGGGGTGAGGGGCTGCCTCGGCAATCGCGGTGAGAATTGGACTCGCGGAGAGTCCCCCTCACCCGGAATCCGCGCGTTGCGCGAATTCCGGCCTCTCCCCGCAAGCGGGGAGAGGCGAAGGAGAGCCGGCCTTACGCCGTCTTGATCCAGACGGCCTTCACGTTGAGATATTCCTCGACGTGCTGCTTGCCGGATTCGCGGCCGTAGCCGCTCATCTTGTAGCCGCCGAACGGCACGGCCGGATCCATCGCCTGGTAGCAGTTGACCCACACCGAGCCGGCACGCAAGCGTTTCGCCACCGCATGGGCCTTGCTGACGTCGCGCGTCCACAGACCAGAGCCGAGGCCGAACGTGGTGTTGTTGGCGCGTTTGACCAGCTCGTCCATGTCCTTGAACGCGATCGCGGAGATGACGGGGCCGAAAATCTCCTCCTGCGCGATGCGCATGTTGTCCTCGACACCCGCGAACACCGTCGGCGAGACGAAGAAGCCCTTCGACAACGCGCCTTCGGTGACCCGTCCGCCGCCGGCAAGCGCCTTCGCGCCCTCCTTCTGGCCGATGTCGAGATAGCCGGTGACACGTTCGAGCTGCTGCTCGGAGACGAGCGGCCCGATCTGCACGTTGGGATCGAGGCCGTTGCCGACCTGCAGCTTCTTGCCGAACTCGGCGACGCGGCCGACGAACTCGTCGTAGATCGAGTGCTCGACGAACAGGCGCGTTCCGGCGCTGCAGATCTGCCCTGAATTGGCGAACACCGCCATCGCCGCGCCGGGCACGGCGGCGTCGAGATCGGCATCGGCGAACACGATGTCCGGCGACTTGCCACCGAGCTCGAGCGAGACGCGCTTGAGATTGCCGGCGGACGCACGGATGATCGACTGGCCCGTGACATGCGAGCCGGTGAAGGCGACCTTGTCGACGTCGTGATGCGAGGCGAGCGCCGCCCCCGCGGTCTCGCCATAGCCAGGAACGACGTTGATGACGCCGGGCGGCACGCCCGCTTCCATCGCGAGCTCGGCGATGCGCAGCGAGGTCAGCGGCGCTTCTTCGGCAGGCTTGAGCACCACGGTGCAGCCGGTCGCGATCGCCGGGCCGATCTTCCAGATCGTCGCAGTGAGCGGCCCGTTCCAGGGAATGATGGCGCCGACGACGCCGACCGGCTCCTTCAGCGTGTAGGAGAAGATCTCGCCGGGCAGCGAGTTCTCGATGGTCTCGCCGTGAATCGCGGTGGTCTGGCCGGCGTAATAGCGCAGCATGCCGATGGCACGCAGGCGGTAGGCACGGGTGCGGCTCAGCGGCGCGCCCATGTCGAGCGTGTCGAGCTGCGACAATTCGTCGAAATTCTTCTCGACGAGATCGGCGAGCCTCAGAAGCAGGTTCTGCCGCTCGAACGGCTTGACCTTGCTCCACGGACCTTCGAAGGCGCGGCGGGCGGCCGCAACCGCGCGATCGATGTCTTCCTTGTCACCCTCGGCGACGGTTGCGAGCAGCTCGCCGGTGGCGGGATTGCGGGTCTCGAAGCGCTTGCCCGAAGCTGCATCGATCCATTTGCCGTCGATCAGCATCTGCTTGTAGGACCCGTTGGCGAACGGATGGCGCGTGATCGGAATAGCCTGCGACACAGCCATGGCTGCACTCCCTGTCAGCTGATTGATTGGTTCGATCTGGGCGGGATCGTTCGGCCGAGGATACAGCCGCGCCTGATAGGCGTAAAGGCAGCGCGGAACGAAGACCTCCCATGCCGACTTGTGCAGGGTCGCATTGCTGCCATGCTATAGCTCGGCCGAAAGCTTGCCAGGGAGACGGTCCATGTCACATCCCGCCATCGTCAAGGACAATGTTGCCGTGATCACGGGCGGCGCAGCCGGCATCGGACTTGCCGCCGCCACCGCCTTTGCGCGCGCCGGAATGAAGGTATGTATCGCTGACGTCGACGAGACACGCTTGGCAGAAGCTGCAACAAAATTGTCATCCGTAACATCGGCCGCAAACATCATGACCTCGGCCGTCGATGTCAGCAGGATCGAGAGCGTGACGGAACTCGAGCGCGCCGTCCACGCGCGGTTCGGCGGCACCGATGTCCTCATGAACAATGCCGGCATTCAGCCCGGCAGCACCTTGTTCGACGCGCCGGACAATTGGCAGCGCATCATCGCCGTCAACATGTGGGGCATCATCAACGGCTCGCGTGTCTTCGCGCCGAACATGATCGCGCGTGGCAAATGCGGCCTCATCATCAACACCGGTTCCAAGCAGGGCATCACCACGCCGCCCGGCGATCCCGCCTACAACGTCTCCAAGGCCGGCGTGAAGGCGTTCACCGAGGCGCTCCAGCACGAGTTGCGCAACACGAATGACTGTCGCGTCACGGCGCACCTGCTGATCCCGGGTTTCGTCTTCACCGGCCTGACTGCAAAGGGACGCACCGAGAAGCCGGCCGGCGCCTGGACGCCGGAGCAGACGGTCGATTTCATGCTGGCGCGGCTGGAGGCCGGCGATTTCTACATTCTCTGCCCGGACAATGACGTGCCGCGGGCGCTCGACGAGAAGCGCATGCTCTGGGCGGCCGGCGATATCGTCGAGAACCGCCCGCCATTGTCGCGCTGGCATCCGGATTACGCCGATGCGTTCGCGAAGTTTGTGGCGCGAGAGTAGGCCTGCACCGCTCACTCGCTCGCTCGGGTCTCGCGGAGAGGATGGGGTCACGGCCACCTGGCCTTGCCCCACCTTGACTCCCCCAAAATTCGTTATAGAACATAACTATTCTGACAAGGACGCAAATGACACAAGGAAACGCCGAGACCGCGAACGCGGGTCCCTCCGGGCTTTTGAGGATCGAGCGGGCGGACCGGGTTCTGACCGTGGGTCTGAACCGGCCGGCCAAGCGCAATGCGCTCAATGACGGCATTATCCTGGAAATCGGCGAGTGTTTTGCGAACCTGCCCGAGGATATCGGCGCGGTCGTCATCCACGGCATCGGCGACCATTTCTCCAGCGGCCTCGACCTCTCCGAGCTGACCGAGCACGACGCCACCGGCGGGCTCCTGCACTCCCAGATGTGGCACCGGGTGTTCGACCGCATCCAGTACAGCCGCGTGCCAGTGATCGCAGCGCTCCGGGGCGCCGTGATAGGCGGCGGGCTGGAGCTTGCCTGCGCGGCCCATATCCGCGTCGCCGAGCCCTCGACCTATTTCGCGCTGCCGGAGGGGCAGCGCGGCATTTTCGTCGGCGGCGGCGGCTCGGTGCGGCTGCCACGGCTGATCGGCGTTGCCCGGATGATGGACATGATGCTGACGGGACGCGTCTACAGCGCGACCGAGGGCGCGTCCTACGGCTTTGCGCAATATCTGACGGAGGCCGGCAACGGGCTCCGCAAAGCGCTGGAGCTTGCGACCAAGGTGGCGTCCAACGCCCCGCTGACGAATTTCGCCGTGCTCCAGGCGCTGCCGATGATCGCAGAGGCCAATCCGCAGACCGGCCTGTTGATGGAGTCGCTGATGGCCACCGTCGCGCAGAGCGACAAGGAGGCCAAGCGGCGGATCCGCGAATTCCTCGAGCACAAGACCGCGAAGGTGAAGCCCAAATCATGAGCGTAAAGTCATGAGCGCCCAGCCGTCCTCTTCCGGCATCGAGCGCGGCGCGAGCAATTTCCCGCTGCGGCCCATCTCGTTCGGCGATCCCGTCGTCAACATCGAGCGGCGCGACGACGGCACGATTTACCTGCGGCCAAAGCAGCCGCTCGGCGACTATCCGGTCCGCATCACCGACCGCCTGCATCATTGGGCCACGACGACGCCGAACCGCGTCTTCATGGCCGAGCGCGAAGGCGGCCGCGGCTGGCGCAAGATCACCTATGCCGAGCTGCTCACTGCGAGCCGGCACATCGCTTCCGCATTGATCCAGCGCGGCCTGTCGGCGGAGCGGCCGGTCGTCATCCTCTCGGGCAATTCGATCGACCACGCGCTCCTGGCGTTCGGCGCGTTCTATGCCGGCGTTCCGTTCTGCCCGGTGTCGCCGGCCTATTCGCTGGTGTCGAAGGATTACGGCAAGCTGTCCTATCTGATGAAGCTGCTGACGCCGGGCCTCGTCTTCGCCGACGATGCCGACAAGTTCGCCGATGCGCTCGCCGCCAACGTCTCGCTCGGCACCGAGATCGCCGCGTCCTATGGCCACGTGCCGGGCCGCGACGTCACCCTGCTGGCCGATCTGATGGCGACGCCGATCTGTGGCGATCTCGACGACGTTCACGGCAGGATCGGCCCCGACACGATCGCAAAATTCCTGCTGACCTCGGGCTCGACCGGCAATCCCAAGGCCGTCATCAACACCCAGCGCATGATCTGCGCCAATCAGGTGATGCTGCGCGAGACGCTCGCCTTCCTGAAGGACGAGCCGCCGGTCATCATCGATTGGCTGCCGTGGAATCACACCTTCGGCGGCAATCACAACATCGGCCTGACGCTCTACAACGGCGGCTCGATGTATCTGGACGCCGGTAAGCCGGTGCCTGGGGGCATCGAGGAGACCGTGCGCAATCTCCGGGAAATTTCACCGACGGTCTATTTCAACGTGCCCAAGGGCTATGAATCGCTGCTGCCCTATCTGCGCGACGACCAGGGCTTGCGCGCCAAGTTCTTCGACCGGCTGCATGCGATGTTCTTCTCCGGCGCGGCGCTGTCGCCGTTCGTCTGGAACAGCCTCGACGAGCTCGCGGCGAAGGAGAAGGGCTATCGCGTGCCGATGCTGACCGGTCTCGGCGCGACCGAGACCGCGCCGTTCTTCATGTCGGTCAATCCGCGCACCAGCCGCTCCGGCCATGTCGGCCTGCCCGTCTCCGGCAACGACGCCAAGCTGGTGCCGAACAACGGCAAGCTGGAAGTGCGCGCCAAGGGGCCGAACGTGATGCCCGGCTACTGGCGCCAACCCGACATCACGGCAAAATCCTTCGACGAGGAAGGATTTTACAAGATGGGCGATGCGCTCAAGCCCGCCGATCCCGATGATTTCAACGCCGGCTTCGATTTCGACGGCCGCGTCAGCGAGGACTTCAAGCTCGCGAGCGGCACCTGGGTCAGCGTCGGTCCCCTGCGCGCGCGCCTCACCGCGGCCTGCGCGCCCCTGGTGCGCGACGTCGTCATCGCCGGCATCAACCGCGACGAGATCTCCGCGCTGGTCGTGCTCGATCTCGACGGCTGCCGCCTGATCAACCCGACACTGCCGCCCGACGATCTCGTCGTCGCGACGCGCGACCGCCTGGTGCGCGAGGCGTTCCGCGAGCGCCTGACCCGTTTCCTCGGCCAGGCCACGGGATCCTCGACACGGATCACACGCGCGATCCTGATGGACACGCCGCTCTCGATCGACAAGGGCGAAGTCACCGACAAGGGCTCGATCAACCAGCGTGCGGTGCTGGAGCATCGCGGCGAGCTGATCGAGGAGCTCTACGCTGCCAATCCGTCGAACCGTGTGATATCGGTCGCCTAGAAAAATATCGCCAAAGGAGAACGCCATGTTGTTGAAGGATCAGGCAGCCATCGTCACCGGCGGCGCATCGGGACTGGGCGCGGCCACCGCGCGAAAACTGGCGGCGCAGGGCGCCAAGGTCGCGGTGTGCGACCTCAACACCAAGCTGGCCGAAACGGTCGCGGCGGAGATCAAGGGCGTGGCCGTCACCTGCGACGTCTCCGATGCCGCCTCCGCTGAAGCCGCGATCGCGCAGGCGACCAAGGCCCATGGCCCGGCGCGCGTGCTGGTCAATTGCGCCGGCATCGGCGTCGCCAAGCGCGTGGTCGGCCGCGACGGCCCGATGGCGCTTTCGGATTTCGACAAGGTGATCAAGGTCAACCTGATCGGCACCTTCAACATGCTGCGCCTCGCCGCCACCGAAATGTCCAAGCTGGAGCCGCAGGCGACCGGCGAGCGCGGCGTCATCATCAACACCGCCTCCGTTGCCGCCTATGACGGCCAGATCGGCCAATCCGCCTATTCGGCCTCCAAGGGCGGCATCGTCGGCATGACGCTGCCGATCGCGCGCGAGCTCGCGCAGTTCGGCGTCCGCGTGTTGACGATCGCCCCCGGCCTGTTCCTGACGCCGCTGCTGGCGAACCTGCCGCAGGAGGCCCAGGACTCGCTCGCCGCCGCGATCCCCTTCCCGCGCCGGCTCGGCCAGGCCGACGAGTTCGCCGCGCTCGCGCTGCACATGGTCGAGAATGCCTACCTGAACGGCGAGGTGGTGCGCCTCGACGGCTCGCTGCGCATGGCGCCCAAGTAAATTCGCAGAGTAAGGCCCGCCAGATGTTCGTGAACCGGCGCGAGGTCCAGATCCAGTGGGGCGATTGCGACCCTGCGAACATCGTCTACTACCCGCGCTATTTCGCGATGTTCGACGATTCGACCTCGACCCTGTTCGAAGCCGCCGGTTTCTCCAAGCAGGACCTGGTCCGCAAATACGGCCTGGTGGGCATCCCCATGGTCGACACGCGGGCCAAGTTCTACATCCCCTCGACCTATGGCGACTGGATCACCATCGAGACCAGAATCGAGAGCATCAAGCGCTCGAGCTTCGAGGTGAAGCACAACGTCTACAAGGGCGAGGCGCTCGCCATCGAGGGTTTCGAGACCCGCGTCCTGGTCGGCCGCGATCCCGTTAACCCAGACAAGTTGAAATCGGCACCGTTCCCGGCGGAAATGGTAGCCAAGTTCACGGGAAGCTAAATCGCCGCATCACCAAAAGAGGGGGCTGAATTACCCCCCGATTTCTGCTTTCAAATAAACACGTCAAGGGAGGAATAGATGAAACGCTTTTATTTAACCGCTGCCATCACTGCGGCCGCGCTGGCTCTGCCGGCCTTGCCCGCGCTGGCCCAGACCAGCGAAGTCACCATCGGCATCACCACCACCACGACCGGCCCGGGTGCGGCACTCGGCATTCCCGAGCGCAACGCGCTGGAATTCGTGCCGAAGGAGATCGGCGGCGTGCCGCTGAAGGTGATCGTGCTCGACGACGGCGGCGATCCCACCACCGCCACCACCAACGCCCGCCGCTTCGTCACCGAATCCAAGGCCGATATCATCATGGGTTCGGCGCTGACGCCGCCGACCATCGCGGTCTCCAACGTCGCCAATGAAGCCGGCATCCCGCACTTCGGTCTGGCGCCCTTCCCGATCACGCCGGAGCGCATGAAATGGTCGGTGGCGATGCCGCAGCCGATCCCGATTGTCGGCAAGGTGCTGTATGACCACATGAAGGCCAAGGGCGTGAAGACGCTCGGCTACATCGGCTATTCCGATTCCTACGGCGACCTCTGGTTCAACGATTTGAAGGCGCAGGCCGTGCCGATGGGGATGACGATCGTCGACGAGGAGCGCTTCGCTCGTCCCGACACCTCGGTGACCGGCCAGGTGCTGAAGCTCGTCGCCGCCAATCCCGACGCCATCCTGGTCGGCGCGTCCGGCACCGCGGCCGCGCTGCCGCAGACCGAGCTGCGCGAGCGCGGCTACAAGGGCCTGATCTACCAGACCCACGGCGCCGCCAGCATGGACTTCATCCGCATTGCCGGCAAAGCAGCGGAAGGCGTGCTGATGGCCTCGGGTCCCGTCATGGCCCCCGAGGAACAGCCGGACAGCGCGCTGACCAAGAAGCCGGGCCTCGCGCTGAACTCCGCCTACGAGGCAAAGTACGGCCCCAACAGCCGCAGCCAGTTCGCCGGCCATTCCTTTGATGCGTTCGAGATCCTCAAGCGCGTCATTCCGGCGGCGTTGAAGACGGCCAAGCCCGGCACGCCGGAATTCCGCGAGGCCATCCGCCAGGCGCTGCTGACGGAGAAGGAGCTGGCGGCGAGCCAGGGCGTCTACAACTTCACCGAAAAGGACCGCTACGGCCTCGACGAGCGCTCGCGCATCCTGCTCACGGTGAAGGACGGCAAGTACACGCTGGTGAAGTAGGCGTCGCCAAGATTCGAGACAACGAGAGCCGGCCGGATGGGCCGGCTCTTTTCGTTGAGGGACAAATCGCTATCGAGTTCGTCATGCCCGGGACAAGCCCGGCCATGACGATGTCGAAGGTCAGTGCCCCACACTGCCAACAGACGAGCGCTACGCCGCCTGCCGTAGCGGCGTCCAGGCGAATTCCGGATAATAGTCGTCCATCATGCGGTCGACATAGGCGGTGAGGTTCGGAAATCCCTCGGCCCGCTCGCGCAAGGCGGATTCGAAGAACGGTGAGAGGACGCCGGCGAGCATACCGAACGCAGTGGCATCGACGCCGCAGGGCCTGTTGCCCATCAGGAAGGCTTTGTCGCCGAGCTGCACCGACAGCGCGAACAGCGAACGCACGGCAAGATCGACGTCGTCATCCGGCGCATGGCGGCCGAGGCCAGAGAGCAGATAGTTCTCGGCGACGCGGAATTGAGCGTCCTCGCGCAGCTTCTCGCGATTGTGCTCCGGCGCACCGTCGAAGAAATGCGCGGGCCCCTTGGCGAAATTGACCGGATCGACCCAGCGCGCGCCCACCAGCGCCCAATAGACGTGGTGCTCGATCATGCGCTCGAACGCCCAGGCCTGCGCACGCTCGGCCAAGGTGAGGCCGGCATCGAAATCGAAGCCGTAGCGGCGCTCGATATGGGCCCGGATGAAGGTGGAATCGGCCACCGCCTCGCCGCCATCGTCGATGAAGGGCAGCTGCCCCTTGGGCGAGGCCGGCGGCATCGCCCGCTCTTTCCGATAAGGCAGTCCCGCCATCTTGAGCTGCACCTCGGTCTTGGTGACGAAGGGGCTGATTTCCGGCAGGCCGAAGCCGGCGCCAAAGCCGTAAAGCGTGATCATGCAAGCTCTCCTGAACCTGTCGAACGAGTGGAAGGAACCTAGCGGCCGGCTGCTGCCACCATGGTGGCAGCAGCCGTGATATCTTCTGCGAAGCGGGCCCCGCGCCAGGCGCGGCCCATCAGATGGCGGACCAGCGCATCCGCGGCATGGTTCAGCGAGCGTGTCACCACGCTTGCGAGCGCAAATCGGAGATCAACGGCCATGAGATCGAGCGGAACGAGGCGGCCAAACGCCCAAGCCCGCAACATTTGGCCGTGCCACAGCTGCGCCCGCCACAGTGGACCGGCCTGGCCGAAATGGGTTGGAATGATCATGGACAAATCCTCTTCAGTCGATGTGTTGTCCCGGTATAGAACCCCCCTGCTGCCAACATCCTGTCAGCAGCCGCGCGCCGATTTCTGATCCGTCGTTCGAGAAGAGAATTGTCATGAGACGCGCCGACCGGCTGTTTCAAATCATCCAGGTGCTAAGGCGCAGCCGTAAGCCGCTGACGGCAGACGCGATCGCGGCCGAGCTCGAGACTTCGAAGCGCACCATCTATCGCGACATCGCAACCCTGATCGGCCAGCGCGTGCCGATCCGCGGCGAAGCCGGCATGGGTTACATCCTGGAAAAGGGTTTCGACCTGCCGCCCCTGATGCTGACGCCGGACGAGATCGAGGCGGCCGTGCTGGGCGCGCAATGGGTCGCAGGCCACGCCGATTCCGCGCTGGCGCGCGCGGCCGAAGACTTGATGGCCAAGATCGCCGATACCGTCCCGGAGCGCCTGCGCCCCTTCGTACTGGAGCCGGCGAGCCGGGCGCGTCCGAGCTGGAATCGGGAACCGGACCGCCTGGACATGGCGCGCACCCGGACCCAGATCCACGAAGGCAAGAAGATCATGCTGCGCTATCGCGACGAACAGGGCCGCCCCAGCGAGCGCATGATCTGGCCGATCTCGGTCGGCTATCTCGAAGCCGTGCGGCTGCTGGCGGCCTGGTGCGAGCTGCGCGGCGACTTCCGCAGCTTCCGCACCGACCGCGTGGTCGAGGCGACCTATCTCGACGAGAAATATCCGGAACGGCGCGACGTGCTGCGCGCGAGATGGCGGCAGAGCCTGGTCTGGGGTCCGCCGAAGGACACGTGAGAACGATGGACGAGACCGAGCTGTCGAGCTGTTGCCAGGGCTGCGGCGCCTGCTGCGGCTATTCGCAGAACTGGCCGCGCTTCTCGATCGAGAGCGACGAGGAGCTTGCGCTGATCCCGGAGGCGCTCGTCAACGACCGGCAATCGGGCATGCGCTGCGAGGGCGATCGCTGCGCGGCATTGCAAGGCGAGATCGGAAGGATGACAGCCTGCGGCATCTATGACGTGCGGCCGGAGGTGTGCCGCACCTGCATGCCTGGTGACGCCGAATGCGCCATGGCGCGGCGGAAGTTCGGCCTGCCCGTTATCGAGGCCGCTTAGGCGGGGACGGCTTCGCCGATCTCGTCGTCGAGCTCGTCATCGAGCGGTGCGAGCACCGAGAGCGGCTTGGTCGACAGCGTGATTGGCTTGCGCCCACCCGTCACCGACGTCGAAGCTTTCGCGGTGCCTTCGCGCGACAGTGCGAAGAGCGTCGAGCCGACGCGGCCGCCATTCTCGATCAGGTCGCGCTCGCTGCAGCTCGCTGCGATCGCGACCGCCAGCGAGTGCAAATGGCTACGGCGGTAGCAGAACAGCGCCAGCCTGGCGCGCACGTCAGGGGAAACACTCTCAACCAGCCTCGGCAGGCCACTCTCGCTGGCGCGATACATCTCGCCAAGGAGCTCGTCGCGGACCGGGCAGAAATCGCTTTCAAAGGCGTCGCGGCTTGAAAACATTGCAGTTCTCCCTCGTGTAAGGAAGATGCAGCGCAATTCTCTAACGAAAGGTTAACCACGCTGCCCGGTAGTCACCCGGGGTGGTTGCGCGTCGGCCGCGAATCGGTGGGACGCCTTGGTGGGGTTTCAAAGACTTCCGCGGCGTCATGGCCGGGCTTGTCCCGGCCATCCACGGAAAGCCAGGAGGCACGAAGAACGTGGAGGCCAGGGACAAGCCCGGGCATGACGATCCCTCGTGCTGATGGCGATTGCCTCTCCCCGGAGGCCCAAAGGCGACCTTCAGTTCGCCGCCATGAAGATCGCGAGGCCGAAGCCGGTCAGGTGGTGCAGCGCCTGGTCGACGCCGATCAGCGTCCAGAACCAGGGATGGGCGAGGTCGACGCCGAAATTGGCGGAGACGTATCCCTTGGCCCGGTCGATCGTGATGTGGATCAGGAAGTCGATGAAGGCCACGAACCAGAATCGCGGCGCCACGATCACGATCAGCGGCAGCGCGACGGCAAGGTGGACCAGGCAGTGCACCAGGAGCGGCAGGGCCCAGCCATGCTTCTGGTCCTTGCCGTGCGCCATCCAGGCGGTTTGAAGAACGAAATCGGCGATGACGTGCTTGAAGGTGAGCAGCAACATCCAGCCAATGAGCGCTTCAACCGGAATCGCCGATGACATGGGTGGAAACGACAAAGCTGACGCCCTCATTGACGTGACGAGAAGAATTGGAGCGTTCAGCGCAACTTCTTCTTGGACCGGTCAAATCGCCGGGACGCGCAATTTATGACATCTCCCGCGGCGGAATGCAGCCGGGTGGAACCGGAAAATCGCCAAGTGTGGCTAACCGGTGATAGGATGGCCAATCGCCGCGGACATATCGAGTAAGGTTACCTCCGGCTCGAAATTTGCATTCCGCTGCCTTCGCGCTATCATCGGCGATCGGGAATATCGTTCTTTTTTCAGGCGTTTACGAATTACCGGGCCCGCCGCGCTTCCAAGCCACGCGCCGCCGCCAGCCAAACGATAAGGCCAGAGTGCCGCCATGAGTACCGAAGGCCCCATCGCATCGCCGACCATGCCGCCGCCCCGGCGCCCCAAGGTGATCAAGACCAACCAGCAGCAGGTTCTCCTCTACGTCGTGCTGACCCTGCTGCTGTCGTTCGCCACAGTCTGGGCCGGCCGCACGCTGGTGCACAATTCGGAGACGCTGACCTTTGCCGTCGGCGGCCCCAACAGCGATGAGGCGCTGTTCGCGGCCAAGCTCGCCGCCCTCCTGAAGAACAACGCATCGCGCTTGCGGATCAACATCGTCAACAACGCCGACAATGCCAAGGCGCTCGCGCAGTTCGACCACAGGCAGGCCGACCTCGCCGTGCTGCGCACCGACGCCAAGGTGCCGCTGCGGGCGCGCACGCTCGCGATCCTCGAGCACGATCTCGTGCTCCTGCTCGGTCCCGGCAACAAGAAGATCAAGTCGCTGGCCGAATTGAAGAAGAAGAAGGTCGCGGTCGTCGCCGAGAACGAATCCTCGCTCGCCTTCGTCCGCAGCATCCTCGACGTCCCCGATGGCCCTGAGGCTGCGAAGATCCAGATGGCGCCGCAGGGCGCGACGCTCGACAAGCTGTTCGCTCCGGCAAACGGCTTCAGCGCGGTGATCGCGATCGTCCACGCCTCGAAGGCGGTCCGGGACAAATCCTATGAGCAAGCCGCCAAGCGCGGCGGCTTCACACTGAACACCATCGAAGAAGCCAAGACGCTGGCGCGCAAATTTCCCGGCATTTCCGACGAGACTGTGACAGCCGGCTCGGTGTCGACATCCCCGCAGATTCCCGACGACGATCTCGACACGATCGGTCTCGAATGGCTGCTGGTCGCGCAATCCCGGATGTCCCCAAGCACGGCCGGCGAGCTCGCCCGCATCGTCTACGAGAACAAGGCGGCGCTCGGGCTCGACAACGGCTTTGCCACCAGGATCGAGCCGGCCTCGGTCGAGAAGGACGCCTTCGTGGTCGCGCATCGGGGCGCCGCCGACTACATCAACGACGACACCAAGTCGTTCATGGATAAGTACAGCGACTTGATGTATCTGGCCGCCGCAGCGCTCAGCGTCATCGGCTCGATCTTCGCCGCGATCTACGCCAAGATCACCCGCATCGCGCCGGAGAAGGCCAGCGAGCTCTCGACCGCCATCCTCGACATCGGCGAGCGGATCGAGCACGCCCATTCGCTGGATCAGCTCGAATGTCTCCAGGATGAGCTCGAGACCATCTTGCGCGGTGCCGTCATCGGCCTCAGGGACGGCACGATCAGTACCGACGGGCTCGACACCTTCAAGCTCGGCTACGAATTCGTCCGTGACGAGATCGGCATGCGCCGCGACTATCTGAAACGTCATGCCGGCGAAGCCGACAAGACGGTACGCGATGCCGGCCCGGCTCCGTCAGACGACAGCAATGTCGTGGTGGTGAAGACCGCCCAGAGCGCCTGACGGCCGCCCCCACCGTTGTCGTGTCCCGGACAAGCTGCAATGCCGAAGGCATCGCAGCGATGAGCCGGACCCAGGAACCGGCACGATATCCGTGACCACATGGACCCCGGTACTGCGGTGCATCACTTCGTGCTGCGCCGCGTCCGGGGCACGAGACGGAGGCTACCCGTCCGATCGCCAGCCAGTCTGGAACCCTGCCCACCCGCAACCGTTGGTTTCCGGTTGCAACCGGAGAACGCGGCATGCGTGCACTCCTCGTCATCCTCCTTCTGGCAATGCTGGCGGCGGCCGGCTACTTCGCCTATTCCGCAATGGCGGTCGAGGGTGAGCCGATCCCGACGGAAGGCTATGTGGCACTGGCGCTGGGCGCGGGGTTTTCCGTCATCGTCGGCGTCGGGCTGATGGTGCTGCTGTTCTTCAGCAGCCGCCGCGGCTACGACGAGCCGCCACATTTCAGGTAAGGCACCCGGCCAGGGACGGCGGCGTGGACGGCAGGCCCGCTGCAGCGGCGCGGCAAACGACCGGCGCCGTCGTTGACGGCCTCCGCCCGGGCGGGCACTTTGGCGCCGACAACGGAGACGAGAATGTCGGATACAGCCGACGCAGCATCTAGCCCCCTGCTCGAAATCATCGGCGCCCGCGCCACCATCCGCCTCAACCGGCCGAAACATCTCAACCGGCTGCAGGCGGAGGATCTCGACGAGCTGACGAGACTGTTCGACCGGGTCGAGGCCGATCCCGATATTCGCGTGCTGGTGCTGACCGGAACCGGGCGCGCCTTCTCCGCCGGCTACGATCTCAATTCGGTCGCGGAACGCGCGGTCAGCGCGGGCGAGCAGCAGAGCGCGGGCTCGGCCTTCGAGGCCGTCGTCAACCGGCTCGAGGATCTCGGCGTGCCGACCATCTGCCGGCTCAATGGCGGCGTCTATGGCGGCTCGACCGACCTCGCACTCGCCTGCGATTTCCGCGTCGGCGTCGATACCGCGGAAATGTTCATGCCGGCGGCGCGCCTTGGGCTGCATTACTACCCGAGCGGCATCAAGCGCTACGTGACCCGCCTCGGCGTCGACAATGCGAAGAAGCTGTTCCTCACCGCGCAGAAGATCGACGCCCCGGAAATGCTGCGCATCGGCTATCTCACCACAATGGTGCCGGTGGAATTCCTGGACGAGGAGGTCGACACGCTCGCTGCGATCCTCGCCGGCAACGCCCCCCAAGCGATGCGCGGCATGAAACGCGCGATCAACGAGTTCGCCCGCGGCGAGCTCGATGAAGGCGCCGCCGACCGGCGCCACCGCGACAGCATGCGCGGCGACGAGATCAAGGAAGGCATCAAGGCGTTCGCCGACAAGCGGGCACCGCGATTTTGACGCTCTCTCATCCACCCGCCGCGGCGGCATGCTGCGCCGCCATCTCCGCATCTGCGGCATTGATGCGCTGAAACGCCGGCCGCGCCGTCATGCGCTCCGCATAGCGGACGAAGACATCCTTCTTCGGCACGATGCCGAACATCATGGTCCAGCTGAACGCGACGCCCCACAATACGTCGGCCGCCGTCATGCGCTCGCCGAGCAGATAGGGCCCGTTCGCCAGCTGGGCCTCGAGCGCACCCAGCATCGTATCGTAATCGGCATAGGGCGATTGCGTGATCGGCGCCGGCTCTCGCTGCATGAACTTGTCGATCAAGGCCGGCTCGAACGACGACCCGTAATAGGCGATCCAGCGCAGATAAGGCCCGCGCAGCGGATCGTTCAGGGCGGGCGTGAGGCCGGCCTGCGGAAACAGGTCGGCGAGATAGATGGTGATGGCGACCTGCTCCGTCACCAACGCTTCGCGATGTCGGATCGCCGGCACCTTGCCGAGCGGATTGATAGCGAGATAAGCGGGCATGCGCTGCTCGCCGGCCTTCATGTTGAGAACGTGAAGATCGTAAGGAGCCCCCAGTTCCTCCAGCAGCACCCGCGTGCCGGTGGCGCGCGTCTGCGGCGAGTAATACAGCGTGATGAGGTTCGGATCGGTCATGGCAGTCTCCCTTTGGCCGGTAGGCGCTGGTGCAGCTTGTAGCGCGCCATACCTGACATCCTCTGTCAGGTATGATTTAAGGGATCATGCGCGCGAGTCGGATGCTGTCGATTCTCACCACCCTCCAGGCCAGGGGACAGGTCACCGCGCCCGAGCTCGCGGAGGCCTGCGAAGTGTCGGTGCGCACGATCTATCGGGACATCGACGCGCTCGCGGCGTCCGGCGTTCCCGTTTATGCAGACCGCGGCGCAGACGGCGGCTATCGCCTGCTCGACGGCTATCGCGTGCGGCTGAACGGACTGTCGCAGAGCGAAGCGGGCGCGTTGTTCCTGGCGGGATTGCCAGGCCCGGCCGCCGCACTCGGGCTCGATGCTGCGATGATCGCCGCCCAAAACAAGCTGATGGCGGCACTGCCCCCGAATTTGCGTGAGGATGCCGGGCGGATGCAGGAGCGTTTCCACCTGGACGCGCCCGGCTGGTTCGGCGAAGCGGAAGACCCGAAGCACCTGCGCACCATCGCCGGCGCGGTGCTGCGCGGGACGCTGATCAGGATCCGGTACCGGAGCTGGCGCGCCGAGAAGCAGCGCCGCGTCGCGCCGCTCGGCCTCGTGCTGAAGGGCGGCAGCTGGTATCTCGCAGGACAAGTCGACGGCAGCGTGCGTACCTATCGCGTCGCACGCGTGCTCGACTGCACAGCCCTCGGCGAGGACTTCGATCGTCCCGCCGGCTTCGACCTCGCCGCCCATTGGCGGGCCGCGACGCTGCGGCTCGAAGGCGAGATGCACCCCAATGTTGCGATCGTCCGGCTGTCGCCGTTCGGCGTGAAGCTGCTCGACGCGCTCAGCCAGCCCTATGTCAAGGCACGCACGCAGCTCGATGAGACAACTGATGCAGACGGCTGGCGCATTGCGCGCGTGCCGGTCGGAAAGACATCGTGGCATGCCGCGGCCGAACTGCTGCGGCTCGGCCCGGAAGCCGAAGTCCTGGAGCCTGCTGATCTCCGCGACAAGATGGCCGAGCTGACGCAGGCGATGGCCGCGCGGTATCGCGCGGCGCAGAAAGCCTGATCGCGGCGCATTCTGCCGCAGCCGACGAAACATTCCTGAAACACGATTCTTCCCGCTTGCCATGAACGCGATCGCGTCTCGTCTCGACGGAAATGCAGGGACGCAACAATGGCCCTAGCGCCGAATGGAGAATGAAGATGTTTCGTAAGCTTGCACTTGGTCTGATCGCCGCCGGCTCGCTCGGCGTTGCCGCTCTCGCCCCCACCGCGGCGTCGGCCGGCGGCTTCCATCACCATCATGGTCATCACCACTGGGGTCCCGGCTGGGGCTTTGGCGGTATCTACCTCAACACCGGCGTCAGCAATTGCTATCAGGAGCGCCTGGTCCGGACCCGTCACGGCCTGCGCGTGCGCGTCGTGAACGTCTGCGCCTACGGGATCTACTGATATCTCGATGTCACGACAAAGCTCCGGTCGCATCGCGGCCGGAGTTTTGCGTTGAGCTAGCCGGCCTGCCGCTGCCGGCGAAACCAGGCCCAGGTCTCGCGCGTCGTTCTGATGTAGCCGCGGCCGCGATGGACGATCTCGCCGTCGACGATCGCGTTCAGCTTCGGCAGGGCGTGAAAGGGGATCGAGGGATAAGCGTGGTGCTCGACATGATACGGCATGTTCCACGCGAACCATTTGACGATGGCACCGGTGTAAGTCGTGCGGGTGTTCTGAAAGGCGCTGCGGGTGCGGTCGCAACCGGTATGCTCGGCGTAGAGATAGGGCCGCAGGAAGAACTGCCCGATCACGAGCGGCACGATCCAGACCCAGAGCAGCAGCGCTGAAGCGAACCACAGCGACAGTGCGAACAGCAGGGCGTAGAGTGCGACATAGGCGCGCGCCTCGGCCACGATGGTGCTGCGCTTGCTCTCGGGAATCCATGGCACGACGACCTTGCCGGTGATCGCGTGGCCGAGCATCAGCCGCAGACGGCCGGCGACCTGGAGCAGGCCGCTATAAGCGAGCGCAAGCTGGGTGTCGGACGTCGGCTTCACGCCAACGATCAGCTCGGGATCCCTTTCCGGGTCCTGCGTGTAGCGATGATGGTCCCAGTGAAACAAACAGTAATATTCGTAAGGTAGCCCGATGATGAACGCCGAGAGATAGCCGACGCCGAGATTGAGGCCCCGGCTCCTGAACGCCGTCTTGTGCGCGGTCTCGTGCACCGCCATGAACAGGAAGGCGACGACATAGCCCTGCACCACCATCAGCGGCAGCGCCCAGAACGCGCCCCAGCTCGACGAAACCGTCCAGATCAGCGCGCCCACCAGCACAATCACGCTGTAATGGCCGAGGCTCTGCACCGCACCTCTGATGTTGGAGCGAACCGACAATTCGCGCAGCGTGGTGGGCGTCAGGGGCTTCAGGCGATGGCCGGCGTCCGAAATGGTTGCGTCACTCATGATCGGTTGCGTGCCCTACTTGCGGAGAAGCTCGGCGATCTCGGCCTTGATGAAGGCCTGGTCGCGGGGATTGTTGATGGGGTTGCCGGCGCGGTGGCCATGCAGCGATGGGATCGGATGAAGCACCGCCGATCTCGCGTTGACGAGCTTGCCGAGCTCGCCCTCGTTGTCGTGCACGTCGAAATAGCGGTCGGTCGCGCCCGGCATCAGCAGCATGTGGGCCTTGATCGCGGCCAGCGCGCGATCGAGATCGCCGGCGAATGCCGCACACCGACTGATGTCGCCGCGCTGCCAGATGCCGATCTGCGCGAGGAGATCGTTGGCATCGCGCCGCGCGAAGGTCGCATCCCAGGCGCGGACGAGATAATCCTCGAGTGAAGTGAAGCCGGCCTCGCGCCAGAGCTCGTCGCGGTAGAAGCCGTGCGACATCGCCCAGCCGGCATAGACGCGTCCCATGGCGCGGTAGCCGGCGACGGGTTTTTCGAGGAAAAGGCCATCGCGGAAGGCGGGATCGGCCGTGAGCGCGGCCTTCACGCTTTCAAGGAAGACGTAGTTGTAGGGTGCGCAGCGGGCGCTGCCGCAGACGACCGCGGCGCGCTCGACCATGTCCGGATGCAGCGCCGACCAGTGATAGGCCTGCATGCCGCCCATCGACCAGCCATAGACCAGCGCAAGCTTCGAGATGCCAAAGCGCTCGGTGAGCAGCCGGTGCTGGACCGCGACGGCATCGTGATAGCTCACTTCCGGGAAAGGCGCGGGCGTGTTCGAGGGCGATGACGACAGGCCGTTGCCGAACAGGTTCGGGATGATGATGAAGTAACTGTTGGGGTCGAGCACGCCGTCTGGACCGATCAGCCATTCAATGTCGGTGTGCTGGGCGCTGAACGAGGTCGGATAGAGGATGACGTTGTCTTTGGCTGGGCTCAGCGTGCCGTAGGTCTTGTAGGCGAGCTTCAGGGAGGGAAAGACGGTCCCGGACTGGAGCGTGACGTCGCCAGCCTCGAAGATGTCGTCATCGCGCTGCGCCGTCATGCACTCAGCTCCCGCTCACGGAGGCCTTCTCGGCGTCCGCGATACATCGATCATGCCGGCTTTCGCCGGATGCGTCGCTTGCCTTATAGTGTACTTTTAGTACAGTTATTTGGACCCGGCAAGATAAATCCGGTCCGCAGCCCGGCTCAGGCGATGGCCGCGAGATAGCGCGCGACCGACGCAGCAAACGCCGCCTTGGCACGGCTGGCGATGTTGCGGCCCCACCAGGCGCCATAGATCCGGTCGAAGGCGAACGGCTCGACGGCTGACGCAATCCGACGCACCGCGGCGGCGTTGAGCGGCACGTAGTTAGGATAGGAATACATGAAGCTGACGAAGCGCCGGTCCATCGTCACCTGCGCGATATCTCCCGTGAGCAGCGCGCCCTTGCCGTCCGCACCACGCGCGTAGTGCAGCACGGTGGCGCCGGCGAAGTGGCCTCCGGTGCGCAGCAGCAGCACGTCGCCGGAGAGGCGATGGCTGTCGCCGGTCCAGTGTACGATCGCCGGATAAGGCCGCGTGACGAAGGCGCGATCGTCGGCATGCAGATAGACCGGCACGCCGCCGAAGCTGTCGCTCCAGTCGGCGGCCGCGCCATAATAATGCGGATGCGAGATCGCAATGGCCTTGAGGCCGCCGAGTGCTGCGACGTGGTGGATGGCCTCGTCGGTCGCGAGCGGAATGCAATCCCACATCACGCAGCCGTCGCCGTCAGGCACCAGCAGCGCTCGCTGCCCGATGGCAAAGCTCGGCTCCATGCCGATCCCGGTCAGGCCGAGATCGTCGCGCCCCACCAGTCGGTGCTTGCGCGCGAGCTCCTCGCGCGTGAGGAAAGCTTGACCGTCCCAGCCGACGAACTGGCGCTCGTCCTCGCAGATCGGACAGGCCGCAGGGGGTTTTCCGCTATCCGGGAATTGAGCGCCGCAGGTTGCGCAGGTCCAGAGGGGCATCGCGCTGATCCATCATGATCCAGTCTTGCAAGACATGACGTCGCACTCGCCGGATCGCAAGAGCAACCGGAACCAACGGGTTGAGAGCAGGTTAAGTTCTGGTCCGCCCCGGGCACCCGCCCGCCGAGTCCGCATCATGCGAGATCCGATTCGATCGGCAGCATCAAGTTCAGCGTCTCGATGACATCTCGCCCTTCAACGTCTCGCATCTGGCCCCTGTTCGCGCTCAATTTCTTCATGGCCGACATGCAGTCGGGCATCGGGCCGTTCGTCGGGGTCTTCCTTCAGGAACGCGGCTGGGCGACCGGCCTGATCGGCACGGCAATGACGATCGGCAACGTCGCAGGCATGCTGGTCACGACTCCGATCGGCGGCTTCATCGATTCCAGCCGCAACAAGCGGCTGTGGGTGATCATTCCCGGCATCTGCGTCGTCTCGGCGTCCGCAATCATCCTGATCTCGCAAAACTTCTGGGCGGTGACGTTCTCGCAAGTGGCGCAATCGCTGGCGAGCGCCGCCATCGTGCCGGCGGTCACGGGCATCACGCTCGGCATCGCCAAGCAGAAGGGCTTCAATGCGCTCAATGGACGCAACCAGGCGTATAACCACGCCGGCAACATGGTGGGCGCGGCGCTGTCGGGCTATCTCGGCTACAAGTTCGGCTATGTCGCCGTGTTCGCACTGGCGGCCGTATTCGGCGCCATCGCCATCGCCTGCGTCATGATGATTCCAGCAAAGGCGATCGACGACCGCGCCGCGCGCGGCAGCAAGGAGGACGATTCCAAGGCGCCGCCGGATGCGATGACGATGCTGCTGAAGCACAAGGCGCTGCTCGTGCTGGCTCTCGCCCTCGCGCTGTTCCACCTCGGCAATGCCGCGATCGTGCCGCTGTACGGACTTGCCGCGGTCGCCGAGGGACAGGCCAACGGCCCGAGCTTCGTCGCAACCACCGTGGTGATCGCACAGGGCGTGATGATCGTGACCTCGCTGATCGCGATGAAGGCCGCGAGCAAGCGCAATTACTGGCCGGTGATCCTGGTGTCTTTCATGTTCTTGCCGGTCCGCGGCGTGCTCGCCTTCTTCGTCACGGGATGGTGGGGCGTGGTGCCGATGCAGGTGCTCGACGGCATCGGCACCGGACTGCAAACGGTCGCCGTCCCCGGCATGGTCGCGCGCTCGCTCAACGGCACCGGCCGCATCAATCTCGGCCAGGGCGCCGTGATCACCGTGCAAGGTGTCGGCGCGAGCCTCAGTCCCGCCCTCGGCGGATGGATCACGCAATGGATCGGCTATGGGCCGACCTTCCTGCTGCTCGGCGGCTTTGGCCTGGCGTCGATCGCGCTTTGGCTGGCCTTCAGTGCGGCGGTGAAGAAGTATTGAGCGACAGCGCCGTATGGCGGTCGCGGCGCAACGTGCCCGCCTTCGATCTGCCCAACAAGCAGGCTGCGGCACCTCGTCGCTGGCTCATCGCGTAGTTGCGAGTGGTTTTTCGCGCAATCTGGCGCTTTTCCAGTTGCCGCATCCCCGGCGCGCCGACGAAAGTGCGGACCGCAATGAATCGGCAATAGGCGTTCCGGCGATCGATGACCCAGCCGCAGCTCTCATTCGATGGCGACCCTAACGGTGCGGCCTATGAGCAATGGCGCGAGCAGTTTTGCCGTCAGGTAGCGAACGTCGATTTCGTGCCGGTCGGCGAAGGGCGCGTTCACCGAACCATTGCGCCTGCCATTCTTCCCCGCCTCAGACTCTCGGCCTCGTTCGGCACGCCGATGTCCTTCGTGTCATTGGGAACGAACGACGAGTTGGTGATCACGATGTCGCCCAATTCGGCATTGCGCGGGGCCATGGGGAAACGCCCGCTGGAGGTCGCCGCCGGCGACATCACGATCGGCGATCCTTCGATCAAGGGGGCCCAAATCACGCAACTGGCGTATGGTAACTTCCAGACCGCGCTGCTGCCGCGCAAAGCCCTGCTGCGCGCCTGCCCCAATGCCGAGGACCTGATCGCGCGGTCGATCTCCGGCGCCAACCCGATCACGTCGATGTTCCTGCGATATTACGATCTCGCGCATGCGCACGCGGACAAGCTCGCGCCGGCGGGGCTCGATGCGGTCTCGCAGCACCTGTTCGACCTCGCCGTCCTGATGCTCGGCGCACGCGGCGATGCCGCCGAAGAGGCTCAATTGCGGGGCCTTGCGGCGGCGCGCTTCGAAGCCCTCAAGTCCGACATCCTGGCGCAGCTGGACAGCCCCGCATTGTCGCTGTCCGACCTCGCGGCCACGCACCGGATCAGTCCGCGCAGCATCCAATTGCTGTTCGAGCGCGCCGGCATCACCTATAGCGGCTTCGTGCTGGAGCAACGATTGCTGCGCGCCGAACGACTGCTGCGAAATCCTGCGATGCGCAGCCGCAAGATCATCGAGATCGCGCACCTCGCCGGATTTCACGACGTCTCTTACTTCCATCGCGCGTTTCGCCGCCGTTTCGGAGCGACGCCCGACGACGTCAGGAAGCTGGCTGGCGAGGCCGAATAGGCGAGTTCGCCGCGACGGCGCCGGAACGGCGCCTGCTACGTCCCAAAGCTCTTCTGCACCGCCTTGTCGAGCGTCTCGCCGCCGACGAAGCGCTGGCGCAGCTCGCGCTTGAGCAGCTTGCCGCTCGGATTCTTCGGCAGGGCGTCCACGAAGATCACGCGCTTGGGCACCTTGAAGTGGGCCATATGGCCGGCGCAATGTCTGATGACGGTTTCTTCGTCGAGCTTTGCCCCCGTCTTGACCACGACGATGGCGGTCACCGCCTCGATCCAGCGCGGATCGGGCAGGCCGACGACCGCGACTTCGGAGACCTCCGGGATGCGATAGACCATCTCCTCGACCTCGCGGCTCGCGACGTTCTCGCCGCCGGTCTTGATCATATCCTTGACGCGGTCGACCACGGTGATGTGGCCTTCCTCGTCGACCGTGGCGAGATCGCCGGAATGAAACCAGCCGCCGGTGAATGCCGCCGCGGTCTTGACCGGATCGTTGTAATAGCCGGAGAGCAGATGCGGCGAGCGATGCACGATCTCGCCGACTTCGCCGACCTTGACATCCTCCATCGCCGTGTTGACGACGCGCGTCTCGACATTGAGCACGGGCTTGCCGGCGGAGCCTGCCTTGCGGAGCTGGTCCTCCGGCCGCAGCACGGTCGCGAGCGGCGCGATCTCGGTCTGGCCGTAGAAATTCCAGAACTTGACGGCCGGCAGCCGGCGCTGCAATTCGAGCAGTACCTCCACCGGCATGATCGAGGCGCCGTAATAGCCCTTCTGCAACGTCGACAGATCGGTCTTGTCGAAGTTCGGCGAGCGCAGCATCGCGATCCAGATCGTCGGCGGCGCGAAGAACGAGGTGATCCTGTGCGCCTGGATCAGCGCCAGGATGTTGTCGGCCGTCGGCTTGCCCGTGATCACGCCGGAGGCGCCGAGATACACCTGCGGGCCCAGGAACACATCCAGCTGCGCGCAATGATAGAGCGGCAAGGCGTGCAGGAACTTGTCGTCCACGCTCATGCCGCCGTCGATGATGCAGCTGACATACTGCCACATCACGGCTTCATGGGTCAGCATCGCGCCCTTGGGCAGCGATTCCGTGCCCGAGGTGTAGACGATCTGCGCTAGATCGCGGCTGTCGACCGAGGCGTCCAGGAACGAGCCGTCGGGATGCAGGAGATCGTCGAAGGTGGTGAGGTCTGCAGGCGGCGCGGCCGGATCCTCGCCCGGCAGCCAGATCATCTTCTCGACCGCGCAATCCTTCGCGCTCGCCGCGCGTGCCGGCCCGACGAAATCGGGTCCGGTCGCGAGCAGCCTTGCGCCGGAGCTCTTCAGGATGAAATTGATCTCGTCCGGATTGAGCATGAAGTTGATCGGCACCAGCACCGCGCCGATCCGCGCCGCCGCGAAGCGTAGCGCCGCAAAGGCGTGCGAGTTGCGCGAGAGCACGGCGAGGCGGTCGCCCTTCCCGACGCCGAGGCCGAGCAGGCCGCGGCCGAGCCGGTTGCAGATCGCATCCATCTCGGCAAAGCTCCAGCCGATATCGCCGCAGCTCACCGCGAGCTTGTTCGGCTCGCGGCCTGCGGAGCGGCGCAGGAGATCGCCGATGGAATGCTCGCGCGCTTTCGAGATGGTGGCTGCAATGTCGCCGGTCATTTCTTCCCCATGGAATTTTCGCTCGGTACAATGGCTGCGAGCTCTCGTGTTTCGCGGAACGTAGTCGGCGCTGTCAGCGACGTCAAATTGCACGGGGCAGATCAAAACTCGCGAAAACAACCCCATGCACAGTAGACGGCGGTCGCAAAATCAATGGGTTAGGTGGGGAGCGGGACTGGGTGCGGGTCGGGCGGGATTTCAAGAGCCTAAATGCCGAGCGATCGTGGTTCGACTCGCCCGTCCGGCTCGCCCAGGCGAGCCGAGGAGACTTGGCCGCGCTCGTCGCCGCCCGTTCCGAATGCCGTCTCCCGTTATTTGCTTCGTCGGGCAAAACAGGAGCATAGTGGGATCATCGCAGCAGGTCGGACGGGCTGGGGTGTGGCTGCCCCTTTCGGCGGCGAGCGAGTTGCGCGGTCGAGGCTCGTCAGGACTTTGGTTTTCTCCGGCGGTGGCCGATGCAGAGTCGGAGTTTGGTGCAGTCCAGCACCGTCACTGTAATGCGCGCCGACCAAGCCCACGATCACGATTATCCATCAGGTCGCGGGATTGGCACTCCAATCTCAATTGCCCCGCTTGACCAGGGGGCATTCACTGTCAGCCAGCGAAGCGTAGACTTCGCCGCTTGGAATTTTCTCGAGCACGTTATAGTACTCCCAGGGTGCCTTGACCTCGACCGGATCCTTCACCTGCACAAGATAGAAGTCGTGCACGAGCTTGCCGTCCTCGCGCAACCTCGCGCCACGAGCGTAGAAATCGTCGACGGGCGTCGCGCGCATCTTCTCCAGCACTGGATCGGTTGCATCCGTGCCTACGGCAGCGATGGCTTTCAGATAGTGGCTGACGCCGGAATAGACCGCGGCTTGCGGTGCCGTGGGCATGGCGTTGCGAAGCTTGAAGAAGCGCTGACCGAACGCCCTGCTCTCGTCATCCAAGGCCCAGTACCATGCCGTCAGCGTGGTCAGCCCCATGGCGGTTTTCGGCCCCATGGCATGAACATCGGTGTCGAACATCAGCTCGGCCACGGGCTTCTGGCTTCCCGTGTTCATGCCGAACTCGTTCCACTGCTTCATCAGGTTGACCAGCTGGTCGCCGGCATTGGCGAAGGCGATCGCCTTCGCGCCAGAGGCCTTCGCCTGCAGGATGAACGAGCTGTAGTCCGCGTTGCCGATCGGGTGATACACCGCGCCGAGCGACTTGCCGCCCGCCGCCGCCAGCACGCGCTGCGATTCCGACACCATGTTCTTGCCGAACGCGTAATCGGCCGCGATGAAGAACCAGGTGTCGTAGCCCTGGCTGACCAGGGTGCGGATCGGTCCCGACACCAGATTGTAGGAATCGTGCAGCCAGGCCAGGCCGTTTCGCGAACATTGCTTGCCCGTCAGTTCGGTGGTCGCCACCGCCGAATAGACCGCAATCTTGTTCTTGTCGCGCGCCAGCGACTGGATCGCCAGCCCCACGGCCGAATTGGACACGTCGGCGACCATGTCGACGCCGTCGACGTCGAACCATTTGCGGACAATGCCGACGCCGATATCGGGCTTGTTCTGGTGATCGGCGGCCAAGATCTCGACCTTGATCGACGGCACTAATTTCTGAAAATCTTCCGCCGCCATCTTGGCTGCCGCAACGGAGCCCGATCCCGACAGGTCGGACAATGGCCCGGTCTGGTCATTGATGATGCCGATCCGGACCACGCTACCGGAGAGTTCGGCGGCGCGAGTGGGCGGACAAGATGCGATGAAAGTCCCAACGACGAGAAGGGTACCGATGCGGCCGTGCCAATTCATGCGAACACCTTTCTAACAGCGTTTGTGGCTTTCCTCCCTGTTCCGAACGAGCTTAAGCCGCCGTCGCTTTCGCCTTGAGCTTGGAAACCGCCTTCTGCACCGCTGCTGCGCGCTTTTGCAGCCAGGGTTCGGCCTCGCGGCGCATGCGGGAAATCAGCTCACGCGGCGCATTCTGCACGGTGATGTCGAACGGCGGCTGCGGCTGATATTCCAGCATCAGCTGGAGATCCTTTGCAACGTCTTCGCCGCAGAGTTCGGCGGCGACCTGAAAACCGAAATCGATACCGGCGGTGACACCGCCACCGGAAATGCGGTTGCGGTCGACCACGACGCGTTCGTCGACGGCGATGGCGCCAAAGGCGGCAAGCTGGTCGCTCATCAGCCAATGGCAGGCTGACCTGTATCCATCGATGAGGCCTGCGGCGCCGAGGATCAGACAGCCGGCGCAAACCGAGGTGATGTAGCGCGCCGATCCACCCTTGTCGCGAACGAAGGCAATCACCTCGTCATCGTCCATGGTGGCGACCTGTCCCGGGCCGCCGCCGATGCAGAACACGTCCAGATCCGGGCAGTCGGCGAACGTCGTGGTTGGCAGCAGCGGCAGACCGACGTCGCTGACGACGGGCTCGATCCGCTTCCACAACAGGTGCATGCGGACGTTCGGCAGACGGGCAAACACTTCGAAAGGTCCGGTGACGTCCAGCTGCGTCATCCCGGGATAATACAGAATTCCGATTTCGATCCGCTTGCCGGACATGGAGCCCTCCTACGTTGGATGACCCATGTTGACAGCGGAGGGCATTTGCCGAAATGTCATTAGACACGCAATTCCTGCCAAGCCATCCCTGCTCAAGCGCTGCCAATGGCCCGTTCCGTCCTCCGCCGCGTGGTCTTCGTGCTGTTCGACGACTGCCTGTTGCTCGATTTCGCCGGACCGCTGCAGGCCTTCGAGCTGGCCTGCGAAACGTCCAAAGCGGGGCAGGCGCCCTATGTCTGGCAGATCTGCTCGTTGAAAGGCGGGCCGGTCAAAACCTCGTCCGGTCTGGAGGTGATGACGACCGCCCTCGCTGATTGCGACCAAAAGAACATCGACACCCTCGTGGTGGGTGGGGGTCCCGGCGTCCATCGCGCCGCTGCAGAAGCCGCGCTGGTCGATTGGTTTCGCCTGGCAGCGCCGAAGGCAAGGCGCGTCTGCTCGGTCTGCACGGGTACATTCGTTCTGGCTGCGGCCGGGCTGCTGCGCGGGCGGCGCGCGGTCACCCATTGGGGCTCCTGTGACCTGCTGCGAGAAAAACATCCCGACGTTTCGGTTCAGGTCGATCCAGTCTTTGTACATGACGGCGGCATCTGGACATCGGCAGGCGTGACGGCCGGCATCGATCTGGCACTCACGCTGCTGGAAGATGATCTCGGCCATCGCGAGGCCATGCGCATCGCGCGCCGGCTCGTCGTTTTCCTCAAGCGGCCCGGCGGGCAGGCGCAATTCAGCGTGCCGCTGTCAATGCAGGCCTCGGAAGACCGGGCGTTCGAAAAGATTTCGAGTTGGATGCAGGACAATCTCGGCCGCGATTTGCGCGTCGAAAGTCTCGCCGAACGAGCGGGCATGAGCCCGCGCACCTTCGCGCGCGTGTTTCGCCAGAAGACCGGCCGCACCCCCGCCAAGGCGGTGGAAGAGCTTCGCGTCGAGGCCGCCCGACGCGCGCTGGAAGAGTCAGCCTCTCCTATCAAGGAAATCGCCGCGCGCGCAGGCTTTCAAAGCGAGGAGCATCTGCGCCGCGCGTTCCGCCGCCGCCTGAACGTGCTGCCGCATGACTACCGGGTGCGATTCCATCAGGGGTAAAGACAATACGCGACAGGCGGGTTAGCTCGACGTTCCCGCGATTGAAGTGAGATACGACAATGATAGTGACAGTGGTGACTATCACCGTAATGCCGTAATCCCAGTCAAGGAGCTGGCGAAGCAGTACGAACGATCATGATCGTGGTGGATACGGCGAGTTCCGACGTCGCCAGAAAATCCTGCTCGCCCGACACCGCGCACTGGATGCTGGCCCTAAATAGAGGCAGCAAGCCGCGTCTGATCTGCATCAAGTTGCGATGCAAAATTCGCTGCAATGTTGAACCTGCCCCGTCCGCGCGCTCAGCGGGCCGGGCTGACGTCTCAACAATGGGCGCCGCCGCACGGCGTTATGAACAGATGAACTTTACACCCGGTCGCGTGGTCGCCGCGCTCGCCATTCTGCTCGCCGGCGTCGGCTATTACTACTGGCAGCACCGAGATTCGAGCGCGCTGCCACCGGGCTTCGCCCGCGGCAACGGCCGCATCGAGGCGGTCGAGATCGACATTGCCACCAAGACGCCCGGTCGGATCCGCGAGATCCTGGTCAACGAAGGCGATTTCGTCACCGCGGGTCAGGTTTTGGCCCGCATGGACACCGAGCAGCTGCAGGCGCAGCGTCGCCAAGCCGAAGCGCAGCTGCAGCGCGCAACGATCAATGTCGAGACCGCGAAGAGCCTGGTGAACCAGCGCGAGGCCGAGCGCAAGGCCGCCGAAGCCGTGGTCGACCAGCGCATCGCCCAGCTCGACACCGCCAGCCGCAAGCTCGACCGCTCCGAGCAATTGATCAGAACGAGTGCGGTGTCCCAGCAGGTCCTGGATGACGACCGCTCCGCCAACGCCACGGCGAAAGCGGCGCTCGCCGCGTTCCAGGCCCAGGTCGCTGCCTCGGAAGCCGCGATCAGCTCCTCCCGCGCCATGGTGATCGATGCCGGCGCCGCGGTCGACGCGGCAAAGGCCGCGATCGAAAGCATCAACGCCGACCTCAACGACAGTGTGCTGAAGGCGCCACGCGATGGACGCGTGCAATATCGCGTGTCGCAGCCCGGCGAGGTGCTCGCCGCCGGGGGCCGTGTCCTCAACATGGTCGATCTCGGTGACGTCTACATGACGTTCTTCCTGCCGACGGCCGATGCCGGCCGCGTCGCGATCGGCGCCGAGGTCCGCCTCGTGCTCGACGCCATCCCGCAGTATGTGATCCCCGCCAAGGCCACTTTCGTCGCCGACGTCGCGCAATTCACGCCCAAGACCGTCGAGACCGAGGAGGAGCGCCAGAAGCTGATGTTCCGCATCAAGGCGCATATCGCGCCCGACCTGCTGCGCCAGCACATCGAGCAGGTGAAGACCGGCCTGCCCGGCATGGCCTATGTGCGGCTCGATCCCGCCGCGCAATGGCCCGGCGACCTCACCATCAAGCTGACGAGATGAGTGCGCAAGCCGCAGCGGAAGCACTGGCTGCCGTCGGCAGCGTGATGCATCTGGAAGGCGTGGGCCTGAGCTACGGCAAGACCCGGGCGCTCGAGTCCATCACGCTCGATCTGCCGGCCGGCTGCATGGTCGGACTGATCGGCCCCGACGGCGTCGGCAAATCGAGCCTGCTTTCGCTGATCGCCGGTGCCCGCGCGATCCAGCAGGGGCGCGTCCACGTGCTCGGCGGCGACATGGCGAGCGCGCGCCACCGCCGCAACGTGTGCCCCGAGATCGCCTACATGCCGCAGGGGCTCGGCAAGAATCTGTATCCGACATTGTCGGTGTTCGAGAACATCGACTTCTTCGGCCGCCTGTTCGGACATGACAAGGCGGAGCGGCACAGGCGGATCGCGGGTCTGCTGCGTGACACCGGGCTCACCCCCTTTGTCGATCGGCCGGCGGCAAAACTCTCCGGCGGCATGAAGCAGAAGGTCGGCCTCTGCTGCGCGCTGATCCACGATCCCGAGCTGTTGATCCTGGACGAGCCGACCACCGGCGTCGATCCGCTGTCGCGCCGCCAGTTCTGGGAGTTGATCAGCTCGATCCGCAAGAGCCGGCCTGGCATGAGCGTGATCGTCTCGACCGCCTACATGGAAGAGGCCGCGCAGTTCGATTTTCTCGTCGCAATGAACGGCGGTCAGGTGCTGGCGACGGGAGCGCCCGCCGCGCTGCTGCGACAGACCGTTGCCGGCACGCTTGATGAGGCCTTTATCCGTCTCCTGCCGAAGGAAAATCGTAGCCACCATACTGGCGTCGTGATCCCGCCGCGCAGCGCGGACCATGACGAGATCGCGATCGAAGCCGACCACCTGACCCGGCGGTTCAACGGCTTCGTTGCCGTCGACGACGTCAGCTTCCGCATCAGGAAAGGCGAGATCTTCGGCTTTCTCGGCTCGAACGGCTGCGGCAAGACCACGACGATGAAGATGTTGACCGGCCTCTTGCCGGTGAGCGAGGGCAGTGCGCAGCTGTTCGGCAAGGCGATCGACGCCCGCGACATGTCGGTGCGGCGGCGCATCGGCTACATGTCGCAGGGCTTCTCGCTCTATTCCGAGCTCACGGTCGCGCAAAATCTCGACCTGCACGCGCGCCTGTTCGAGCTGCCGCCGGACACGATCGCCGCGCGCATCGACGAGATGATCGCCCGGTTCGATCTTGCCGACGTCGCAGGCGCCCCGCCCGGTGCCCTGCCGCTGGGGCTGCGGCAGCGCCTGTCGCTGGCGGTCGCCATGATCCATGGGCCCGACATCCTCATCCTCGACGAGCCGACCTCCGGCGTCGATCCGGTCGCGCGCGACCGCTTCTGGCAGATCCTCGCCGAGCTCTCCCGCAACGACAACGTCACCATCTTCGTCTCGACCCACTTCATGAACGAGGCGGAGCGCTGTGACCGCATCTCGCTGATGCATGCCGGCAAGGTGCTGATGTCAGACACGCCCGCCGCGATCACGGCCGCGCGTGGCACTGCAACGCTGGAGCAGGCCTTCATCGCGTGCCTGGAGGAGGCGATCGCGGACACGGCCGAGCCGGCCGGCCAGACGGCGGTCGCCTCACCGCCTCCTGCATCCGCAAACCCCGCGCCGGCCCGCCGGCGCAGCGCGACCTTCAATCTGACTCGCATGCTCGCCTATTCCCGGCGCGAGACGCTCGAGCTGCGGCGTGATCCGATCCGTGCCACGCTCGCGATCCTCGGCAGCGTGCTGCTGCTGTTCGTGCTCGGCTACGGAATCAGCATGGACGTCGAGAATCTGACCTTCGCCGTGCTCGACCGTGACGACAGCGCGATCAGCCGCGACTACAGCCTTCAGGTCGCGGGCTCGCGCTATTTCACCGAGAAAGCACCGATCACCGACTATGCCGACCTCGACCGTCGCATGCGCGCTGGCGAGATCGGCCTTGCCATCGAGCTGCCGCCCGGCTTCGGCCGCGACGTCAGCCGCGGCCGCCATGTCGAGATCGGCGCCTGGGTCGACGGCGCCAACCCGACGCGGGCCGAGACGCTGCGCTCCTACGCGCAGGCGATCCACGCGAGCTGGCTCGCGCAGAAGGCCCGTGAGCTCTATGGCGAGGCGGCGATCGCCGGCAGCTACCAGCTCCAGGTCCGCTACCGCTACAATCCCGACGTCGTCAGCGTCGTCGCCATGGCGCCCGGCATCATCCCGCTGCTGCTGGTCCTGATTCCGGCCGTGCTCGCCGCGCTCGCCGTGGTGCGCGAGAAGGAGCTGGGCTCGATCGTCAACTTCTACGTCACGCCGGTGACGCGGCTGGAGTTCCTGCTCGGCACGCAGCTGCCCTATGTCGTACTGGCCTTCGCCAACTTCCTTCTCCTGGTCGGATTCGCGCTCACCGTCTTCGGCGTCCCCTTCACCGGAAGCTTTGCGACCTATGCGCTCGCCGCGCTGCTCTACGTCATGGCCACCACCGGCATGGGGCTGGTGATCTCGGCCTTCATGAACAGCCAGATCGCCGCGCTGTTCGGCACCGTCCTGATCACGCTGATTCCCGCGATCCAATATTCCGGGCTGATCGATCCGGTGTCGTCGCTCCAAGGCCTTGGAGCAGCGATCGGCCGGCTCTATCCCACCACCTATTTCGTCACGATCTCGCGCGGTACCTTCTCCAAGGGTCTCGGCTTCGACACGCTCCACAACGATCTGCTGGCGCTCGGCGTCATGGTGCCCATCCTGGTGATTGCCGGCGCGATGCTGCTGAAGAAACAGGCTCGGTGACCATGCGATTCGACAACGTGTTTCAGCTTGGCGTCAAGGAACTGCGCGGCCTCGGGCGCGACCCCATGCTGCTCGTGCTCATCATCTATTCCTTCACGCTCGCAATCTATGCCGGCGCCAAGGCGCTGCCGGAAACCTTGAACCGCGCGGCGATCGCCATCGTCGATGAGGACCGCTCCCCGGTTTCGAGCCGCATCGAGCTGGCATTCACGCCGCCCTACTTCTTCGAGCCGCGGCTGATCTCGCAGTATGAGATGGACCGGCGGATGGACGCGGGGCTCGATACTTTTGCCCTGAACATTCCGCCGGAATTCCAGCGCGATCTGCTGGCAAGGAAGTCGCCTGCGATTCAGCTCAACATCGACGCAACGCGGATATCGCAGGCGTTCAACGGCGGCGGCTATATCGAGCAGATCGTCAGCGCGGAGATCGCAGAGTTTCTGGCGCGGACCCGCAATGCGCAGACCGCGCCCATCGAGCTCACCTTGCGGGCCCGCTTCAATCCGGAGCTGAAGAAAGCCTGGTTCGGCGCCGTCGACGAGCTCATCACCTCGATCACCATGCTCTCGATCATCCTGACCGGCGCGGCGCTGATCCGCGAGCGCGAGCACGGCACGATCGAGCATTTGCTCGTGATGCCGGTCACGCCGCTGGAGATCATGGTCAGCAAGGTCTGGTCGATGGGGCTGGTGGTACTGGCGGCCTCGGCGCTGTCGATCGTCTTCGTCGTCAAGGGATGGCTGGCGGTCTCGATCGACGGCTCGGTCGCGCTGTTCCTGCTCGGCGCGGCGCTGCAGCTGTTTGCGACCACCAGCATGGGCATCTTCCTCGCCACTGTCGCCGGATCGATGCCGCAGTTCGGATTGCTCCTGATGATGACCCTGCTGCCGCTGCAGACGCTCTCGGGCAGCATGACGCCGCGCGAGAGCATGCCGCAATTTGTCCAGGACATCATGCTGGCCGCGCCCAACACGCATTTCGTGATGCTGGCGCAGGCGATCCTGTTTCGCGGCGCGGGCCTGGAGGCGGTCTGGCCGCAGCTCCTCGCGCTCGCCGTGATCGGCAGCGTCTTCTTCGCGATCGCGCTGCGGCGGTTTCGGGCGTTTCTGGCGTGAGGCGCGAGGGCTTCGCATCAAAGAGTCAAAAACAACCCCATGCACAGTAGAGATCACTTTGTTTTTGCGGCGGAATCTATTTCAGGGTCGCGCCGGCGCCCGACGCTATCGCCAGACGGATCGAGGTGCAGCCTTCTGCGGTCTTCCAGGCGCGAAACGGCTGATTGCAGAGCGCTATCTGAAGCGCTGATCCGGGCCAATTTTTGTGCACTGTCACCGCAATTGATTGGCGCCCAACTCAGGCCTCCAGAAGCTACCCCTCCAAAATCGCCACCGCTCTTGTCCATCCTGCCGAGGCTCGTTCGATCTTCACAGGGAAGCATGACACTGTGAAGCCGGTTGGCGGCAGCAGTTCGAGATTGTGCAGCTTCTCGAGATGGCAATAGCCGATATGGCGTCCGGCCTTGTGGCCTTCCCAGATCAGGCTGGCGTCTTTCGTCTCGGCATATTTCTTCGCGGTGTGAACGAACGGCGCGTCCCAGCTCCAGCCGTCGGTGCCGGTCAGGCGCACGCCGCGCTCGAGCAGGTACATGGTTGCCTCATAGCCCATGCCGCAGCCCGAGGTGACGTAGTCCTGCCGGCCATATTTGGCGCCGGCGCTGGTGTTGACCACGACGATCTCAAGCGGCCTCAGCTCGTGGCCGATGCGCTTGAGCTCGGCCTCGACGTCCTTGGCCGTTGCGACATAGCCGTCCGGCAGGTGCCGAAAGTCGAGCTTCACGCCGGGCTGGAAGCACCATTCCAGCGGCACCTCGTCGATGGTCCAGGACCGCTCGCCGCGGTTCATGGTCGGGTGAAAATGCCAGGGTGCGTCGAGATGCGTGCCGTTGTGGGTGGAGAGACTGACCTGCTCCACCGCCCAGCCCTGGCCATCAGGCAGATCCTCGGCCTTCAGCCCGTCGAAGAACTGCAGCATGCGCGGCAGGCCCTGCTGGTGATTGATGTACTGGATCGTCGGATGATTGCCAGGCGGGTCGGCCGGCACGTCATTTTGCAGCGGGACAGAGATGTCGATCAGCTTGGTCGTCATGGCGTTCCTCGTTGTTTGTTCTCGTTGGCGGCGTCAGCCGTCGCTTCAGACGCCCCTTCAGGTTTCTTGCCGCTCGACGCGATTCTTCAAAATGCCGATCTTCTCGACCTCGAGCTCGATCGTATCGCCATGCTCGAGAAACCAGCCGAGCTCGAGGCCGCAGCCATTGCCGACCGTGCCGGAGCCGATGAATTCACCGGGCATCAGCGTCTCGTCCTGGGAGACGTGAGCGATGATCTCCTCGAACGAAAACAGCATGCCCGCGCTCACGCCTTTCGAGCGGGTCTCGCCGTTGACGCGCGCTTCCATCTTCAGCTGATAGGGATCGCCGATCTCATCGGGCGTCACGATCCAGGGCCCCATCACGTTGCCGCCGTCGAAGCTCTTGCCCTTGGCTGGGCCGAGCCGTCCCTCCATCTCGATGCGCTGGGCGTCGCGCGCGGAGAAATCGTTGAAGATGGTGTAGCCGAAGATGTGATCTCCAGCCTTCGCAGGCGTGATGTTGGCCCCCTTGTTCTTGGTGACGATCCCGAATTCGAGCTCGTAGTCCATGACCTTGCTGTAGCGCGGCCATTTCACCGTCGTGTTGGTGCCGCGGACGCTGAAGCGGTTGGTGATGTAGAAGATCGGCTGCTTGCGATAGACCTCGGGCAATTCGCCGAGCGGCTCGGCGTCGATGCGCGCCAATTCCATCATGTCGCCCTTGGCGCGCGCGGCGAGCTTTTGCTGCCCGCGCGGCGCCTGCAGGATGTGCAGGGGAAACGACATGCCGTCGCGCATTTGCCTGGGCTCCGGCACCGGCGCGAGGATGTCGACGGCGCTGACCGCCGCCGACAACGTCGCGTCCTGGCCGTGCTTGTCGAGCAGGGCCCGTGCCCGATCGAGCGCGCGGGGCCCGGCGTCGATCAGCGCCAGCATCGAGCCGAAGGCCGGATCGGCTCCGCCGTCCCGTGCGGCCGCGGCGGCGAGATCGAACACCTGGCTGTCATTGCTGTGGACGGCGCCGATCTTCTCCTGACCGGCCGTTTTGAATGTTGCGAGCTTCACCTTGGGCACCCCCTTGCTATCGTTTCGAATATATGATCAGATAAAATATCGATAAACAAGAACGAAAAATATAAAGTGGGGAGAGCGCAGTGAGGCGAACGCAGATCACAGCGATGTTGGCAGGTCTCGTGCTCGGGATGTCTGCTGGCTTGACGGCGCCCGCGCTGGCGCAGACCAAGATCCAGATCGGCTGCACCGCCACCTCCGACTGCGCCTCGGCCATGGTCGCGGTCGACGAGGGCATCTTCAAAAAGCACGGGCTGGACGTCGAGATGACGCCGATCGCGATCAACTCCAACATCCCGGCGGCGATCCTGTCGAACTCGATTCAGGTCGGCGGCCCCACCTCCACCGTCTTCCTGCAAGCCGTCGACGGCGGCCTCGACCTCGTCGCGATCGCCGGCGCCTCGATCATGAACCCGACCTCCAACACCGCGATCGCGGCCTTCGTCCGCAACGGCATCACCATCAAGGATCCCAAGGACTTCATCGGCAAGAAGGTCGGCGCGCCCGGCCTGAACGCCTTCCTGCACGTGCTCTTCGTGAAATGGCTGGTCGAGAAAGGTGTCGATCCCCGAAGCGTCAATTTCGTCGAAGTCACCTTCCCGACCATGGCCGACATCATCAAGACAGGCGGCGTCGATGCCGTGCTCACGGCCGAGCCGTTCGTCACGCGCATGAGCAATGCGGGGCTCGGCTCGGTCGGCGCGCGGTACGGCGCCGAGCTCGGCCGCACCGATCCGATCATCTTCTATGCCGCATCCCGCGACTGGGCGGAGAAGAATGTGGCGACCGTGAAGAAATTCCGCGAAGCCGTCGCGGAGGCCGCCGCGATCGTCAACAGCGACCGCGAGAAGGCCTCGGCCTCGATCGCCAAGTTCACCAAGCAGCCGATAGAGCTTGTCAAGGCAACGCCGCCGAACCAGTCCGAGCCGAACCTCAAGCCGCAAAACCTCAGCTGGTGGATCGAGGTGATGTCGTCGCAGAAGATGCTGCAATCGAAGCTCGACACCGCGAAACTGGTGCTCAACTAAGGGATATCGACGATGCCTGCTCCCGAGCGCACTGTCGAACGCCCGCCGGCGGAAGCCGGCACCTTGAGCGAGCGGGCCGCAAACCTGATCGAGCAGGACATCCTGGCCGGACATCTCCCGCCGGGATCGCGGCTCGGCATCGTCGACCTCGTGCAACGTTACGATATCGGCGCCACGCCCCTGCGCGAAGGCCTGTCGCGGCTGATGTCGCGCGGCCTGATCGTCGGCATCGGCCAGCGCGGCTTCCGCGTCGCCGAGGTCAGCCGCGAAGATCTCGCCGACATCACCTGCATGCGGACGGCGGTCGAGATCGAGGCGGTCAAGCTCGCCATCCTCCACGGCGATGCTGCTTGGGAGGCCGGCATCATCAGCGCGCTGCATCAGATGCGCCGACACATCGAACGCACCGGCAATGAATTCCGCGAGGGCGCGGCGGAGTTCGACCGGCTGCACAAGGGCTTCCACACCGCGCTGCTCGCCGCCTGCGGCTCGCGGCGCATGCTGGCCGCCCACTCCGACCTCTACGACCAGGCCTACCGCTACCGCCGCGTGATGATGGGCGCCATCGACAGCAGCGAGAGATTCATCCGCAGTCACCAGATGCTCGCCGACCACGTGCTCGCCCGCGACGTGGCCGTCGCGCAAAAAATGCTGGCGGCGCATCTGCACTCGACCATCGATTTCGTCTATCCGCAGGTGGGCGGAGAGCAATCATGAGCGTCGTTGCAAGGCTCATTGAGGCGCGCGCCGCGCGCCGGCAGAAACCGCTGATCGCGTTCAACGCCGCGACGCTGCGGCTCGGCGGCAAGACCATCATCGAGAATCTCGACCTTCAGGTGCGGCCGGGCGAATTCCTCTGCATCGTCGGCGCCTCCGGCTGCGGCAAGACCACGGCGCTGCGGCTCGCCGCGGGCCTCTATCGCCCCACCAGCGGCGCGGTAACGTTTGAGGCCGAGCCGATCACCGAGCCGCGGCGTGAGGTCGCGATCGTGTTCCAGGATTACGGCAAGGCGCTGTTGCCGTGGCGGACCGCGGCCGGAAACATCTCGCTGGCGCTGGAAGCATCGCGTGTGCCGGCGCGCGAACGCGGCGCACGCATCGAGGCGCTGCTGCGCAAGGTCGGACTGCCCGGTCATGCCGACAAATATCCGACGGAAATGTCGGGGGGTATGCAGCAACGCCTGCAGATCGCGCGCTGCCTTGCGCAGGAGCCGACCACGCTTTTGATGGACGAGCCGTTCGGCGCGCTGGATGCGATGACGCGGCAGGGCTTGCAGGACGAGGTCCTGTCGCTGACGCAGGCGAGCGAGACCACCGTGATCTTCGTGACCCACGATCTCGACGAGGCGATCTATCTCGGCGACCGCGTCATCGGCCTCTTGCCACATCCCGGCCGGATCGGGATCGAGCTCGACGTCGACCTGCCGCGTCCGCGCGACCAGCTCGCCACCCGCGAGCATCCGGAATTCCTGCGGCTGCGTCGGCAATTGTTCGACTTCATCAAGGCGACCGAACATTGAGCCTCGACCGCGCGAAGCCCTTGCTGCTGCCGCTGGCGCTGGTGCTTGCGTTTGAGCTCTGGGCGCGCCTCACCCATCTGCAAAGCGACAGCCTGGCGCCGCCGAGCGCAATCCTCGCGGCGCTGGCCACGGCGCTCGCTGATCTCTCGATCCCGATCGCGACCCGCGACACGCTGTTCGCCGCCTTTGCAGGCCTTGCCATCGGCAGCGCCATCGGGCTTGCGCTCGGCATCGCCTTCGGCATTTCGCGTCCCCTCGACCGGCTGATGGAGGTGACGGTCGAGGCGATCCGCCCGATTCCCTCGATCGCGCTGCTGCCGATTGCGTTGATCGCGCTCGGCTTCGGCTACCGCATGGAGATCGTGATCGTGGCGTTCGCCTGCGTCTGGCCGATGCTGATCATGACCCGCAGCGCGGTGCGTAGCATCGAGCCGCGATTGATGGAAGTGTCGCGGGCCTTGCGGCTGAGCGCGCCGCAACGGATCGCGAAGATCGTGATCCCGGCCGCACTGCCGCGGATCTTTGTCGCCTTCCGCCTGTCGGCCGGGATCGCCCTGATCGTCGCGGTCACCGTCGAGATCGCCATCAACCCGATCGGCCTCGGTGCCGGCATCATGCTGGCACAGCAGGCCCTGCGCGCCGACCTGATGCTCGCCTATCTCGTCTGGATCGGCGCGATCGGCTACGCGCTGAACATCCTGTTGACCACGGCCCAGCGCCGCCTGTTCGGCCGCGCCGCGCTCGCCGGAGACAATCCATGAACCGCGCGGCGATCCTCTGGCGTGTCGCAAGCGCCCTCGTCGCAGCCGGCTTCATCGCGGCGTGGCAACTCGTCGCCAATCTGAAGCTAGTGTCGCCGGTGTTCCTGCCCGGTCCGGACCGCGCCTGGGCCGCTTTGGTGCGCGGCTTTTCCAGCGGCGATCTCGCGGGCAAGCTCATCGGCACGCTGGAGCACATGGCCTATGGCTGGTTCGCCGCCTCGATCGCCGGCATTGCGCTTGGCGCGCTGATCGGTTCGTCCCGGATGATGCGCGCCTATGTCGCGCCGTCGCTGGAATTCTTAAGGCCCCTGCCGGTCTCGGCGATCATCCCGGTCGCGATCGCGATGCTCGGGCTGACGCAAGGCATGGCGCTGTTCGTGATCGCCTTCGGCGCGATCTGGCCGATCATGCTCGCAACCATTCACGGCTTTGCCGCAGTCGAGCCGCGGCTCTACGAGGTCGCCCGCTCGCTGCAGATGTCGCGCGCTGCAATCATCGCCAAGATCGCCCTGCCCTCGGCATTGCCGGATATCCTCGCGGGCATGCGGCTCAGCCTGACGGTTGCGCTGATCCTCTCGGTTGTCTGCGAGATCCTGGCCGGCCTCGACGGCCTTGGTCACTGGGTGCTGCTCTCGGCACGCGCGTTCCGATCCGCCGACCTCTTCGCCGGCGTCATCCTGCTCGGCGCGACCGGGTATTTGACGTCGGTTGCGATGTCACTGGTCGAGCAACGGCTACTCGCCTGGCAGACCGCGGCGAGGTAGCGCGGCGATCCCATCGCCAAAACAAAAACGGCCCGCTTCGCGCGGGCCGTTTCCGTCTCGGATCCGGTCAATCCGAATTTGGTTGCGGGGATAGGATTTGAACCTATGACCTTCAGGTTATGAGCCTGACGAGCTACCGGGCTGCTCCACCCCGCGTTAAACCTTTGCGTGCCTTCGGTTAAATCCTGGGGACGGTCGGTTGAGGCCGGCGCTGGTCGCGCTGGCTTTCCACTTCCGTCCCAAAGGCTTCCTTGGAAGGCGACCCGAGGGGCAATGCCCGTCGGGTGCGGGGGGTATGTATCAAGGCGGGCTGCCTTTGGAAAGGGCTGCGGGAACGTTTTTTTCGACTTTATGACAGGGGAATCGACGAGTTTCCGCGCCGTTCCGCGCGCTCTTGCCAGAAGTTCCACAAACGGCCAGCCTGCGGCAACAAGACTAAGGCTGAAACGCCGGCGGGGGAAACAACATTGACCGACACATTCGATTTCGTCGTCGTGGGCGCGGGCTCGGGCGGCTGCACAATTGCGGGGCGACTGTCGGAGGATGCAGGCACGTCCGTTGCGCTGCTGGATGCGGGGGGACGGAACGACACCTGGCGGATCACGACGCCATTCGGGCTCGCGTTGCCCTATGCCGCGGCCAACTGGGCCTTCGATACCGTGCCGCAGAAGGGATTGAACGGCCGCATAGGCTATCAGCCGCGCGGCAAGGGCCTCGGCGGGTCCTCGGCGATCAACGCCATGGTCTATATCCGCGGCCACAAATGGGATTACGACCATTGGGCCGCGCTCGGCAATTCCGGCTGGTCGTATGCGGACGTGCTGCCCTACTTCAAGCGCTCGGAAGACAACGCCGATTTCGACGGCGAATATCACGGCAAGGGCGGACCGCTGCATGTCAACCGGCTGCGCTCGGACAATCCGATTCACGACATCTTCCATCAGGCCGCGCGCGAGGCGCAGTTCCGGATCCGCGAGGACTTCAATGCCGAGGACCATGAAGGGCTCGGCAGCTACCAGGTGACCCAGCGGGGGGGCGAGCGCTGGAGCGCGGCGCGGGCTTATGTGGCTCCTCATCTCGGCAAGCGGCCGAATCTGTGGGTCGAGACGGGAGCGCAGGCAACGAAGATCCTGTTCGAAGCAGGGCGCGCGGTCGGCATCGAATATATGCAGGGCAAGCAGACAAAGCAGCTGCGCGCCCGCCGCGAGGTGATCCTCGCCGCCGGCGCCTTCCAGTCGCCGCAGCTGTTGATGCTGTCGGGACTAGGCGACGGCGATGCGCTTGCCGCGCACGGCATCGGCGTCGTGCATCACCTGCCCGGCGTCGGGCGCAATCTGCAGGACCATCCGGACTTCGTGTTCGTCTACGCCTCCGACTATCCGCACTTCGTTCACGCCTCGATCAGTCGGTTGCCATCCCTGCTGCGCGGTATCCAGCGATATCGCCGCGAGCGGCGCGGCGTGATGACCACCAATTTCGCCGAGTGCGGCGGCTTCCTGAAAACCCGGCCTGATCTCGACGTGCCTGATATCCAGCTCCACTTCGTCATCGCGATGCTCGACGACCACGGCCGCAAGAAGCACAAGGAGGCAGGCTTCTCATGCCATTTCTGTCTGCTCAGGCCGAAGAGCCGCGGCAGCATTTGGCTGAAGAGCGCCGATCCGCTCGCAGCACCGATGATCGACCCGAACTTTCTGGGCGAGGCGGAGGATCTCGAGGCGATGGTCGCCGGCTTCAAGACGACGCGGCGACTGATGGAGACGCCTGCGATGCGGGCGCTACAGAAAAAGGACATGTTCACATCCGACGTGCGAACGGATAACGACATCCGCGCCATTCTGCGCGCGCGGGTCGACACCGTCTATCACCCCGTCGGCACCTGTAAGATGGGCACCGACGCGATGGCCGTGGTCGATCCGGCATTGAAGGTGCATGGCATCGGAGGATTGCGCGTCGTCGACGCCTCGATCATGCCGACGCTGATCGGCGGCAACACCAATGCGCCGACCATCATGATCGGCGAGAAGGCGGCGGATATGATCCGGGGAGAGATGCGGGCGAGTTAGGCGACGCTGCCGCGTCATCCTCCGCTGTCGTCCCCGCCTAGTGCGCAATTGCGCACGGGGGCGGGGACCCATAACCACAGGGAGGAGTCGTGGGCGAGACGGCAACTCCAAGTCTTCGCCAAACTACTTCCTGTGGCGATGGATCCCGGGCTCACGCTGCGCGCGCCCCGGGATGACAGCAGGGCTCAACTCAGCAAGAACCCGCCGTCCACGGTCACCACGCTCCCCGTCATGTAGCGCGACGCATTCGACGCCAGCAGCAGGATCGCGCCGTCGAGATCGGACTCGGCGCCGACGCGGCGTTGCGGGATGCGCTTGGCGAGGCGCTCGCCTGCCGGCGTCGACCAGAAGGCGTGGTTCATCTCGGTGTCGATATAGCCGGGCGCCAGCGCGTTGATGCGGATGTTCTGGCCCGCGAGCTCCAGTGCCATCGCTCTCGTCGCCTGGATGATGCCGGCCTTGGAGATCGCGTAAGGCGAGAGCGCCTTCAAGACGCCGGTGCCGAGCACGGAGGCGATGTTGACGATGTTGCCCGGCTGCTTGCGCGCGATCATGCGCCGCGCCACTTCCGTTGCCAGGAAATAGGCGCCTTTGAGATTGGCACCGATCACGGCGTCCCAATCCGCCTCGGTCTGCTCGGTCGCGAGCTTCTCGATGGCGATGCCGGCATTGTTGATCAGCACGGTGACGGGGCCGAGCGCGGCCTCGGCGGCATCGACCGCCCTGGCGATCGAGGCGGTATCGGTGACGTCGAGCGCGACCGCCGCGGCGCGGCCGCCCTTGCCGCGAATCTCCTCTTCCAGGCCCTTCAATTTGTCGGCCTGCCGCGCAGTGAGCGCGACCGCCGCACCATGCGCCGCCAGCACCCGGGCAAATTGCCGGCCCAGCCCCTGGCTCGCACCCGTGACGAGGATGATTTCTTTACTGACGTCGAATAGGTCTGACATGACGCGTTCCTTGCGCGGTTCCCCAAAAGCTTTGAGGCCACCAATACAGACGATTTTAGCGATCTGAAACCGGAATGATCGGCTCGGCGTTCATTCGTTCCGTCGAGGCAGGGCTTTCGCGCATGAACAGTTTCGATCTCGCCGTCTATGCCGCGCTGGCAGTCGCGGTCGGCTTAGGGTTCAGGACCGGGCTGCTGCGCAGCGCGATGACCATCCTCGCCTATCTGCTCGCCGCCCCGATCGCGGTGGCGCTGATGCCGCTGATCGCACCGCAGATCGCCGGCAATCCGAACTCGCCGCTGCTGCAGAACTGGATCTGGTTCTTCGCCATCTTCGTGGTCGTCGGCATGCTGTTCGGCCATATCGGCCGCATCGCGCTGAACGACACGATCGGCGAGGCCGGCATCGGCGACCGGCTCGGCGGCGCGGCGCTGGGCGCCGTCAGGGTCGGCCTCGTCGCCACCACCTTGGTGCTGGTGTTCGATCAGATCGTGCCGACGAACCGCCAGCCGCCCTTCCTCGCCGGTTCGCATCTGCGGCCGCTGTTCTCGACCGCGGGCCAGATGGGCTTCAAGTCGCTGCCGCCGGAGGCTGCCGCCGCGATCGACCGCCTCAAGCAGGAGCGGCGGATCTGATCTGGCGCATTTGCATCGCTAGCCGCGAGGCGCATGCATTTTGGTGCGGGCCGATCCCTTATCAGCGGCATCACAGTTGGCTAAGGTAGCCGCCGTCCAAAACCTGCCTGACATTTACGGGAGTGAAACAGTGGATCTTGGGATCAAAGGTCGCCGCGCCATCGTCTGCGCATCCAGCAAGGGCCTCGGGCGCGCCTGCGCCTTCTCGCTGGCGGAGGCCGGCGTTCACGTCACGCTGACCGCGCGTGGCGCCGAAGCCCTGAAGAAGACCGCCGACGAGATCCGCAAGGCCTATCCCGACGTGACGGTCACCGAGATCGTCGGCGACATCACGACGCCGGCGGGCCGCGAGGCGGTGCTGAAGGCCTGCCCCGAGCCCGACATCCTGATCAACAATGCCGGCGGCCCGCCGCCCGGCGATTTCCGCAACTGGACCCGCGACGACTGGATCAAGGCGATCGACGCCAACATGCTGACCCCGATCGAGCTGATCAAGGCGACCGTCGACGGCATGATGGCGCGCAAGTTCGGCCGCATCGTCAACATCACCTCGGCCGCGGTGAAGGCGCCGATCGATATCCTCGGCCTCTCCAACGGCGCCCGCGCCGGCCTCACCGGCTTCATCGCCGGCCTGTCGCGCAAGACCGTCATCAACAACGTCACCATCAACGGCCTTCTGCCGGGCCCGTTCGAGACCGATCGCCTGACCAGCACCGCGAAGGGCGAAGCCGACAAGCGTGGCGTCACGCCGCAGCAGATCCTGGCCGAGCGCGCCAAGCTCAATCCCGCCGGCCGCTTCGGCCAGCCCGACGAATTCGGCTATGCCTGCGCCTTCCTGTGCGGCGCCAAGGCCGGCTTCATCACCGGACAGAACATTCTGCTGGATGGCGGCGCGTTCCCGGGGACGCTGTAGTCGCGTTTGCAGATGTACTCCCTCGCCCCGTTCTTACGGGGAGAGGGTTGGGGTGAGGGGCTCTCTCCGCAAGCACGGTGACAGTCGGACTCGCGGAGACTCCCCCTCACCGGATTGCATTTACGATGCAATCCGGCCTCTCCCCGCAAGCGGGGAGAGGCGAAGAGGCGTTGCAAGACGCATCACCGCTGCTTGGTCGGCTCGTCCTCATCCTGCTGGCTCGGAGCGGAGGAATCGGCGGTGGTGCGCTCATCGGTCCAGTCGATGCCGAATTCGTCGAGCCCGTTCGCGAGCAGATCGCCCAGCATGGGCTCGCCGAGCAGATAGTGCACCGTTTCGCGGCGTGGGCTGCCATATTCACGGCGCGCCTCCGACGCGCGGGCGCGCAGATCGTCCCAGTCATCGATCGTGCCATCGCCGCGTCCGAGCCAGGTCAGCGCGACGAGATCGAGCTGCTCGTCCTCGTTCAAGGCGATCATGAAGCTTCCGAGCTCCTGGACGACAGGATCGGAGCCATCGTCGTCGAGGACGTCCATCATATCGTCATCGGCCGCGTTCGAGCCGGAGTCCGGATCAGAAGCCCCCTCCTTGACGTCGAATTCGCGCGCCTTCTCGATGATAAAGGCGACCTTTTCCGCGGAAATCGCAAGCTCTGGCATGGCGTCCTCTTCGGCTAGCATCCAGTTCCCCGCGATAACGCCACATCACCTCAGATGATCCATTGCGCCCGATGGCAGAAAACGTGCATGTTCCAGCGCAAGAGCAAGAAAATGGGAGGCGGCGGATGCAGTGGAAAGTCGGCAAGGTCAGGATCACGAAATTCGTCGAAATGGAGACGGTCGGCTCGACCCGCTTCATCCTGCCGGCAGCCACCCATGACGAGATCCAGAAGCTGCCCTGGCTGATCCCGCATTTCGCCACCGACGAAGGCCGGCTGAAAATGTCGATCCACTCGCTGGTGGTGGAGACGCCGACGCGCCGGATCGTGGTGGACACCGGCCTCGGCAACGACAAGCAAGGCCGCGGCGTCCCCACCTGGAACAACCGCAGCACGCCGTTCTTGGAGACCATGACCGCGGCGGGGTTTCCGCCTGACAGCATCGACACCGTACTGTGCACGCATCTTCACGTCGACCACGTCGGCTGGAATACGCGGCTGGTTGACGGCCGATGGGTGCCGACGTTCCCGAAGGCGCGCTACGTTTTCGGCAGGACCGAATATGAGCACTGGCGTGATTACACGGCCGAGCCGGACAAGGTCGCGGTGTTCAACGACTCCGTGAAGCCGGTGGTCAATGCCGGCCAGGCCGATCTGGTCCCGAGTGACTATCGGCTTTGCGAGGAGATCGAAATGATCCCAACCCCCGGTCACAGCCCGGGGCACATGAGCGTCCTGATCGAGTCCGATGGCGAGCAGGCGCTTCTGACCGGCGACGTTGCCCATCATCCCTGCCAGATGGCCCATCTCGACTGGTGCTCGACCGTGGATACCGATCCCGCGCGATCGGCGGCAAGCCGGCACGCGGTGTTCTCGCGCTTTGCCGACACACCCACACTGGTGATCGGCGGTCACTATTCCGCCGGACATATCAAGCGAGACGGCGACGCATTCAGGTTCGTGGCGCTGGGGTGATGCCCGTTTTGGGCGGTTGAATTTCCCGCCGCCCTGTTCCATGAAGCAGTTAACTGATCGGTCCATTCCCAGGGAGAAACGAGAATGAAGCTTGTTCGTTATGGCGAGAAGGGTGCGGAAAAGCCCGGCCTGATCGACAGATCCGGCCAGTTGCGCGACCTGTCGGCGCATCTGAAGGACCTCACCGGCGAGGCCTATTCGCCTGAATCCCTGAAGAAGCTGGCGGCGCTCGATCCCGCCTCGCTGCCCGCCGTTTCCGGCAAGCCCCGGTTCGGCGCCCCCGTCACCGGCATCTCGAAATTCGTGGCGATCGGCCTCAACTATTCCGACCATGCCAAGGAGACCGGCGCCGAGATCCCGAGCGAGCCGATCATCTTCATGAAGGCCAACACCTCGCTGTCGGGCCCGAACGATCCGGTCGAGAAGCCGCGCGGCTCGACCAAGCTCGACTGGGAGGTCGAGATCGCTGCCATCATCGGCACCCGAGCCAAATACGTCTCGGAAGCCGACGCGCTGAACCACGTCGCCGGCTATTGCGTCTGCAACGACGTCTCCGAGCGCGCCTTCCAGATCGAGCGCCTGGGCCAGTGGACCAAGGGCAAGTCGCACGACACGTTCGGCCCGCTCGGGCCGTGGCTTGCCACCAAGGACGAGATCAAGGACGTGCAGAACCTGTCGATGTGGCTCGATGTCAACGGCCAGCGCCGCCAGACCGGCTCGACCAAGACCATGATCTTCTCGATGGCCAAGTGCATCTCCTATGTCTCGCAGTTCATGACGCTCCTGCCCGGCGACGTCATCACCACGGGCACCCCGCCCGGCGTCGGCCTCGGCATGAAGCCGCCGACCTTCCTCAATGTCGGCGACGTCGTCACGCTCGGCATCGAAGGCCTCGGCGAGCAGCGCCAGGAGATCGTGGCGGCGTAAGCCGCGCGCATCATACACCGTCGTCATGCCCGGGCTTGACCCGGGCATCCACGTCTCACGGCCTGACTACGCGGCAAGGCGTGGATGGCCGGGTCAAGCCCGGCCATGACGAGGAGACACCGTTCGCACAAGTTCGATTGCAGGACATCCTCATGAAGCTCACCTTCTCCCCCGCCTCGCCCTTTGCCCGCAAGGTGCGCATCGCTGCGATCGAGCTCGGGCTGATCGACAAGATCGAATTCGTGCCAGCAAGCGTGACGCCGGGCACGGCCAACGAGGACTATTCGAAGATCACGCCGCTGAAGAAGCTGCCGGTGCTGATCACCAATGACGGCGAGGTGATCCTGGATTCCTACGTCATCGTCGAATATCTCAACGAGATCGCCGGCGGCAGCCTGATCCCGGATTACGGCCCGCGGCGCTGGAAGGCCAAGACCAACCACTCGCTGATCAACGGCATGCTCGATTCCATGCTGCTGTGCCGCTACGAGAAGATGGTGCGGCCGCAGGGCCTGCAATGGCAGGCCTGGTCGGACGACCACTGGAACAGGGCCTGGACCGGCATGGCGCGCTTCGAGAACATGCCTGACGCGCTGAACGGCCCGTTCGACATCTCGCAGATCGGCCTCGTTTGCGTGCTCGGCTATGCCGACTTCCGCTTCGCCGATTGCGGCTGGCGCAAGGCCTTTCCGAAGCTCGACGCCTTCCATCAAAAGTTGCTGGAGCGTCCCTCCGTCAAGATCTCGGTGCCTCCGGCCAGCTAAAGCGCGACGATCGTCGCGCTTTAGCTTGTTGTTTGAGCATGATCTTGTCGGAAAACCGCTGCACACTTTTCCGGATCATGCTGTACTCGCAGGAGTTCTCATGAGCCTCAAGTTCTCGGTCGGCGATCTCACCATCCATCGCATCATCGAGCAGGAGACCTCGTTCGTCCCGGCGCTGGAGATGCTGCCGGGACTGACGGCGGACGTGCTGGCCGAGAACCGGGCGTGGATGCGCGAGGCGAAGGCGCTGGACGAAGAGGACGTGCTGCTGCTCTGCTTCCAGTCCTACGTGGTGAAGACGCCGCACCACACCATCCTGGTCGACAGCTGCATCGGCAATGACAAGCCGCGCCCCAATCGGCCGAAATGGAACATGAAGACCGACGACACCTATCTGCGCGGGCTCGATGCCGCGGGGTTCTCGGTCGACGACATCGATTTCGTGATGTGCACGCATCTGCATGTCGACCATGTCGGCTGGAACACGCGGCTCGAGAACGGCCGCTGGGTGCCGACCTTCCCGAAGGCGCGCTACGTCTTCGCCAAGCAGGAATTCGATCACTGGTCCGCGCAGAATGCGAAGACGGAGGTGCCGCCCTTCGTCGACAGCGTGCTGCCGGTGGTCGAGGCCAACAGGCACGAGCTCGTCGGCAACGACCACGAGATCGGCGATCACGTCCGCATCCTGCCGACGCCGGGCCACACGCCCGGCCATATCGCCATCACGATGGGCCGCGGCAAGGACGACGCCGTCTTCTCAGGCGATCTCATGCACTCGCCGCTGCAGACGCTCTATCCGGAGCTCTCGATCAAGTTCGACGTCGATCCGACTGCTGCGGCGAAAACGCGCCGCAGCTTCCTGGAGCGCTATTGCGACACCGACACGCTGTGCTGCACGGCGCATTTTCCGTCACCGTCGATGGGGAAGATCCGGCGCAAGGGTAACGCGTTCGAGTGTGTGGCGGTGTGATCTGGCACGGCTCGCGCCGCGAACTCCCATCCTCCCCTGGACGGCGAGGATCGGTTCGTATGCAGCGAAGCGAAATGCGAACCGAGGTGGGGTGACGGTCTCTCCTCCTTGAAACTGCCCGAGTGGAGAGATCACCCCACCCCGCTCGCGCTTCGCGCGATCGACCTTCCCCCTCCAGGGGAGGGTAAGGAGGAAACAACATGCCTGATCTGCTCCCAATTCCCCTGCCCGCCGGCATCCGCTCGCGCACCGTCGACGGCATCAACGGCTTGCGGATGCATGTGCTGGAGGCCGGTTTCGAGACCAAGGGACGGCGCTGTATCCTCTTGCTGCACGGCTTTCCCGAGCTCGCCTTCTCCTGGCGCAAGGTGATGCCGGCGCTCAGCGCGGCCGGCTACCACGTGATCGCACCGGACCAGCGCGGCTACGGACGCACCACGGGATGGAGCGCGGAGTACGACGGCCCTCTCGCGCCGTTCTCGCTTCTCAATCTCGTGCGCGATGCGCTCGCCCTGGTGTCGGCGTTCGGCTACAGGCAGGTCGATGTGGTCGGACATGATTTCGGCAGCCCGGTCGCGGCATGGTGCGCCTTGATCCGGCCCGACGTGTTTCGTTCGGTGACGATGATGAGCGCGCCGTTCGGCGGTCCGCCGGCGCTGCCGTTCGGCACGGTCGACAAACCGGCAAAGCCCGCGGTGGAAGACCCGGTGCATCGCGAGCTCGCCGCGCTGCCGCGGCCACGCAAGCACTATCAATGGTATTATTCGACACGGGAAGCCAATGCCCACATGCAGCAGGCACCGCAGGGCGTGCATGATTTCCTGCGCGCCTATTATCATCACAAGAGCGCGGACTGGGCCGACAACAAGCCCTATCCGCTGCAAGCATGGTCGGCGCAGGAGCTGGCGAAGCTGCCGACCTATTACGTGATGGACTTGCATGAGACCATGGCTGAGACGGTCGCGAAGGAGATGCCCTCGCCGGCCGCGATCGCCGCGAACCAATGGCTGCCGGATAGCGACCTTGCCTATTACAGCGCCGAATACAGCCGCACCGGTTTTCAGGGCGGGCTGCAATGGTACCGCTACGGCACGTCGGGCACGCTCAACAACGAGATGCAGCTGTTTGCCGGCCGCAGCATCGATGTGCCCTCCTGCTTCATCTCGGGCAAGCAGGATTGGGGCACCTATCAACGGGCCGGCGCTTTCGAGACAATGCAGCGCAGCGCGTGCACGAAGATGCTCGGCTGCCATCTCGTCGACGGCGCAGGCCATTGGGTCCAGCAGGAGCAGCCGGCCGCGGTGAGCAGGTTGCTGCTCGACTTCCTCGCCAAGGCGGGCGTGGCCTGATTTTGGACAGGGGAACCACGGCTGGGGGCGGCGTAGCTCGTATCACATTCGCTGTTTACGGCTAGCAGCACATCAATCTCCATCAAACAGCCGTTGCGAGATTCGGCCAGACTGCGCATCATCATCCAAGAGCGGGAGAAGCGCGGTGGCCAGATCGGAATGGAGTTTCAAGAGTGCGGTCGAATTGTCGGCCGCGTTGCGTGCGAAGAAGGTCTCGGCGGTCGAGCTGACGCAGGACGCGATCGCGCGTATCGAACGGCACGACGGCAGGATCAACGCGGTGTGCGTGCGCGATTTCGATCGCGCGCTCGTTGCGGCGCGCGAGGCGGATGCGGCGCTGGCGCGCGGCGAGCACAAGCCGCTGCTCGGCCTGCCCACGACGATCAAGGAATCCTTCAACATCGCAGGCCTGCCGACGACCTGGGGATTCGTGCCGCAGAAGGGCTTCAAGCCCGTGGAAGACGCGCTGGCGGTGACCCGCATCAAGCAGGCCGGCGGCGTGATCCTCGGCAAGACCAACGTGCCGGTCGGCCTCGGCGACTGGCAGAGCTACAACGACATCTACGGCACCACCAACAACCCCTACGATCTCGGCCGCACGCCGGGCGGTTCGTCCGGGGGATCGGCGGCAGCCCTCGCCGCCGGCTATTGCGCGCTCGCCACCGGCTCGGACATCGGCGGCTCCCTGCGTGTGCCGGCATTTCATTGCGGCGTGTTCGCGCACAAGCCGACCCTCAATCTCTGCGCGGCGCGCGGCGAGACCCCGCCGCCGTTTCCAGCCATTCCGCGCGAGGGCGACCTCGCCGTCATCGGGCCGATGGCGCGCACGGCGGCGGATCTGTCCTTGCTGCTCGACGTCATGGCGGGGCCCGATCCGCTCGACATCGGTATCGCCTACAAGCTCGATTTGCCGGCCGCGCGGCATCAGTCGCTGCGGGATTTTCGTGTGTTGGTGATCGACAGCCATCCCCTGCTGCCGAGCGACCGGGATGTCCGCAGCGCGATCGACAAGCTCGCAATCGATCTTGCGAAGGCCGGCGTCACCGTCGCACGCGAGAGCGCGCTGCTCCCGGACCTCGCGGAGACGTCCCGGCTTTACATGCGCATGCTGCTGGGTTTCCTCGGCGCGTTCCTACCTCCCGACGAGCTGGCGGATGCGCAGGCGCGGGCGAGCCAGCTGTCACCGGAGAACACCAGCCTTGACGCGGAGCGGCTGCGCGGCATCACCGCGAGCCACCGCGCCTGGGTCCTCGACGCAGGGACCCGCGCCGTGCTCCGCGCGCAATGGCGGGCGTTGTTCAAGAGCTTCGACGCGGTGATCTGCCCGATCATGCCGACGCCGGCCTTTTCGCACGATCATTCGCCGGAACAACGCCTGCGAACGATCAGCATCGACGGCAAGGATTACCCCTATTCCGACCAGCTCGCTTGGCCGGGCATCGCAACGCTTCCCGGCCTGCCGGCAACGGCCGTTCCGCTCGGCCTGTCGAAACACGGTCTGCCCGTCGGCGTCCAGATCGTCGGTCCCTTCCTCGAGGACAGGACGCCGCTCAAGCTCGCCGAGCTGATCGAGCGCGAGTTCGGCGGGTTCGTGCCGCCGAAGATGTTCGACGATTAGCAGTCCTTCGTCATTGCGAGGAGCTCTTGCGACGAAGCAATCCAGACTGCATCCGCGGAAACAGTTCTGGATTGCTTCGCTTCGCTCAATGACGAAAGTAAAATCACTCAACTATCGAACACGATCACGCTGCGCAGCGTCTTGCCCGCCTTCATGTTGGCAAAGCCCTCGTTGATCTCGGACAGCTTCAGCTTGGCCGAGATCCAGTCTTCCAGATGCAGCCGGCCGCGCAAATAGAAGTCGACCAGGCGCGGCATGTCGACGCGGAAATGGTTCGAGCCCATCGAGGAGCCCTGGATCTTGCGCTCGCGCAGGAAGTCGAAGCCGTGCAGCTCGATCTTCTGCCCGAACGGGATCATGCCGACAATGGTGGCGGTGCCGCCGGAGGCGAGCATGGCGAAGGCCTGCTCGGCCGTCTCCTTGCGGCCGAGCACCTCGAAGGAATGGTGCACGCCGCCATTGGTGAGGTCGCGGACCTGCTTCACGACATCGCCGTCGGCCGGATTGATGATGTCGGTCGCGCCCAGCTTGGTCGCGAGCTGGAGCTTTGCGGGATTGGTGTCGATGGCGATGATGCGGCCGGCGCCGGCGATCTGCGCGCCGTTGATCGCGGCCATGCCGACGCCGCCACAGCCGATCACCGCCACGGTCTCGCCGGCCGTCACCTTCGCCGTGTTCACCACCGCGCCATAGCCGGTGATGACACCGCAGCCGATCAGCGCGGCGAGATCGAGCGGCATGTCCTTGCGGATCTTCACAATGGCATTCTCGTGCACCAGCATCTGCTCGGCGAAGGAGGAGAGATTGAGGAATTGGTGCAGCTTCTCCGGCTTCGACCATTGCATCCGGTTGGAGGCGCCCGGCAGCATCTTCACCGTCGCGTCGGTGCAGAGCACGGTGCGGCCGGTCGTGCAATTGTCGCAGGTGCCGCAGAAGACGGAGAGACATGTGACGACATGGTCGCCGGGCTTCACATAGGTGACATCGGAGCCGACCTGCTCGACCACGCCGGCGGATTCGTGCCCGAGCACTGCCGGTAGCGGATGCGGATAGAGCCCTTCCATGAAATGCAGGTCGGAGTGGCAGAGGCCGGCGACGGCGGTGCGGATCAGCACCTCGCGCGGTCCCGGCTTCGGCAGGCTGATGTCCTCGATGACGAGCGGCTGGTTGACTTCATAGAGGACGGCGGCCTTCATCGAACACTCCCTATCGCGCTTTTTGTTTGATCGCAGCGCGCAGCCTACGCCGTCAGGACCAGTTCGCCAACCTCGCTCATGCCGGCTGCGCGATCGCCGAGCAGCAGTTCGGCTATCTTCGCCTGCGCGGCATTTTCCGTGAGCCGGAACGGATCGCTCGGCGTCACGCGGTGGTCGATCACGAGGCGCGAGAGCAGCAGCCGGCGTGCATCGCCGCGCATCTCGTGAATGCGGTGTGCTTCCCAGGCGAGCGCCACCGCGCTGGCGACATGATAGAGCGCGCTGGTGGCGCGGCGCGCATCGGCTTCGTTCTCGGACTTGGCCGCAACTTCGCGTGCGAAGCCGACGGCGCGGTCGGTGAGGCCACGCAGATGATCGCGCCAAGCCTGCGGCACCGAGGCGCTGTCGCCGAGCCGCGCGTGCAGATCGGCTGCGAGCGCGGATTCCGCGCCGTGGCGGCCGACTGCCCGCCGCAGCGCATCGATCGCGACGATGTTACCGGTGCCTTCCCAGACCGAGCCGAGATGCGCATCGCGCAGCAGGCGGGCGGTGGCGAATTCCTCGATATAGCCGATGCCGCCGCGCATCTCGAGCGCATCGCCGCAAACCTTGCGCGCATCGCGCGTGGCGCGGAACTTCAGCGTCGGCGTGAGAATGCGCAGCAGCGCCGCGGCATCCTGGCTGCCGGCCTCGGCACGGTCGAGGGCATCAGCAGTGAGGAAGCTCATCGACAGGCCCTGCTCCACCGGCAGCATGATCTTCAGCATCTGCCGCCGCCCCAGCGGCAGATCGATGATGCGCTGGCCGAACACGACGCGGTTGGTCGCCACCGTCATCGCGTCGTGATAGGCGCGGCGCATCAGCGCGGTGGACTTGACGCCGTTGGAGAGCCGCGAGGAGTTCACCATCTCGGCCATCTGCACGAAACCGCGGTCGAGCTTGCCGACAGCGTAGGCGATCGCGCCTTCAAGCTTGATCTCGCCAGAGGCCATCGAGCGGGTGCCGAGCTTGTCCTTGAGGCGCACGATCCGGTAATGGTTCTGCGAACCGTCGTCGAGGAAACGCGGCATCAGGAACAGGCCGACGCCGCGCGTGCCAGGGCCGGCGCCTTCCGGGCGCGCCAGCAACATCACGACTTTCGCGTCGGCATTCGAGCAGAACCATTTCTCGCCATAGAGGCGCCAATGGTCGCCGTCCTGCACGGCGCGCGTGGTCAGCGTGCCGACATCGGAGCCGCCTTCCTTCTCGGTCATGAACTGGCCGCCCTGGGTCAGCTTGCTCATGTCGGTCGAGGTCAGGCCATCCAGATATTTCGCCTTGAGCGCCTCGCTGCCGAAATTCGCCAAGAGCTTGGCGCAGCCATCGGTGACGTTGATCGGGCAGCCCATGCCGAATTCGGTCTGGTTGAACAGGAAGGTGAAGGCGTGCTTGGCCACAACAGGGTATTTGTCCGACCAGCCCATGATGCCTTTGCGGATTGAAAGCGCGTGGATGCCGAACTCGCCGAACGCGGCGTTCTCCAGCTCGCGATAGGCCGGATGATATTCGATCCATTGCACGTCGCGGCCGAACTTGTCGCGCTGGTGCAGGATGGGCGTGTGCCGGTCGGCGAGCCGCGCGCATTCGTCGAGATGGCCGCCGGCGAGCTCACCGAGCCGGTCGAGATGCGGCTCGATGTGTCGGAACAGATTCTCCGGGAGATGGATGCGGAGCAGGTCCGTGAGCGCGGGATCGGCGCGGTAGAAATTCATGCCCGACGTATCGGGCGCCAGCAGGCCGGAGGGTGCGGCCGCGATATCTTTTGGCTGCGCTTTAACCGGTCCGGGCATGATCGTCCTCTTCGTTTCCATCCGACGGCAATTCTTTGCGCTTGCCGCTTTGGATGATGTCGATCATGCTCCAGTCGCGGACAGCGATAAAGCCGCAAAATGTCAGGGCGGCATGATCGCCGCGAGGGAGCAACTCGCCCTGCGGAATTGTGATCGCGCCGGCTGGTTGTCTGCGCGGACCATGCATAGATCAGCGGCTCCTACCTCCGAGAGATCACGCCATGGAACACCCGAAGTACAAGATCGCCCTCATCGTCGGTGCCGGCGAAGGCCTCAGCGCATCGCTGGCGCGCCTGCTAGCGGCGCAGGGCATCCGCATCGCGCTCGCCGCACGCAAGAGCGAGAAGCTTGGCGCGCTCTGCACCGAGACCGGGGCCAAGGCCTATGCCTGCAACGCCACCGAGCCCGACGACGTGGAGCGGCTGTTCGGTCTGGTCGAGCGCGAGATCGGCACGCCCGACCTCGTCGTCTACAACGCCTCCGGCCGCACGCGCGGGCCGTTCGTCGATCTCGTGCCGGCCGACGTCGCGCAGGCGATTGCGGTCAGCGCCTATGGCGGCTTCCTGGTGGCGCAGCAGGCCGCCAAGCGCATGCTGCCGAACCAGCACGGCGCGATCCTGTTCACCGGCGCCTCCGCCAGCGTCAAGGGCTATGCGCAGTCCGCTCCCTTCGCGATGGGCAAGTTCGCGCTGCGGGGCCTTGCCCAGAGCATGGCGCGCGAATTGTCGCCGCAGGGCATCCATGTCGCGCATTTCGTCATCGACGGCGGCATCAGGAGCGCGACGCGAAGCGATCCGGCTGACAAGCCGGACTCGATGCTCGATCCCGACGCGATCGCACAGAGCTATTGGAACGTGCTGCAGCAGCCGCGCAGCGCCTGGAGCTGGGAGCTGGAACTGCGGCCCTGGGTGGAGAGGTTTTGAAGGCACATTGCCGTAGCGTGGGCAAAGGCGCGAAGCGCCATGCCCACGATCTCGAACTTTAGAAATAATGGTGGGCACGCTTCGCTTTGCCCACCCTACGAGACCGGGAGGAACAATGACCACGGAAACCACCATCGACACCGGCACCAATGAGCTCCTCTGCACGATCCGCGACCGCGTCGCCGTGATCACGCTGAACCGGCCGGAGGCGCGCAATTCGCTGTCGGACGCGCTGACGCCGGCGCTACGCACGATGATCCGGAGCTGCGGCGAGAATCCCGATGTCGGCGCGCTGCTGCTGACCGGCGCGGGCGAAGCCTTCTGCGCCGGCGGGAACGTCAAGGGCATGGGTGCGCATCGCGACAAGGCGAAGCTCGACATGTCCTTTGACGACAAGGTCGCCGACCTGCAGGAGCGGCAGCGGCTGCTCACCGGCGCGCTGGTGTCTGTGCGCAAGCCGACGATCGCTGCGCTGCCCGGCCCCGCAGTCGGCGCCGGGCTCGCCATCGCCATGGCCTGCGACATCCGCATCGCCGCGCAATCCGCCTTCGTCGCCACCGGCTATGCCCGCATCGCGCTCAGCGGCGATTATGGCATCGCCTGGCTGCTCACCCGCCTCGTCGGCACCGCGCGGGCGCGCGAATTGATGTTCACCGGCGACCGCGTCGATGCCGCGCGCGCCGAGGCGATCGGCCTCGTCAACCGCGTCGTGCCCGACGACAAATTGCAGACCGAGGCGTTCGCACTGGCCAAATCGCTCGCCGAAGGCCCGCGCCTCGCGCTGCGCTACATGAAGGACAATCTCGACGAGGCCCTGCTGTTCGACTTCGAAACCGCGCGCGACCACGAAGCCGAGCGGCTGGTCCGCCTCACCACGACCGCCGACCACAAGGAGGCCGTGCAGGCCTTCATCGACAAGCGCAAGGCGGTGTTCACGGGGAAGTAGCAGGATTCGGCAATCTCTGGCCGTCACCCTGAGGTGGCCGCGCCTTCGCGGGCCCTCGAAGGGCGACGGCCCGACTGTGGTTGCGAGTCGCGTTTCACGAGCAGCGGGGCCGCTCATCCTTCGAGGCTCCCCACGCGGCGCTCTGCGCCGGGCGTCTCGCACCTCAGGATGACGGGGCGCGAGTGCGGGAAGGATCCCAGATGACGGTGCGCTCCATTCGCGCTGCGCGGTCCGAACCATTCGGTCATTCCCTATAGTAGAGACGCTATTTTTTGGAGTGCTGAATGGATTGGTCTGAGGTGGTCCGGAAGGCCGCCATCCTGGCGGAGAAGACGGGCTATGTTACGTTCGATCAACTCAACGAGTTGATACCGTCGACCGGGGCGGAACCGGAAGATATCGAGGCCATACTCACCGCTCTAAGTGAGCGGGGAATCCGGATCGAGGAAGAATAGGCCTTATCGCAGCCCGGATGGAGCGGAGCGAAATCCGGGCTACGCGGCTACTTCGCCGGCGCCCGCGCAAAATCCACGAAGGCCCGCAGCGCGGCCGGCAATTGGCGGCGGCTGGGGTAGTAGAGGAAGAAGCCGGGATAGGCTGGGCACCAGTCGGCGAGCACGCGGACCAGCTTGCGTTTGGCAACCAGCGCTTCAACCTGCTGCTCGAAGACATAGGCGAGGCCGACACCGTCGAGCGCCGCATCGACCATCAGGTCCTGGTCGTTCATGGTAAGTGGCCCCGTGACATCGATCGCGAGCTCGATGCCGCCGCGCTCGAACTCCCAGTGATAGAGCGCGCCTGACGTGAAGCGGTAGCGGATGCAGGGCAGGCCCTTCAGGTCATGCGGCGTGGCTGGCTGCTTGTGTGTCTTGAAGAAGGCGGGCGCGCCGATCACGGCAAAACGGTGCCGCGGGCCGATCGGCACGGCGATCATGTCGGCGGCAATGGTCTCGCCGAAGCGCACGCCGGCGTCGAAGCCGGCCGCGACCATGTCGATCAGGGAATCGTTGATGACGATCTCGACGCTCACATCAGGGAATTCCTTCAGAAAGCGCGTCACGGTCGGCAGCAGCACCAGCTGGGCCGACTGGCGCGCGGCGGTGAAGCGCAGCGTGCCGGCGGGCTTGCCGCGGAGATTGTTGAGGTCCTCGAGCGCGTCGTCGATGTCGCGGAAGGCCGGCGTGATGCGGGCGAACAGGCGTTCCCCGGCCTCGGTGAGCGCAACGCTGCGGGTGGTGCGGTTGACGAGCCGCAGCCCCAGCCGCTCCTCGATATTGCGCAAGCCGTGGGACAATGCCGAGGGCGTGACGCCGAGTTCGGTCGCCGCCGCGCGAAAACTGCGGTGGCGGGCGATGGCGAGGAAGGTCGCAAGGTCGGACGGGTCGATCCGCATTGATGAATTTTGCTCAAGAGCTTGCTAAATATATAGCGTATTATCTCAGCTATGGCGAGCCGCTACACCTTGCCCATCGGCTTCGGCACACCGCCGGGCCAAATGGAAAGGGCAATATCATGCGTGTCTGGTTCATCACAGGAGCGTCCCGCGGATTTGGTGCGTTGATTGCCGAAGCGGCGTTGAAGGCCGGCGATGCCGTGGTCGCGACCGCGCGCGACCCGTCCACCGTCACCGCCCGCCTGGGCACGCATGAGCGGCTGCTCGCCACCCGGCTCGACGTCACCAGCGAGGCCGAGGCGCATGAGGCCGCCGGCCAGGCCGTGAAGAAGTTCGGGCGCATCGACATCCTCGTCAACAATGCCGGCTACGGCCTTCTGGGCGCGATCGAGGAAGCCAGCGATGCGGAAACGCAGAAGCTGTTCGGCACGAACGTGTTCGGCCTCCTCAGTGTCACCCGCGCGGTGCTGCCGCATATGCGGCGCCAGCGTTCCGGCCACGTCATCAACATCTCGTCGGTCGGCGGCTACACCGGCTATCTCGGTTGGGGCGTCTATGGAGCCACCAAGTTCGCGGTCGAGGGAATCAGCGAGGCGCTGGCCGGCGAAGTCGCGCCGCTCGGCATCAAGGTCACCGTGGTCGAGCCCGGCTTCTTCCGCACAAACTTTCTCGACGAGAGCTCGCTGTCGCACACGGCCGTGCAGATCGAGGACTACCGTGACAGCGTCGGCAAGACACGCGCGCACGCGGCCGACGTCAATGGCGGCCAGCGCGGCGATCCGCGCAAGCTGGCGCAGGCCTTCCTGAAACTGGTCGATGCGAAAAACCCGCCGCTGCGGCTGCCGCTCGGCAGCGACACGGTGGAGCGGATCGAGGCGAAGAACGCGTTCGTTGCGAAGGAGCTGGCGGAGTGGCGGACCGTCGCGACCTCGACCGACTTCACCAGTGACGGCGCTTGAGTGAAGGCAAAAAAACGCCCGGCTCTGGCTTGGCCAGGCCGGGCTGCAGTCATGTCAGGCCGAGGCTGAGGGGCTGTCGGCCTGACGGGAAAGGGCGGCGAGGCGCCAGCTCGCGCAGGGAATGTCTTTCGGGGCGACGCTGATCTCCTTGTCGAAGCGCACCAGCTTCCAATCGTCCGGATGGTTGACGAAAGTGAAGCCGGCTTTGCGCGCGAGCGAGACCATGGCCTCATTGGCGCGCAGCGTGTCGCCGTAGATGTGCTCGGCGCCGAGCGCGGCCGCGCGGCATTCGAGGTTCTTCATCAGCGCGGTGGCGATGCCGTGGCCCTGCCAGCGGTCATCGACCGAGAGGCCGAACTCGAACGTCGCGGTCTCGGCATGGAAGGCATAGCGGGCTTCGGCCACGATGGTCTCGAAGCGGTCGACCATCATGGTCGCCACGATGGTGAAGCGATCGCCCTCGCCGACCTCGAGGAAATCGTGCAGCAGGCCCTTAGGCAATTCGCTGATCGCGCCGAAGAAGCGGTTGTAGCGGGAGCGGGTCGAGAGCGAGCGGAAATAGTGCTGCAGCTCATCGGTGTCGCGCGGCTCGACGAAGCGGACATTGAGCCGCTCACCCCGCCTTGTGCGCAGCACGTCCGAATATTGCTTGAGGTCTTCGAGGCGAAGGGTGCTCATGACACGTGCCCAGCGGAAAAGGGGACCGCCGGCGCCCCTGTGCTCAGGCGGCGCCGGCCTGGCGGCCTGTCAGGCCCGCCAGAAGGGCTTGTCAGCCTCGTAGGCAATGTCGGACCAGGACAGCCCGACGTCCTGGAGATCGCGGGCGGTCCAGTGCGTCAGCTCGCGCCGGGTCCGGTAGCGCTCGTGCCAGACGTGGAGGACCTCGCCGATCTGGTAGAGGACGCCCTGTGCATGATGATTTGTCATCGAATTGTCGGTCAATGTAGACATTTTCAGCTCCTGGAGCTAAGTTGATCGCTAATATCTGCCTTCTGCTGCGCCGCGACAAACGACAATTTGTACCTTTTCGCATGAAATAACGTCATGCATCCTGCTGCCAAATGACTGCCAGATTGCCCTCCCTGAACGGATTGCGGGCGTTCGAGGCCGCCGCGCGCCATCTCAGCTTCACGCTCGCAGCCAGCGAGCTGAACGTGACCCAGACCGCGATCAGCCATCAGATCCGCAGGCTGGAGGAGGAGCTCGGCATCCGCCTGTTCATCCGGCAGAACCGCGCGCTGGCGCTGACGCCGGAGGCGCGCGACTATTTGCCGGGGGTCCGCGCCGCCTTCAACGATTTGCGCCTCGCCACCGACCGTCTCCTGCGCAAGGACGACGACAAGGTGCTGACAGTGTCGACGCTGGCTTCGCTCGCCGCCAAATGGCTGCTGCCGCGGCTAACCGATTTCCAGGAGCAGCATCCCGGCATCGACGTGCGCATCACCACCTCGACCAGCCTGGTCGATTTCCAGCGCGACAATGTCGATGCCGCGATCCGCTATGGCCGCGGCCAATGGCCGGGCCTGCGCGCCGACTGGCTGATGGCGGACGAGCTGTTTCCGGTGTGCAGCCCGTCGCTGCTGCGCGGCGACAAGCCGCTGCGCCGCCCCGAGGATCTGCGCAACCATCCGCTGCTGCACACGTCGAGCACCAACAGCGACGACTGGCGGCTGTGGCTGACCGCGGCGGGCCTGCCGGCCGATATCGCAAGGCACCCCGGCATCACCTTCGACATGATCTTCATGACCATCCAGGCCGCCATCGACGGCATCGGCGTCGCCATGGGACGGACCTCCTACGTGCAGGACGACATCGCCAAAGGTCGGCTCGTGGTCCCCTTCAAGATCGCGCTGCCGGCGGACGCCGGCTTCTACCTGGTCGCGCCGGACGGCCGTCGGGAGGCGCCAAAGCTCGCTGCGTTCCGGCAATGGGTGCTCGCGGCGGCGCAGAATAAGGCGTGAAAATGCAGCGGCTTCCCTCGGTTGTCATTCCGGGGCGCGCGTAGCGCGAGCCCGGAATCCATTTCTCACAGGATCTGTTGCCCGATGGATTCCGGGTTCGGTCCTGCGGACCGCCCCGGAATGACAGCGGAGACCTACAGCTCGACCACCACGTAGTCGCTCTCGACTTTCACCGGGATGGTCTCGGCGACATAGGGCCCCTTCACCACGCTCGCGCCCGGCTCGACATGGGCGGGATAGGCCTTCACGCGGAAACGGCGGGGGTCGCAATAGGATTGGCCGGTGCGGATGTCGAACTCCCAGCCGTGCCAGGGGCAGCGGATGATCTCACCTAACTTGGTGTATTCGATCTCGCCGGGATTGCTCGACTGTGCGAGACCGATCAGCGGGCCCTCACACAGCGCCGCACCCTGATGCGGGCAGCGGTTCATCAGGCCGAAATATTCGCCCTTGATGTTGAAGACTGCGATCGGCCGCCCGTCGATCTCCAGGAATTTTCGCGTGCCGGGCGGAAGCTCGTCGACCGCGGCAATCACATGCCGCGCCATGCTATGTTTTCCGCATGATCTGATCGAAAAACCGCTTCACACTTTTTCGGATCATGCGGTTATCCCGTACAGCTTCTTTGCGTTGCCGAGATAGAACGCCTCGCGATTGTCCTCGCTGACTCCCGCCGGCAGCACGCGCGACGGCTCGTCATAGTCCCAATGCGGATAATCGGTGGCGAACAAGAGACGATCCCAGCCGATCCATTTGATGACATCGAACAGATCCTCGCGCCTTTCAGGATCTTCCATCGGCTGCGTCGTCCACCACACCTGCTCGCGGATATATTCCGACGGCGGCCGTTTTACATGCGGCACCTCGCTCCTGAGCCGCTGCCAGGCCTTGTCCAGCCGCCACGCCAGTGACGGCGCCCAGCCGAAGCCGGCCTCGATCATCACCATCTTCAATTTCGGGAAGCGCTCGAACACGCCCTCCAAAACCAGGCTCGCAAGCGCCGATTGCTGGCACTGCGAATGCCCGACCATCTCCTCGATGTAATAGGACGGCCAGCCCGAGGGTGTGATCGGGTTGCCGCCGAAGCCGAAGGCGTGGACGCCGACCGGGAGCCCCGCTTCTTCCGCAGCCTGGTAGATCGGCCAATAGCGACGCTGGCCGAGCGGCTCGACATTGCGGCTGAGCAGCAGCACCTGCACGAAATTCTTGTCCCCGGCGCGCTCGCGGATCTCGGCCGCAGCCGACAGCCCATCCTCATTGCCCACGACGATGGAGGCCTTCAGCCGCTTGTCCTTGCTGGTCCATTTGTCGATCTGCCAATCGTTGATCGCCGAGCACAGAGCGGCTGAGAGCTCGTGATTGCGGATGCCCTGCCCGGTGTTGAGTGGATTGAGCACGCCCAGCTGCACGTTGTTGGGATCGAGCAATTGCTTCTGCATGAAGGCGAGCGAGGAGCCCTGCGGGCCGCCTTCCGGCGGATAGGCATCGCGGCGCGAGGCGTTGGGCTGGGCCTTCGGATAGGGCGGGCCTTCCATCATGCCCTGATAGGCATGGACGCCGTAGACTTCGAGGTGATGCTGCCAGCGTTTGGCGAGGTAGGGGTAGAGCTCGGTGTGGGTCGTGCGCGCCGGATGGATGTCGCAGTCCGCGATTGCGGTTTTGACGTTCAGTGGGGAAGCGGCTTCTTGGTTCTCGCGGAACTGGATATTCATCGCCTTGCCTCCTTGGCAGCGGGCTCATTTCAGGCGGGGATAGGTTGCATGCGGATTGTCGATCATGATCTTGCGCACGAGATCGGGGGACAGACCTTCGGGCAGCGCGTCCTGGCCGTCGAACTGCCAGTGCGGATAGTCCGTGGAGAATAGGACCAATTCGTCCGACTGCATATGATCAAACAGGCGAATTAATGTCTGAGGTTCCGGCGGCGCATCAAATGGCTGTAACGAGAAGCGGATGTTGCTGCGCACAATCTCCAGCGGCGCGCGATCGACCCAGGGCGTCTCCATCCGTACCCCGCGCCAGAACTTGTGCAGGCGCCAGAGATAGGGCGCGATCCAGGACACGCCGGACTCCAGCATCACCATTTTCAGCCGCGGATATTTGGCGAATACGCCCTCGACGATCAGGCTGGTGAGCTGGGTCTGGAACGCCTGGGCCTGCCCGACATAATCTTCGATGTGATAGGACCCCCAACCCACGGCGGTCGGCGGATTGTGATAGGCGGACCCGGCGTGGATGCCGACCGGGAGTTCCAGACGTTCCGCGGCCTCGTAGATCGGCCACAGCGCGCGCTTGCCGAGCGGCGTATCGCCCATGACCAGCATCAGCACCTGCACGAAGCGCTCGTCCGGTGCACAGCGCTCGATCTCGGCAACCGCTTTCTCGACGCTTTGCGTGGGGATCACGATCGAGCCGCGCAGCCGCGGGTCGCGATCGAGCCATTCCTTTGCCAGCCAATCGTTCAGCGCGCGGCAGAAGGCGGCCTGCATGTCTTCCGAAAACACCATCTGAACGCCGTAGAGCGGGTTGCAGATCGCATGCTTGAGCTGGAAGGGATCGAGCACGTGACGCTGCATGGCCTCCAGACTCTCGCCGGGCTTGCCGGTCTCGGGGCGCCAGTCCGGCCGCGCGGTGATCGGCGAGTTCTGCGGATAGGATTGCGAGATAAGGTCGACCATGCCGCGCGTCGTGACCTGATCGCGCCAATAATCGTTCAGGTACGGCAGCAGGCTGGTCAGATGCGGCACGGCCGGATGCACGTCGCAGTCGATGCCGCCGGCGATCAGGGACGCCATCACGTCTCCCTTCTCACGTTTCCTCGCATGTCTCTACTTGTCCCCGCCATTCAAGCAGGCCTGCCCGCCGCCCGCAACTCAGCCAAGCGTCCTGTCATATGCTAGGAAGGCTGAGCTCGGTTGCGAAGGAATGAGGGGTTACGACATGAAAGAGCTCGTCGGCATTGCGGAACAGGTCGCCGCCAAACTGATCGCGCGCAAACAGACCATTGCGGTTGCCGAATCCTCCGCCGGCGGCCTGATCGCGGCCAGCCTGCTCGCGGTGCCCGGCGCATCCGCCTATTTCCTCGGCGGCGCGGTGGTCTATACGCGCGATGCCAGGCGCGTGCTGATGGATATTTCGGACGAAGGAATGAAGGGCTTTCGGTCGTCGTCGGAGCCCTACGCGCAATTGCTGGCCGAGCAGATGCGAACGCGCTTCGACAGCGACTGGGGCCTGTCCGAGACCGGCGCCGCCGGCCCCACCGGCAACCGCTACGGCGATTCGGCGGGCCGTAGCTGCATGGCGGTTGCAGGGCCCGCCATGGAGGTGATGACGCTGGAGACGGGGAGCAATGACCGGCTCGGCAACATGCAGATGTTCGCAGCGGCGGCGCTGCGGTTGCTGCTGAGGAAGCTGGAGGGGTGAGAAAGAGGAGCGACAGCTACCGTCCCAAATGCCGCATGAAAATCCGCACCACATAGCCCTGAAACCGCGGTGCCTCGTCGTAGAGATCCGACGCGACCCGCTCGATGGTCTCGCGCAGCGACAGGAACTGCGCCTGACGTGCGCTGCTTTCGGTGCCCTGCATGCCCGCGAGCTCGTCCATCGCGGCGTCGCTGATCTGGCACTGCACGACCTCGCCGTCGTTCAACATGGTGAAGCGAAAGGCCAGCCGTTCCAGATCATGGCCAATGATCTTGTGGCGCATGAGCGGCATCAAGTCGTCCCGGTCGAGCCCCGCGTCGGACAATGCTGAAAATCGCCCCGCTTGTCAGCAGCAAAGTGCGGCTTCGGCCTACTGGAACGCCACTTCGGCAAAGCTGCGGAGCTTGCGCGAATGCAGCCGTTCCGATTCCTGCTGCTTGAGCCGCTCCAGCGCCTTCAGGCCGATCTCGAGGTGCTGGCCGACGCGGCGGCGGTAGAACTCGCTGGCCATGCCCGCGAGCTTGATCTCGCCATGCAGCGGCTTGTCGGAGACACACAGCAGCGTGCCGTAGGGAACGCGGAAGCGGTAGCCATTGGCGGCGATGGCGGCCGATTCCATGTCGAGCGCGACCGCGCGCGATTGCGACAGCCGGCGGATCACCTCAGGCCCGGAAATTTCCCAATTGCGGTTGTCGACGCTCGCGACCGTGCCGGTGCGCATCAGGCGCTTGAGCTCGAAGCCTTCAAGCCCGGTGACGTCCTCGACCGCCTCCTCGAGCGCGACCTGCATCTCGGCCAGCGCCGGGATCGGCACCCACAGCGGCAGCTCGCGATCGAGCACGTGATCCTCGCGCACATAGCCGTGCGCGAGCACGTAATCGCCGAGCCGCTGCGTGTTGCGCAGGCCGGCGCAATGGCCGAGCATCAGCCAGGCATGCGGCCGCAGCACCGCGACGTGGTCGGTGACGTTGCGCGCATTGGACGGACCGGTGCCGATGTTGATCAACGTGATGCCGCGATAGCCAGGTGCGACCAGATGGAAGGCCGGCATCTGCGGTGCGCGAGCCGGCGCGGTGCCGCTGATCGCGCCGCCGCTGTTCGTGATCACGTTGCCGGGCGCGACGAAAGCTTCGAGCCCGGCTTCGCCGGACTGCAGCCGCTGCTGGCACGCTTGCGCGAAGGCATCGACATAGAACTGGTAGTTGGTGAAGATCACGAAGTTCTGGAAATATTCGGGATCGGTGCCGGTGTAGTGATAAAGCCGGCGCAACGAGTAATCGACGCGGGCGGCGCGGAACAGGGACAGCGGCTCCGGCGCGCCCGGCTGGAGCTCGAAAGTGCCGTCGGCGATCGAATCGTCCATGGTCGCGAGAACGGGCACGTCGAACGCATCGCGCAGCGAGCGTGTCACGGGCGAATTCTCGCTGGTGGTGATCGCGGCTTCGATATTGATGTCGCGCCGATAGGCGAAGTGGATCGGGATCGGCTCGGCGGACTCGCCGATCTCGACGGGCACGCCGTGGTTCTGGATCAAGAGGCCGATCTGCTCGGTGAGATAGCTGCGGAACAGATCCGGCCGCGTCACGCTGGTTTCATGCACGCCGGGTCCGGCGACGAAGCCGTAAGCAAGACGCGAATCCAGCCGCGCATGCGTCGCAGTGGTGATACGGACGAAGGGATAGTAGGCGCGAACCCGCATCGTGATCGCTTCGCCGCCGACATAGGCTTCGAACCGGTCGCGCAGGAATTTCGTATTGCGCTCGTAGATCTCCTCGAGGCGGGCAACGGCGAGGGACGCGTCGGAGAAGGATGCGGTGGGGATGGAGGGAGGAGACTGCATGGTTCGACCGCCGTGTTGTTCGGGCTTGAGTCGAACTATAGCAAGAACGCGTAAGCGCGTCAGTGACGGGCAATTTTCGTACAGCACACATCGCTGTCATGCCCCGGCTTGACCGGGGCATCCAGTACGCCGCGGCCTCTCTGTTCAATCACTGACGTCTCTGGAATACTGGATCGCCCGGTCAAGCCGGGCGATGACAGCGAGTGTGCGGCACGAGACCGCGATGCGCGCTAAGCGCGTTCCGAGACGACGCGCTGTCGCGCGTCACTTCTCGCGGAACGCCCGCATCAGCTGGTCGTGCAGCGGCTTCATCAGATAGGACAGCATGGTGCGGTCGCCGGTCTGGACGAAGGCTTCCACCGGCATGCCGGGGATCATCTTGACGTCGCCGAGCCTGGCGATCTCTTCCGGCGGCATCGAGACGCGGATGGTGTAGTAGCCTTGGCCGGTGCGCTGGTCGGTGGTGACGTCGGGCGAGACGCGGCTGACGACACCGTTGAGCTCGGGCGTGGTGCGCTGGTTGAACGCGGACAGGCGCAGCAGCGTCTTCTGGCCGATCTGGAGCTTGTCGATGTCGACCGGATTGACCTTGGCCTCGACCTGGAGATCGTCGGTTTGCGGCACGATCAGCATCAAGGTATCGCCGGCGGTGACGACGCCGCCGATCGTGTGCACCGTCGATTGCAGCACCATGCCGTCCTGCGGCGCGCGGATGTCGACGCGGCGGAGCTGGTCTTCGGCGGCGACCTTGCGCTCGATCAGCTCGCCGATCTTGTCGTTGGTCTCGCGCAGGTCCTTGGAGACCTCGCTGACCACGTCCTTGTCGATCTGGATGATCTGGAGCTCGGTCTCGGTGATCTTGCCCTTGGCCTGGGCGCGCGCGGCGATGTACTGCGCGCGCTCGCCGTTGAGACGGGCCGAGTCGCGCTCGAGCTGGGTCAGGCGCGAGATCTGCACCAGACGCTTGTCGTAGAGCTCGCGCACGCCGGTGAGCTCGTTCAGCACCAGCGCGATCTCCTGGTCCTTGGCTTTTTCCTGGGCGCTGAGACCGGCGATCTCCTCGTTGAGCTGCGTGATGCGCTCGCGCAGCTGCGCCTTCTGCCCGGTGCGGCCGTTGACGCGGACCTCGAACAGCTTGGTCTCGGCCGCAAGCAGCGCCTTGACGTCGGGATCGCCCGCCCGCTCGATGAGGCTTTGCGGGAACTCGATTTGGTCGAGACCGCGCTGCTCGGCCTGCAAGCGCGCCGCACGGACCTGCGCCGCATCGAGGTTCTTGGTGACGATGGCAAGATTGGCCTTGGTGACGGTGTCGTCGAGCCGCACCACGATGTCGCCGGACTTGACCAGGTCGCCGTCGCGGGCGCGCACCTCGCCGACCACGCCGCCGGTCGGATGCTGCACCTTCTTGACGTTGGATTCGACCACGATCTGGCCCGGCGCGATCAGCGCGCCCGAGATCAGGACGGTCGAGGCCCAGCCCCCGAGGCCGACGACCAGGACCACCACGATGGCGAGCCCGAGCATCAGGTGGAACTTGATGGAATCGCGGACGGTCTTCGCGGCCGCCTTGGTGCCGCCGATGGCCAACGTGCTCATGGCTTCGTGCTCATGGTTTGGCCACTCCGCCTTCGCTGACGATCTTGATCGGCGCCGGCGGCGTCACGCGCGGCTGCAGCACCTGGGCGAGCACCTGCTCCTTCGGTCCAAAGGCCTGCATGCGACCGTCGCGCAGCACCAGGATCTGGTCGACCGCCTCGACGCCGATCGGGCGGTGCGCCACCACGACGACGATGGCACCGCGCTCGCGCGCCGAGCGGACGGCGCGGGTCAGCGCCTCGTCGCCTTCGGTGTCGAGATTGGAATTGGGCTCGTCGAGCACGATCAGGAAGGGGTTGCCGTAGAGCGCGCGCGCCAGCGCCACGCGCTGGGCCTGACCTGCGGAAAGCGCGGCGCCCTGCTCGCCGACTTGGGTGTTGTAGCCCTCGCGCATCTTGATGATCATCTCGTGCACGCCGGCCTCCTTGGCCGCGGCGATGATCGCCTCGGAGGTGGCCTCGGGATCGAACCGGCTGATGTTCTGCGCGATGGTGCCGCCGAACAATTCGACGTCCTGCGGCAGATAGCCGATATGGCGGCCGAGCGCGTCGCTCGTCCATTGATCGAGCGCCGCGCCGTCGAGCCGCACCTTGCCGCGCACCGGCTGCCAGACCCCGACCAGCGCGCGGATCAGCGACGACTTGCCGGAACCGCTCGGGCCGATCACGCCGAGGCCGTTGCCGGCGGCGAGCGCGAAGGTGACATCCTGCACCACGAGACGCTGATCGCCGGGCGGCACCATGGCGACGCCCTCGACCGAGAGCCGGCTGGTGGGCGCCTGCAGCTGGGTTGGCATCGCCTGCGCCGGCATCTGCTCCAACAGGCGCGTCAGACGCTGCCAGCTCTGGCGCGCCGCGACGAAGGATTTCCAATGCGCGATGGCGAGATCGACCGGCGCGAGCGCGCGGGCGGACAGGATCGAGCCGGCGATGATGATGCCGGCGGTCGCCTCCTGGTGGATGACGAGATAGGCGCCGACCGCGAGCACGGCCGATTGCAGCATCATCCGCAGCACCTTTGCGACCGCGCCGAGACCACCGGCGACGTCGCTCGCCCGCTGATTGCCGGCGAGGTATTTTTCGTTGGCCTCGCTCCAGCGCTGGTTCATCCGGCCGGCCATCCCCATCGACACCATCACTTCGGCGTTGCGGCGGCTGGCCTGGGCGAGATCGTTGCGCTGGGCGGCGAGGCCCATCGCCTCCTTCGCCGGCTGGCGGGACATGAACTCGGTCACCAGCGTCAGCCCGACCAGGATGATGGCGCCGACCAGCGCGGTGACGCCGATCAGGACATGGAAGGCGAAGCAAATGGCGAGATAGAGCGGCAGCCAGGGCAGGTCGAAGAATGCGCTCGGGCCCATGCTGCCGAGGAAGGAGCGGACATTGTCGAGATCGCGCAGCGGCTGCAGGCCCTCGTTGCGGCTGCCGACCAGCAGCGGCAGGCGCACGATGGTGTCGAACACGCGCTTATTGAGGGCCTCGTCGAGCGCGGTGCCAATCCGCCCCAGGATGCGGTTGCGGATCATGTCGAGCACGCCCTGCGCCATGTAGAGGAAGCTGGCGAGGATGATCAGGCCGACCAGGGTGGGGATGCTGCGGCTCGGCAGCACCCGGTCATAGACCTCCAGCATGAAGATCGACCCGGTCAGATAGAGCAGGTTGATCATGCAGCTCATCAGGCCGACGCCGATGAAGGCCGTGCGACAAGCGCGCAAGGCGTCACCGAGCTCCGAACGGCGGACGCCAGGGATGGCTGCCATCAGTCTGATCTCTTTCGGCTACCGGGCAAAGCCCTGATTTCAAAGGCGATTCAAGGAGTACTCGCCTTGGATTAACATCTGTTTTCCGGCCGTCCAACGCGGTCGAATTTAATCCGAGGCCTCATGGGCCACATCTACCCCCGACAGCCTTCCGCGCAAGTCCGGAATTCCACAGGCTTGCGGCTTTTTCTTGCAGGCTTTCAGCCGCTTCCGCGAAAAGCGCGGCTCAAGTTCCGCTCAGCCGAATGCAGAGGCTAGAGCCGGCCCCCGCCGCGCACCAGGCGTACCACCAGCAGCAGGATGACCGCTCCGATGGCAGAATAGACAATCTGGGAGATCAAGCCGGTGCCGAGGCGGATGCCGAGCTTTGGAAACAGAAGGCTCGCCACCAGCGCACCGCAGATGCCGATCACGATGTCGCCGATAAGGCCGAACCCGGCGCCCCGCACGATCTTGCCGGCGAGCCAACCGGCGACGAGACCGACGAACAGGATGACGAGCAGGCCTTCATTGGAAATGTACATCCGTGAGGTCCCTCTCCGTGAACGGCGCCATGGAACGGGAACCGGAATGAACGGGGTGTGAATGCTGGAAAGGCTCGCACAGCACGGTTCAACTCATCCGAACTATGACAGCACGGTGGCCGGCTCCGCCAGGACGCATCTGGCCGCCCGACCCGGCCCGACGGCGACATTCCCGGGCAACTGCTCCAGGCAGCGTGGCTCGGCGAGCCTGCAGCGGGGAGCAAAGGAGCAATTGCGCGGCTTCTCGGCCAGCGAGGGCGGCGTGCCGGGGATGGTCTCCAGCCGCTGGCCCCGCTTGGCGCCGTGGATGGTGGAGGCGAGCAGGCCCTTGGCATAGGGATGCACCGGCGAGCGGACGATGTCGCGAAGCGTGCCCTGCTCCACGATCTGGCCGGCATACATCACCGCGACGCGGTCGCAGATCTCGATGGCGACGCCGATGTCGTGGGTGACGAAGATGACGGACATGCCGAACTCGCGCTGCAGCTCGCGCAGCAAGAGCAGAATCTGGATTTGCACGGTGGCATCGAGCGCGGTGGTCGGCTCGTCCGCGAGCAAGATCTTGGGCCGGCAGGCCAGCGCCAGCGCAATCATCGCGCGCTGGCGCATGCCGCCGGACATCTCGTGCGGATAGGCGTCTAGGCGGCGTTTCGCCGACGGGATGCGCACGACCTCGAGCATTTCGAGTGCCCTCGCCCGTCCTTCCGCAAAGCTCTTGCCTTCGTGGCGCACCACGCTTTCGGCGATCTGCGCGCCGATCGTGTAGACCGGATCGAGCGCAAGCGCCGGCTCCTGGAAGATCATCGAGACGGTCTGGCCGCGGAACGACGACAGCTGCTCGTCGTTCATGGCCAGCACGTCCTGTCCCATGACGTTGACCGTGCCCGAAATCTGCGTGCGCTTCTTCGGCAACAGCCGCATCAAGGCACGCAGCGTCACGCTCTTGCCCGAACCGGATTCGCCGAGCAGGCCCAGCACCTCGCTATTGCCGAGCGAGAGACTGAGATCGTTCACGGCATAGACCGTGCGCTCGCCGGTGAAGCGGATGTTGAGGCCTGAGATCTCGACGAGGTTTGTCATGACGGCAGCTTCGGCAATCGGTCGTGATAGTCGGTGACGCGCTGGTACGCGGCGCCAATGGTCAGCAGGGTGGCTTCGTCGAAGGAGCGGCCGATCAGCTGCATGCCGACCGGCAGGCCGGTCGTGGTGAATCCCGAAGGAATGGTCAGTGACGGCAAGCCCAGGAAATTCACCGGGCGGGTGAACAGCGTCAGCCGCTGCAACAGCGCCGGCGCGTTCGGGCCGCCGCCGACGTCGCTCTCCTCGATCGTCGGCGCCGGCACCGGGGACGCCGGCGCGATCACCGCATCGACGCCTGCCGTCGCGGCATTGTGGGCCGCGAGCGCCGGCCCGCGCCAACGCATCGCCTCGAGATAGGTGATGGCGGGAACGGCGAGGCCGTTCTGAAGCCGCATCAAGACCTGCGGGCCATAGTCCTGCGGACGCTCGATCATCCAGCGCTTGTGGAAGGCGGCAGCTTCCGCGGCGAGCACCAGCTGGCTGGCCGAGGACAATTGCCGCTGGTCCGGCAGCTCGACCTTGACGATGTCGGCGCCCTCGCGCTTGAGCACCGCGATGGTCTCGTCCAGCACGCGCGCGACCTCGCTGTCGAGATCGTCGACATAGAACGAGGCGGGCACGCCGATCTTGAGACCCCTCAGCGACGCCTTGGTGGCCGCGACGTAGTCCGCGAGCGGCTCGTGGCTGCAGGTCGAATCGGCGGGATCAGACCCGGCCATCAGCGCCAGCAAGAGCGCGCAATCCTCGGCGGTGCGGGCCAGCGGGCCGACGGTGTCGAGCGATTGCGACAGCGGCATTGCGCCGGCGCGGCTGACGCGGCCCACGGTGGTCTTGAGCCCCGTGACGCCACAGAAATGCGCGGGCATGCGGATCGAGCCGCCGGTGTCCGATCCGAGCGCCGCATAGGTCAGGCGCGCGGCAACCGCCGAGCCGGAGCCGGATGAGGAGCCGCCGGTGATATGGGCGACGTTCCAGGGATTGCGCACCGGACCGTAATGAGCGTTGTGCCCGGTCGGGCCATAGGCGAACTCGGCGAGATGCAGCGTGCCGAGCCGGACCTGGCCGGCGTCCTTGAGCCGCTGCAAGGCGGTGGACGTGACGTTCGGTACGAAATCGCGGCGGATCAGCGAGCCGCAGGTCGAGACGTGGCCGGCATCGTAGTACATGTCCTTGTGCGCGAGCGGCACGCCATGCAGGGGACCGCGGACATTGCCCTTGGCGAGCTCGGCATCGGCGGCATCCGCCGCTTTCAATGCAGCCTCGGCCTCGATCGACATGAAGGCATTGAGGTGGGGCTGCCATTGCCCGATGCGCTGTAGCAGCGCGCGGGTGGCTTCGCGCGACGACACCTGCCTGGCCGCGATCGCGCGTGCGACCTCGGTGAGCGTCATCAATGCGGATTCGGTGCTCATTTCGACACCTTCTGCGTCTGCGCAAGAACATAGCCGGCCGGCTCGAGGTCGAACGGCAGCGTGCCGGCAATGGCGGCGAAGCCCTCAAACGCGGGACCGATGGCGTTGGAGATGCGGATTGCGATCTCGTCGTCCACGGGCACGCCGGCGATATGCGCGATCGGCTTGATCTCTTTCGGTGTTGGTCTCGTCATGCGGTGTCTCCCCTGGGGGCGCGGCTATGGCCTGAACCCGGTATCGCCATGTAGCACGCGGCCTCGTGGCCCATATTATCCAGCGCAGTGAGCTTTGGTGTCGCATTTGCGCAGAGCGGCTCCGCAAACGGGCAACGGGTGTGGAAACGGCAGCCCGGCGGCGGATCGATCGGATTGGGCGGGTCGCCCGTGATCGGCGGCGTCTCGGTGCGCCTGTCGGGGTCCGAAGACGGCATCGCGGCGAGCAGCGCCCGGGTGTAGGGATGGGCCGGGCTGTCCCAGACCTGGTCGACCGGGCCGAGCTCGACGACCTCGCCGAGATACATCACCAGCACGCGGTCCGAGATGTAGCGCACCACGTTGAGGTCGTGGCTGATGAAGAGATAGGTGAGCCCGAATTCGCGCTTGAGATCGGCGAGCAGGTTGAGCACCTGCGCCTCGACGGATTTGTCGAGCGCCGAGACGGCTTCGTCCAGGATCACCAGCCGCGGCGACAGCGCCAGCGCACGGGCGATGTTGACGCGCTGGCGCTGGCCGCCGGAGATCTCGTGCGGATAGCGGTTGGCGAAGTTTTCCGGGCGCAGGCCGACCTTGCCGAGCAGCTCGCGCGCCAGCGCCCTCGCCGCGCCATCGGCCATGCCATGGACCTTGGGACCGAAAGCGATCGACTCCTCGATCGTCAGACGCGGATTGAGCGAGGCGTAGGAATCCTGGAACACCATCTGCATGCCGCGGCGCAGCTCGCGCAGGCTCAGCGACTGGCCGACGGTCATGCCGTCATAGATGATGTCGCCGTCATCGCGCGGCATCAGGTGCATCAGGAGCCGCGCGGTAGTGGACTTGCCGCAGCCGGACTCGCCGACGATGCCGACCGTCTCGCCCTTGGCGACGGAGAAGGAGACATTGTCGACGGCACGCACCGTGCGCTTGGCGGCGAACAGGCCGCCGCGCACCGGGAAATGCTTGGTCAGGCCGTTGACCTGCAGCAGCGGCTGCGCGAGCCCACCGCGGTCCTCGACCGGCTCCAGCATTTCGACGGAGGTGTTGGTTTCGCTCATGGCCTAGTTCCTGATGTCCATGGCGCTACGCAGGCCGTCCGAGAGCAGATTGAAGCAGATCGAGACCGCGAAGATCATCGCGCCCGGCAAGGCTGCGACCCAGGGATTGACGTAGATCGCGGTGCGCAGCGTGTTCAGCATCAGGCCCCATTCCGGCTCCGGCGGCTTGGTGCCGAGGCCGAGGAAGGACAGACCGGCCGCCAGGATCATCGAGACCGAGATCAGACTGGTGGCATAGACAAAGATCGCGCCGAGCACGTTGCCGAGGATGTGGACGCGCATGATGGTGAAAGCGCCCGCGCCGGAGGCACGGGCGGCCTCGACGAAGTCCATGTTGCGCACGCCGGTGGTGACGCTCTCGGCGACGCGGGTGATCTGCGGCACGAACACGATGGTGAGCGCCACGATGGAGTTGAGGATGCCGGCGCCGAGCGCGCCGGAGATCGCGATCGCCAGCAGCACCGACGGGAAGGCGTAGAACACGTCCACCGTGCGCATGATCGCGGTGTTGAGCTTGCCGCCGACATAGCCGGCAATGATGCCGAGCGAGGTGCCGATGCAGAAGGCCAGGATCACCGGCAGGATGCCGATGACCAGCGACAGCCGCCCGCCATAGATCAGCCGGGCCAGCATGTCGCGGCCGAGCTCGTCGGTGCCGAGCGGATAGCCTGTCGTGCCGATGTGGCGGAGGCGGCGGATCATCGAACCCTTGTAGGGGTCTTCGAGACCGAGCCACGGCGCGAGGATCGCGGAAAGGAAGATCAGCAGCAGCACCAGCGCGCAGGCCATGCTGACCTTGTCGCGCATGATGCGGCGGCCGACGGTCGCCCAATAGCCGCGCGCCTTGGTCGCGGGCGCGGCCTGCAGCGCTGCGTCGCTGGCGGTGGCGGACAGGGGGAGCTCGCTCATCGGCTAGCCCCGCTTGATGCGCGGGTCGATCGCGGCTTGGGCGATGTCGACCAGAAGATTGAGGAAGACGAAGAACAGCGCCAGGATCAGGATCGTGCCCTGCAGCAGCGGCAGGTCGCGCTGGAAGATCGCCGAGTTGAGCAGGAAACCCGAGCCCGGCCAGGAGAACACCGTCTCGATCAGGATCGAGCCGCCGAGCATGTAGCCGAGCTGAAGCCCCATCACCGCGAGCGCGGTGGGCGCGGCATTCTTGATGACGTGGCGGAACACGCCGCGCTCGTGCAGGCCCTTTGCGCGCAAGGCCTCGACGAAATCCTGCGAGAGGATGTCGCCGGTGAGCGCGCGCACCGTGCGGGTGACGATGCCCATCGGGATTACCGACGTCGTGATCGCCGGCAGCACGAGATATTTGAGGTGCGCCCAATCCCACGCCCAGGAATTGGAGCCGCTGGGGCCGGCGCCGACCGCGGGCAGCCAGTTCAGCTGGACCGAGAAGATGATGACGAGCAGCATGCCGAGCCAGTAATGCGGCACCGAGACGCCGGCGATGGCAAAGGAGGTCGCGACCTTGTCGATCCAGGTCTCGCGGAAATAGCCGGCGATCAGGCCAAGCAGGACGCCCATGGTGAAGCCGATGATGGCGGCGGCAATCGCGAGCGTGACAGTGTTGCCGACCGCGCGCATGACCTCGGCCAGCACCGGACGCCCCGTCGCGATGGAATTGCCGAGATCGCCATGAAGGGCACGCAGCAGCCACAGGCCGAACTGCACCGGCAGCGGCCGGTCGAAGCCATAGGCGGCGCGCAGCTGCGCGGCGAGCTCCTGCGACGCATCGGCCGGCAGCACGGCGACCAGCGGATCGCCCGGCGTGATGTGCACGAGCAGGAAGCACACCAGCGCCACGCTGATGACGATGGGGACGACGTAGACAATGCGTCTGGCGGTATAGGCGAGCACGTTGGATTACTCAGGTTAGTGCGTAGAGGTCGTCATGGCCGGGCTTGTCCCGGTCATCCACGTTTTCTTGGTTCGTCATTCGGTGGCGATGCGAAGCATCGAACCCGGAATCTCGAGATTCCCCGGTGCGCAATTGCGCACCTGAGGTCTGGCCCTTCGGACGATCCCGCAATGACGGAGCTGGAGGAGACACGTGGATGCCCGGGTCAAGCCCGGGCATGACGCGTCGATAGAGCGTACTCACCTCACTGCGCGATCGACACTGGCGAGAAGTCGATGAACCAGCTCTTCGGCTGCACGACGCCTGTCACCTTCGGGCTCATCGCGCGCGGACCGACGTCGTGGGCGACGTAGAGGAAGGCAGCGTCGTCGACTGAGGCTGCGTGCAGCTCGGCGAGCGCGGCGTCGCGCGCGGCGGGATCGAAGGTCTGGCGCGCCTTCTTCACCAGCTCGTCGAATTTGGGGTTGTTGATGAAGCCCCAATTGTTCGAGACCGGCGGCGCCATGCCCGACTGCAGGAAGCGCACCAGCGCGAAGAACGGGTCCATCGCCGCGTAGGTGACGTTGGTCGCGTGCGAGCCGTTGGCGCTGGGATCCTTTGCGCCGCGGCGCCAGTTGGTGAACAGCGTATTCCATTCGATGACGTCGAGCTGGACGTCGAAATAGCATTCGGCCAGTGCCTGCTGGAGATACTCGTTCATCGGCAAGGGCTGCATCTGGCCGGAGCCGGACGCCGACGTCTGCGTCTTCACGGTCAGCTTCTTGTTGGGACCGTAGCCGGCCTCCTGCATCAGCTTTTGCGCAGCCGCCTTGTCGTACTTGATCTGGAAGGTGGGATTGCCGCGCCAGGGATGGCCGGGCTCGAAGGTGCCGGACGCCGGCACCATCAGCCCCGCGAGCAGACCGTCCCTGAGGCCTTCGCGGTCGACGCAGAGGTTCGCGGCCTTGCGCACTCGGATGTCGTTCCAGGGCGAGCCCTCGACGCGCGAGAACTGCCACGGCCAGACGTGCGGCTGCTCGTTGGAATAGAGCTTGAAGCCGCGCTGCTTGAGCTCGGGCAGCGCGTCCGGTGCCGGCGCCTCGACCCAGTCGACCTGGCCGGACAGCAGGGCCGCGGTCCGCGCATTGGCTTCCGGCATCGGCAGCAGCACCATCTTGTCGACCTTGGGCACGCGCGCCTTGTTCCAGTAGTCCGGGTTCTTGACCAGCTCGAGCCGCTCGCGCGGGGTGAAGCTCGCCATCTTCCACGGGCCGGTGCCCGAGGCGCTCCTGGCGAAGGCGGTCCATGCGGCCTGCGATTTCGCCTTGGCGTCGGCGCCTTCGGCCTTGTCGTAGAAGGACTGCCACTTCGCAGGGCTCGCCATGAACAGATTGGTGAGGTTGATCGGCAGGAAGCTGTCGGGCTCCTTGGTGGTGAGCTCGACGGTCATGTCGTCGATCTTCTTCGCGGAGGCCAGCGTCGGCATGCGTGAGGCCGTGACGCCGACCTGGCTGGCGTCGAATTGCGGCGCATCCTGCTTCAGCACCTTCTCGACGTTCCACACCACCGCGTCGGCATTGAACGGCGAGCCGTCATGGAAGGTGACGCCTGGGCGCAGCTTGAAGGTCCATTTGGTCTTGTCGGCATCGTCGACCTTCCATTCGGTGGCAAGACCGGGGATCACCACGCTCGCCTTGTCGGCAGAGGACAGGTCCCAGCTGGTCAGCGCATCGTACATGGTGAGGCCGGTGAAGCGGTTGCCCTCGAAACCTTGATCGGGCTGGCCGAGCGTGCGCGGAATATCGGCAGCAGTCATGCCGATGCGCAGCACAGTTTCGGCAGCCGCCACCCGCGGCCATGCGGCCGCGCTGCCAAGCGCCAACAGCGCGATCAGCGCCGCACGTGTGTTGTTGTTCTTGATAAACATCGCCTCAGTCCCTTTCCGGCTTCCGATGATTAATTTTGATGCAATCGTATGCAATGGCTATGCCAAGGGAAAACTTTTTCTGCGAATTGCCCCTGCGACGACAAGTCCTTGTGATGACGCACGGGCGAAATCGGCGCGCTGCCTATTCTGGCATCAAGATTGCAGGTCTGGTCCCAGATTCCCCTGGAGCTTTGGGCCATGCGTATTCGTCTATCGACCTGTCTCGCCGTGCTTGCACTGGCGGTGTCTGCAATCGCGGCGCACGCCGAAACGGTGGTGCGTTACGGCATCTCGATGGCGGATATTCCACTCACCACTGGCCAGCCAGATCGTGGCGCCGGCGCCTATCAGTTCACGGCCTACACGATCTACGATCCGCTGGTGGCCTGGGAGATGGACGTCGCCGACCGCCCCGGCAAGCTGGTGCCGGGCCTCGCCACCGAATGGAAGGTGGACGACGCCGACAAGACGAAGTGGCGCTTCACCCTGCGCAAGGGCGTGAAGTTCCACGACGGCAGCGATTTCAACGCCGATGCGGTAATCTGGAATCTCGACAAGGTGCTCAACGACAAGGCGACGCAATTCGACAAGCGGCAGAGCGCGCAGGTGAAGACCCGCCTTCCCTCCGTCGCCAGCTATGCCAAGATCGACGACTTCACGGTGGAGATCACCACCAAGACGGTGGATTCGTTCTTCCCCTATCAGATGCTGTGGTTCCTGGTCTCGAGCCCGGCGCAATATGAAAAGCTCGGCAAGGACTGGGACAAATTCGCCAGCCAGCCCTCCGGAACCGGCCCGTTCAAGCTGACGAAGCTGGTGCCGCGCGAGCTCGCCGAGCTAACCAAGAATCCGGACTACTGGAACAAGAAGCGCATTCCGAAGGTCGACAAGATCGTGCTGGTGCCGATGCCGGAAGCGCTGACGCGCACCAACGCGCTGCTTGCCGGCCAGGTGGACCTGATCGAAACGCCGGCGCCGGATGCCGTGCCGCAGCTGAAGGCGGCCGGCATGAAGCTGGTCGACAACGTCACGCCGCATGTGTGGGATTATCATCTCAGCGTGCTACCGGGCTCGCCCTGGACCGACATCCGCCTGCGCAAGGCGCTGAATCTTGCGATCAACCGCGACGAAGTCGTCGGCCTGATGAACGGCCTCGCGAAGCCCGCCAAGGGCCAGGTCGACCCGTCGAGCCCGTGGTTCGGCAAGCCCAGCTTCGAGCTGAAATATGATCTCGCCGCCGCCAAGAAGCTGGTGGAGGAAGCGGGCTATTCCAAAGCAAAGCCGCTGAAGACCACCTTCATCATCGCGCAAGGCGGCACCGGTCAGATGCTGTCGCTGCCGATGAATGAATTCCTGCAGCAGAGCTTCAAGGAGATCGGCATCGAGATCGACTTCAAGGTGGTCGAGCTGGAGACGCTCTATACGCATTGGCGCAAGGGCGCCGCCGACGAGATGAACGCCGGCATCACCTCCAACAACATCGCCTATGTCACCTCGGATCCGCTCTACGCCATCGTCCGCTTCTTCCATTCCGGCCAGATCGCGCCTGTCGGCGTCAACTGGGGCGGCTACAAGAACCCCAAGGTCGACGCGCTGATCGACGAGGCCAAGCAGACGTTCGACAGCACCAGGCAGGACCAATTGCTGGCGCAGGCGCACGCGCTGATCGTGGACGATGCGACGCTGGTGTGGGTCGTCCACGACACCAATCCGCACGCGCTGTCACCGAAGATCAAGCAGTTCGTGCAGGCGCAGCACTGGTTTCAGGACCTGACGACGATCGGAGTGGAGTGAGCAACACGCAAGGGTGGGCACGGCGCTTGGCGCCTTTGCCCACCCGGGATAGCCACGCGGCGCGCGATCACCGCCCCTTGGTCGGGATCTTGTTGTACGGCACGTCCTTGTCGACGCGGATGTCGCCCGGCAGGCCCAGCACGCGCTCGGCGATGATGTTGCGCAGGATCTCGTCGGTGCCGCCCGCGATGCGCATCGAGGGCGAGGACAGCAGCATCTGTTGGAATTGGCCCTGCGCCGTTTCCTCGTCGTTGCCAGAGAGAACACCGGCCGCACCCTGCAGGTCCATGGCGTAAGTCGCGATATCCTGCAGCATCATGCCCGAGACCAGCTTGCCGATTGAATTCTCCGGGCCCGGCCGCTCGCCCTTCGACAGAGCCGAGATCGTGCGGTAGCTGGTGTATTTCAGCCCGTTCGACTTGGCCGCCCAGCTCGCGAGCTTCGAGCGCACGGCGGGATCGTCGATGGCGAGGCCATCCTCCAGCATCAAATTGGAGCAGAACTCGAACATTTCAGGGACGCCGGTCGCAAGCCGCGCGCCGATCGACATGCGCTCGTTCATGAGCGTGGTCAGCGAGACGTTCCAGCCGTCGCCGACGGCGCCCAGCCGCTGGCTATCGGGGATCACGACATCGGTGAAATAGACCTCGTTGAACTCCTGCATGCCGTTGGCCTGCTTGATCGGCCTGACCTCGACGCCGGGACTCTTCATGTCCAGGAAGAACATGGTGAGACCCTTGTGCTTGGGCACGTTCGGATCGGTGCGCGCGATCAAAAGACCGTAGTCGGAATAATGCGCGCCCGAGGTCCAGATCTTCTGACCGTTGACGACCCAATTGTCGCCCTTCTTCTCCGCGCGCGTGCGCAGGCCTGCGACATCGGAGCCGGCAGACGGCTCGGAGAACAGCTGGCACCAGATCTCCTCACCCGATGCGAGCTTTGGCAAGTAACGGCGTTTTGCATCTTCGCTGCCGAACGCCATCACGGTCGGACCGCACATGCCTTCGCCGATCTGGAACGGCTGCGTCAGCTTGCCGTAGACGCCCTCCTCCTGCTGCCAGATCACCTTCTCGATCGGCGTCGCGCCGCGGCCGCCATACTCCTTCGGCCAGTGCAGGCAGGCCCAATTGCCCTCGAACTTCTTCTTCTGCCAGGCCTTGCCGACATCGACGATGTCGTGATTGGCAAGGCGGATGCGGCCGAGCGAGGACTTTGACAGCTCGCCGTGCAGCTCCTTCGGCGCATTGGCCTCGATCCATTTGCGCGCGGTCTCGCGGAACGCGGCTTCCTGCGGGGTGTCGTCGAAATTCATGGCGGACCTCTACCCTCTTCCCTTCGTCGGGATCTTGTTGAACGGCACGTCCTTGTCGACGCGGATGTCGCCTGGCAGGCCCAGCACCCGCTCGGCGATGATGTTGCGCATGATCTCGTCGGTGCCGCCCTCGACGCGGGTGCCCGGCGCACGCAGCAGCATGGCCTGGAAACGGCCGGCGAGCTCGGCATCCTCACCGCTGACGACGCCCGCCGCGCCCTGCAGATCCAGTGCATAGGTCGCGACGTCCTGGATCATGGAGCCCGCCACCAGCTTGCCGATGGAGTTTTCCGGCCCCGGGCGTTCGCCCCTCGACAGCGCCGAGATCGCACGCATGCTGGTGTATTTCAGGCCGCTCGCCTTCACCGCCCAGTTCGCCAGCTTGGATCGCACCGCGCGATCCTCGATAGCCGGGCCGTCGTCGAGCATCAGGCTGGAGCAGTACTCGAACAGCTCGGGGAAACCGGTCGACACGGCCGCGCCGATCGCGCTGCGCTCGTTCATCAGCGTGGTCAGCGAGACGTTCCAGCCGTCGCCGACCTCGCCGAGACGCTGATGGTCGGGAATGCGGACGTTGGTGAAATAGACCTCGTTGAAGTCGGAGGCGCCGCTCGCCTGCTTGATCGGCCGCACCTCGACGCCGGGGCTCTTCATGTCCAGGAAGAACATGGTGAGGCCCTTGTGCTTGGGCACGGTTGGATCGGTGCGCGTAAGCAAAATGCCGTAGTCGGAATAATGCGCGCCCGAGGTCCAGATCTTCTGGCCGTTGATGATCCAGTCGTCGCCGTCCTTCTCCGCACGTGTGCGCAAGCCCGCAACGTCCGAGCCGCCGGCGGGCTCGGAGAACAGCTGGCACCAGACCTTCTCGCCGGAGGCGAGCGGCGGCAGATAGGTCCGCTTATGCTCCTCGCGCGCGAACGCCATCATGGTCGGCCCGCACATGCCGTGGCCGATGATGAACATGCGGGACAGCTGGCCGAACGGCCCCTCCTCCTGCTGCCAGATCACGCGCTCGATCGGCGAGGCGCCACGCCCGCCATATTCCTTCGGCCAGTGCAGGCAGGCCCAGCCGGCGTCGGCCTTCTTCTTCTGCCACGCCTTCGCCACTTCGAGAATGTCAGCGTTCTTGAGCACGGTGCGGCCGAGTGACGATTTGCGCAGCTCGTCCTCGTATTGCTTGGGCGCGTTGGCACTGATCCAGGCGCGGGCGGTGGCGCGGAACTCGGCTTCCTGCGGGGTGTCGTCGAAGTTCATCTTGCTTCTCTGCTGTCCGTAGGGTGGATTAGCCGGAGGCGTAGTCCACCAATTCTGTCGAGCACTGCCGGTCGATGGTGGGTTACGCCTTCGGCTAACCCACCCTACGCACCTGTCGTTACGCCGCGTTCTTCTTCCGCATCCGGTCGATCAGCTGATCTTCCCAATAAGTGAGGCTGCCGAGCCCGAGCGCCATCGCGTGGGCGCGGCGATAGTACATGTGGCAGTCGAATTCCCAGGTGAAGCCCATGCCGCCGTGAACCTGGATGTTGTTCTTGGCGCAGTGCTGGAACGCCTGCGTCGCGCTGATGCGCGCCGCAGCGGCGGCTTCCGGCAGTTCGGCCGCATTGGTCGAGAGCGCCCAGGCGCCGTAATAGCTGTTGGAGCGCGCCAGCGTCGCCGAGACGTACATGTCGGCGAGCATGTGCTTGACCGCCTGAAACGAGCCGATCTGGCGGCCGAAGGCGATGCGGTCCAACGCGTAGTCGCGGCCCATCTCCAGCGCTCGGTCGGCGCCGCCGACCTGCTCGAACGCGCACAGCACCGCGGCGCGGTCGAGCACCTGGGTGAGGATGCTCCAGCCGTCGCCCGCAGCTCCGAGCGGCTCGGCTTTGGCATCCTTGAAGGTGATCTCGGCCTGTCCGCGGGTCGGATCAAGATTGGTGAGGCTCTTCACATCGACGCCGCCGGCTTTGAGATCGACCAGGAACAGCGAGATGTCATTGTCGCGCCCACTCGATCCCGTGCGCGCGGCGACCACCGCAAAATCGGCAATCGCACCGTCGGCGACCGGCTTCTTGACGCCGTTGAGCACGCCGTTCGCAGCCGTCAGCTTGACGTTCTTCGGCGACGGGTTGCCCTTGCCCTCGAACAGCGCCAGCGTGCCAATGGCCTCGCCGGAAGCAATCGCCGGCAGCCATTTCTTCTTCTGCGCGTCACTGCCGGCGATCAGCAGCGCTTCGGCGGCGAGGTACACGGTCGAGGAAAACGGCACCGGCGCGTTGGCCCGGCCCATTTCTTCCGCGATTACGCACAGCTCGAGATGACCGGCGCCGGCGCCGCCGAACTCCTCCGGAATGGCGACGCCGAGGAAGCCCATCTCGGCGAGGCCCTTCCAGAGCTCCTGGTCGTAAGGCGCCTTGCCGTCGAGCACGACACGCACCGCCTTGGGCGAGCATTTCTCGGCGAGGAACTTGCGCGCCTGGTCGCGGAGCTGTTTTTGATCGTCGGAGAAATCGAAGTTCATGGCGGGCTTACCTCTTATTCGTTGTCATTTATTGCCGTCATTCCGGGGCGCCGCGCAGCGGCGAACCCGGAATCCATTTCGCCACGCATATGCGGCCCGATGGATTCCGGGCTCGCGCTGCGCGCGCCCCGGAATGACGAATGGAGCGAGTGTCGTCTTCATTTCAGCACGATCACATCCTGATCCGGCTTGTCCGCATAGAGCCGCTCCACCAGCGCCGCGCGGCGTTCCAGGCCGGCGCGCTGGTTGATGTAGCCCTTGTCGGTGAGCTCGTTGCCGTCGATCGAGGGCGGCTCGACCATCAGCATCGCGCGCGCGATGATACGGCTGCTGGCGCCTTCGCATTCACGGTTGTGGGCTTCCAGGCCGCGCCTGAAGCAAGCGATCACCTCGGGATGCTTCACAGCATCCGCAAAGCTGAGATCGGGATTGCCGACCAGCTGGCGGCAGGCGTGCAGGTTCGGCCAGGCCAGGAGGCCGATGAAGGGACGGTCCTGCCCCGCGACCAGCGCGTCGTGCACCACGGGCGTGGCGGCCGCGATGGCATCGGTCCGCAGCGAGCCGACATGTACGAATGTGCCCGTGGTGAGCTTGAAGTCCTCCACCACGCGGCCGGCAAAGATGATGCCTTGCACCGGATCGGAATCGTCGACGAAGACGCCGGCATCGCCGATGCAATAAAAACCTTCCTCGTCGAACATCTTCTTCGTCAGCTCAGGCTGGCCGAAATAGCCGGGCGTGACATTGACGCCGCGCAGGCGCAATTCGTATTTCGAGCCGCACGGCACCATCTTCAACTCGACGCCGGGGAACGGCAGGCCGATCAGGCCGACGCGCTCGGTGTCCCAATAGGTGCCGGTCGAGGTCGGCGCGGTCTCGGTCGAACCCCAGCCGGTGTAGAACACGATGCGCTCGCCTGTCGTCTTCACCGCCAGCGCCTGCATGCGGTTGTAGAGATCGTCGGGCAGACGCGCGCCGCCATAGGCCATGATCGAGAGATTCTTGAAGAAGGAACGGCAGAGCGCGTCGTCCTTCTCCATGGCCGCTGCCAGCGCGGCATAGCCGGCCGGCACGTTGGCATAATAGGTCGGCGAGATCTCGCGCAGATTGCGCAGCGTCTCCTCGAACTGGCCCGGCATCGGCCTTCCGTCGTCGATATAGAGCGTGCCGCCGTCGACCAGGATCGGGTGGAACGCGGCATTGCCGCCCATGGTGTGGTTCCAGGGCATCCAGTCCAGCATGGTCGAGATCGGCCCGTTCGGATCGCGCGGCCGCACCTGCATCATCATCGCCGCATTGGCGCACATCATCTCCTGCGTGTTGATGACGGCCTTGGGCATGCCGGTCGAGCCTGATGTGAACAGCAGTTTGCCGACGGTCTGCGGCGTAATCTTCGCGATCGATGCCTCGACATCGGTCATGACAGGCGTTGCCGCGAGCTCGGCGAAGCTGACGCTCTTGATGCCCTCGCAGGGCCGCGCGACGTGAACGACTGTGACGCCGCGGAGGTCGAGCGCCTTCAGCGCCTTCTCGAAGGTCGGGCCGTCCTGCACCATCAATACGGCCGGCTTGATGAGTTCGAACAGGTACTTCAGCTTGACGTGGTCGTGGCTCATCAAGGAGTAGGCCGGCGACACCGGCGCTGCCGGGACGCGCGCCTGCATCGCGGCCTGCGTCATCAGCGCATGCTCGATCGAATTGCCGGAGAGGATCGTGACGGGCCGGCCGTCGAGTTTGAGATTGAGCAGGCCTTGCGTCAGCGCGTCCACAATGCGCTTGGCTTCGCCATAGGACACCTTACGCCATTCGCGGTTCGGACCGCCGCGCTGCGCCAGCCAGATGCGTTCGGGCGCTTCCTTCGCCCATTTCGCCAGCGACGCCGGGATGTGCTTCTCATAAGGCTGCAGCGGAATGCGCGACTTCAGCACCACCGTGCCGTCGCCGCGACGCTCGACGTCGATGTCGCGCGCGAGCCACTGGACCTTGCGAAAGACGGGCTTCGTCATCACTGCCGCCGCGCTTCCACTCATTTTGCGTCTCCCGGAATTATTGTCCTTTGCGGATCTTCATCGTTCAGCGCCTGATATAGACAGGCTTTCGCTTCTCAAGGAAGGCCCTGATGCCTTCCGAAAACTCTTCCGAGCGGCTGCACAGGACCTGGTTGCGATCCTCCATCGCGATCGCGGCTTCGAGCGAGCCGGCATCGACGCTCATGTTGAGGCATTCCTTGGATAGCCGCAGGCCCACGGGCGAGGCCGTCATCATCGCCTCGACATAAGACGCGGCCGCGTCATCGAGCTTGTCCTCGTCCACGACCTCCGAGACGAGGCCGACCGCGAGCGCGCGCTCCGCTCCGATGAAGCGCCCGGTGAGGATCAGCTCGGATGCGACGGAGACGCCGACGAGGCGCGGCAGAAAATAGCTGGTGCCGATGTCGCAGCCGCCGAGCCCGAGCTTGATGAAGGCGCAATTCATCCGCGCCGATCTCGTCGCGATGCGGATGTCGGAGGCCAGCGCCAGCGCAAAGCCGCCGCCGGCGGCCGCGCCCTGCACCAGCGCCAGGATCGGCTGCGGACAGCGCCGCATCAGCATCACGATGTCGGCGATGCGCCGCTGCGAATCCAGCGACTCCGTGACACCGGGTGGCTCCTGCTGTCCGGCCCGGCGCGCCATCGCAGCTTTGAGATCGAGGCCGGCGCAGAAATTCCTGCCGGCGCCCTTGAGCACGACGACGCGGGTGTCGCGATTGCGTTGCAGGCCCTGGAAATAGTCGTTGAGCGCTTCGATCAGCGCGGGATCGAGGGCGTTGAGGTGCTCGGGGCGATTGAGCGTCACCCGGTCGACGCCATCGTCATGCTCGATCAGCAGCGGTTGGGACATGGGGGCCTCGCACTTGCCGCGAGTCGCGGCGCCGATTGCTGCGCCCTCTCCCCTTGCGGGAGAGGGCATGTAAATCGCTAGCCGCACAATCGCTTGTGTGAGGGGTCTGCCTCCACAAATGAGATTGTGGAGACAACCCCTCATCCGGCGCCGTAGCCGAAGCTTCGCTTCGGCGTTCTTAAGAACGGCGGCCTAAGGCCGCCTATGCCACCTTCTCCCACAAGGAGAGAATATGCAAGTTGCTGCCTAGCGCCTGCTAGCGTTGCACTCGCAAGTAAGGCATTGAAAAACCAAAACAACACGCGCATGCTATGCAGGCGCTAACAGGCGCAGGGCCTCTGCTGTTTTTTACACGCGCCCTACACTGTGAGCCGTTTGCCCATGCCAAAGCCCCGCAAAATCACACTGGAAACATCCACCGCTCGCGCCAAGCTCACGGCGCGTAAGGCAAGCTATTTTGTTCGCGTCGCGCCAAACATTGCACTTGGCTATCGCCGGAATGAAAGCGGCTTCGGAACGTGGAGCGTTCGTTTTGCCGATGGGCGCACGAGCTGGCTGAAGAAATTCGGCATCGCCGACGATCTGGAGCCGGCCGACGGCAAGTACGTGTTCAATTACGATCAGGCCCTAGCGCAGGCGCGCAAGCTGGCGCGGGGTGAGGCGGACGCCGAACCTGAGGCTATTGCAATAGGCTTTGCGCCGGTCTCGCTGGACGATGCCTTGACCGACTATCAGCGCGACCTCGAAGCTCGCGGCGCCAGCATCTACAACGCCAGTGGACTACGGCGGCATCTCAGCTCGCAGTTGCTCGGCAAGCCTGTGGCGCTCTTGGAAGCCAAAGAGCTGCGCAACTGGCGCGACGGTCTGCTCACCAAGGGCCTGCAGCCGTCCAGCGTCGTGCGCTACTGCAAAAGCCTGCGAGCCGCGCTCAATCTTGCCGCTTCCCGCGACAAGCGCATCCAGAACGCGGGTGCATGGGAGGCCGGCCTCGAGTCGCTGCCTGATGCAACCGTCGCCCGCAATGTCATCCTTGGAGATCGCGACGTGAGCCGGTTCGTGGCCGCCGGCTACCGCGTCGATGCCCACTTAGGTCTGTTCGTCGATGTGCTGGCGGTGACCGGCGCGAGGCCGTCGCAAGCCGCACGGCTGCTGGTCGAGGACCTGCATGGCGGCGCCAAGCCGCGTCTGACGATGCCGCGCTCAGCTAAGGGCGGATCGAAAAATCGTGCCAAGCGCAAGGCCGAGCGTATCAGCGTGCCGATCACTCCGGCGCTGGCGACGAAACTCAAGGAGGCCGCCAAGGGACGCGCTGCCGATGCGCCGCTGCTTCTGCAGAATAACGGCCAGCCGTGGAGCGGCTCCGACGACTATCGCGAGGACGTCGCCAGGATCGTCAAGGTTCTGAATCTCGATTCAAGAGCGACGATGTACGCCTTGCGCCATTCGAGCATCGTCCGCGCGCTGCTGCGCGGTCTGCCGATTAGGCTTGTCGCCGCATCGCATGACACGTCGAGCGCTGAAATCGAGCGCACCTACTCTAAACACATCACCGATCATAGTGACGAGATCGCGCGAGCGGCGCTGCTGCATCACGCGCCGGCGTCAGCCGTCGCCAACAGTGTTGTCGGGCTGGTGCAGTGACTATGTGCGCGCGCAAGAGCAAACAGCTTGTATCGCGAAAGGAGAAGCCGCCTCCGTTCGGCGATCCACGCTGGATTTCTTTGGCATTAGCGCATCACATCCGTTCGGAGCAGCTCACCGGCGGGCGGTACGCTGACCTAGCGACGCCTCAAGTGATCGAAGCATTGGTGAGCGAGAAGCTTCGATCCATGCGGCGAAATATGGTGACTGGAGAGTACGAAGAACTGCTTGGCTCGTTCTGGCGCGGTCGCGCTATTATGATCATCGACCACCAGTTTCAGATAACTCCACGCTTTCGGTCCAGAGAGCACTGGGAATTTTTTGTATGGCGACCGGATGTCGATAGCCTCTGGCTTGCGGCGCACACCGAAAAGAACGTGCGGTTGCCCCGTAAGCCGCCAGGGCCAGCGCCTACACATGATTGGAAGATGCTCGTTGCTCGAGAAGTGATCCGAAGGCTCATGGCGGGCTTGAAAATGCCTAGGGCGCCAGAGATGCTGAAATTTTGCGAGAGCGCAACTGGCCATGCACCTGACGATAGCGACATGCGTAAACATCTTAAGTTTCTGAGGGGGCAGTAGATTTCGGTTTTGTGTTGCTTATTCTGTTTTAGCGAAACTATCGATTGAATTCTGACTATCGCGCTTAACTTGCTGATCTGGCTGCTATTTCAGATCCTCCCCGATCTCCCCCGATCTCCCTCTTCCTCAAGGTCGTAAGCTGGCGCCTAATCGCAGCGATCCACTCAACAGGAGCTGCACACAATGGCGCGCGGAGAAGTCACTGGCCGCAAGCCTGGCGTCACCGCCGATCTCGCGAAACTGGCAAATGAAACCTCGATTGCGCCGATGGCGTACTCGATCCGGCAGTTCTGCGTAGCTCACGGCATCAGCGTCGACACCTATTTTCGCATGCAGCGCGCTGGCTTCGGGCCGGTGACGATGAAGGTCGGCGGCCGGACGCTCATCAGCGTCGAGGCTGCCGCAGCGTGGCGCCGCGAGCGCGAGGCCGACACGAACACCCGTACGGTCGTTGCCGCCGAGTAGTCAGCGCCGACCACAGTGAAATTGCTGTCTGAGTTTCGCCGCGGCAACCGCCGCTCGGCCGCGGCGAATTATTGGCTAGCAGGAGCGGAGCTGAACCAGGTGCACCCGCCTGAGAAACCGATGCACCTGGTCGATCAAGAAAGGAGGGCTTCTGATGCCCAATCTTGCGACCGGAACCACTGTCGCTTCCCCTGCGGTAGCGTCCCTCGACTCCCCTGTCAACGTCGTCGTGCGGCTCTTGAAGCACATCGCCGAGCGGATCGAGGACGTCGGCGAGCGCGTCTCCCTCGGCTGCGGTATGGCCTTGGGCGAACTGGAGGTGTTCGAGCCGTTCGATCTCGGCGATGAGCTGAACGATCGGCGCAAGGCGCTCGAAGCCGATTTGGTCGAGATCGAGACCGCCGTGCACGACCTCGATGAACTGGTCGGATTCATCAAGGAGGTCACGTCGTAGCGAGCTGACAGAGGGGCGTCATCGCGAGATGGCGCCCTTTTCTATTTCGAGGGACCCACAATGGCTAACAATCCGCAAGTTCAGAGCGCCTTCATCCTTGGTCTCGTCGTGCGCTTGGCCGCCGGAGCTCATTGCCCGCATTGCGGAGCCGAACTGCGCGCCACCGATGTGAGCATCGACAGCGTGGGCGGCCCGCACCGGCCTGACCTGCTCTGGCTGTCATCGCGACATCCTGGTGATCGAGCCGAAGACCTAGCCGACGACCGATCCGATCAACCTTTCCGCGAGAGCGGCGCCACCTGGGGCGTAGCCCAGTTCGATGAGCAAAAGCGAAACAAACAGATTGAATGGTGACAAACATGACGAACGATATCACGACCTCCCAAGATGGACCGCCGCAGGCCGATGACGGCTTCTCAGGCTCGTTCCCGTCCCGTCGAATTGGGAGAGGCTCTTACCTCAAATGGAATGACAAGCAGGGTTGGGTCGACCGCGATGGTGTCGCGGCACCGTCGCCTTTGTTGGTGGTCGATGTCGGCGAGATCCTGCGCCGGTGGAAAAACAATGAGGCTGAGTACATCCTCGAGAAGCCGCTGCCGAACGCCGGTGAATTGAACGCCGCGATTCCTATTCAGGAATGGGAATTGGGTGTGGATGGCAAACCGCGTCCGCCTTGGGCGCATACGGTGATGGTCTACCTGGTCAATCTGTCGACCGGGGAAAACTACACGTACTCGGGTGCGACCGTCGGTGCCCACATCGCCTACGATGCCCTGAAAGAGTCGGTCATGACCATGCGGTCATTGCGAGGGACTCGCTGCATGCCGCTGGTCAACCTCAGCAGCAGGCCGATGAAAATGAAGTTCGGCCAAGGCAGGCGCCCGCACTTCGAGATCATCGGCTGGCGGACGCCGGGAGACGGAGGGAACGCCGTTCCGGCGGCCCCGCCGGCTCCTCAGCTCACCGGCCCCGCTGCCGCCGAGAAGGCAGCGGCTTCGGTCACGGCGCTGAATTTCTCGGACAATTCGGCGAGGTCCACCCAGCAGGCTCGTGATCAGCATCAAGCCAACACAGGCCAGACGAAGCCGAAGCCGCTCATCGACGTCTCTAGCGAGACGCTCTCCACCATGACCGACGTGAAGCCGGTCACCACCGCTGAAATGCTGAACGACAGAATCGTGTTTTAGGCGATCGACCGGATCAGAGAGGGGCGTCAGCTCTTCTCTGGCCGCCGAGGGAAAGGAATGATGCCGACACTGTTCTGGGACATCGAGACGCGGAGTACTGCAAACCTGCGGGAATGCGGCGCCTACGCATATGCCATCGACGCCACAACCGAGCCCCTCTGTCTTGTCTATGCCGTGGACGGCAATGATCCGATGCTGTGGTTGCCGAGAAGCCCGGTGCCGCATGAATTTTATCGCGTGGCTTCGGAACCAGAACTCTGGCAGCTGGTCGCGCACAACTACGAGTTCGAGCGCGCGATCCTCGAAAATGTCCTTGTACCTCGTTTTCTCTTTCCCGCGATCCCGCACCACGTGCAGCACTGCACCCAACGGCTCGCGTTGGCGAACGCCTATCCCGCCGAACTCGATCTGCTCGCCCAGGCCCTCGGCTTACCCTACAGGAAGGACCCCGTAGCGCGGAGAGCTATGCTTGCGGTCTCCCGGCCCACAAGCAATCGCAAGCGTAAGGGGGACGCGATGCCGACCTGGGATGAAGACCCCGAAAAGCTCCAGCTTCTCTATGAGAGGTGTCGGCTCGATGTCATTACGATGCGCGCGGCCTGGCAGTCGACGAAGCTGAAACCGCTCTCTTCGACTGAGCGCCGCTATCAGCTCGAGGACGTCGCGATCAATGACCGTGGGATCCGCCTCGACCGAGACTTTGCGACAGCCGCGCACGGTCTCGCAATCCAAGAGCGGACCGCCATCGGCCTCAAGCTTCAGGAGCTCACCCACGGGGCCATTACGAGCTCCGATCAGGTGAAGCGGTTCCTCGAAGCCATCAACGCCCGCGGCCACAATATGACTTCGTTGACCAAGAGTGCGGTCGCCAAGATGCTGGCGAGCAAGCCCGATGACTATGTCGCTCAGCTGCTCGAGCTTCGTCGTACTGCTGCACGCGCGAGCGTGAACAAGTTCAAGCGGATGCTTGCCTATGCGTCGGTTACTGACGATCGGATGCGAGGCACGCTGCGGATGTACGGCGGCGCACCGGGTCGGTGGTCGGGCTTGGGCCCCCAGCTCCAGAACCTGAAAAAGAACGAGAGCAACCTCCCGCTCTGTGTGGTCGAGCACGTCTGCAGCGGAGATCGTGCCGCAATTGCTGCTTACGGCAATCCGCTCGCGCTGCTCGGCGATATCTCACGCGCGGCACTCTGTGCCGCACCGGGGTGTGAGCTCAAATCTGGCGACTTTTCGGCGATTGAGAGTGTCGTGCTGGCATGGCTCGCGGGCGAGCACTGGAAGCTAGAGGCCTATGCGACTTTCCAGCGGACCGGCGACAAGCAGCTCGAGCCGTATCGCGTGATCGCTCGGAGGATGCTGCGCAAGGCCGCGGATGCAGATATCTCACAGGTAGAACGCCAGCTCGGAAAGGCCGGCGAACTCGCCTCCGGCTTCGGTGGGTCTGTTGGTGCATGGCGCCGGATTGTTCCCAACGACCCGCGTAGCGATGACGAGATCAGGGCGATCATCGGCCAGTGGCGCAGCGCGCACCCCGCTACGACAAAGTTCTGGAAGGATCTGGCGCGTGCGATCCGGATCGCGATCAAGGTCGGCAAGCCGGTCTTGGTAGCGCCTGCACCGCAGCCGCCGATCATTGCGAGTTTCGTCGACGGCAATCTGACGCTGACGCTACCGAGCGGTCGCGCTATCACATATCCGCAAGCGCACCTCGTTCCGGCAAAGTTCGAGGACGCGGCCCCTGATGTCGAATTCATGGACAATGCGCGCGGTCAATGGAAGGCTTATCGCGGCTGGTTCGGCGTCTTCGTCGAGAACGTTGTTCAGGGCACAGCGCGTGACCTCTTGGCCGCAGCAATCGATCGCTTCGAATGCCGTGGTATTCCCGTGGTGTTTCATTGCCACGACGAGGTCACGGTCGAGGTGCCCTGCGGCTCGCTCTCAGATGCAACATTTCTGACGGTTCTTCTTGAGTCTCCCGATTGGGCTGCCGGGCTGCCGCTGGGCGGCAAAGTGCATTCGGGGGCGCACTATCTTGAGCCGCCCGAGCAACCTGCCGAACCCAAAAGTGAGCTGCCGCCGGACCCCGTAAAAGAGCAAGAGCAAGCTCTCGAACGCGCCATCGAGATCTATATTGAGGACACTCGCCGGGACATCGGGACGGTCGATGACCCGATTATCCTCGATTTGAACGATGATACGGAATTCTTGGCGACGCTTCCAGACCACGTCGCACCACTGACCGAGTTGGTCGGCCTACCGCTCTCTTCCGACAATAAAGTGGTGTGCCCGTTCCACGAGGAGGTCGTGCCGTCCTGCGCCATCTATCCTGACCATTTTCACTGTTTTGGTTGCGGAGAGCACGGAACGCGCCTGGACTGGCTCACGCGCGTCGAGGGCATGACTGTCAAGGACGCTATCAGCGCCATCAAAGACTGGCCCTCAGCTCCAGCTATCCACCGTTGCCGCGATGAAGCCGCTGCCAAGTTGTCGCAGGCATTATCAATCTGGGCCTCGAGTGTGCCTCTGGGGGGCACTATCGCCGAACGATATCTGGACGAGACCCGGCACATCGACGTCACCCGGCTGCCGGACGACGTGCAGGGCTGCCTTCGCTTCCATCCCGATTGCATGTTTGGTGCGGGCTCCCGGCCGTGTTTGATCGCCCTGCTGCGCGATCCTATCAGCGACGAGCCGGTCGGGATCCAGCGTACCGCGCTGCTGCAGCGCGACGGCCGCGTTCTGAAGGTTGAGCGGCGCATGCTTGGCCGGACCGGCGTGGTCAAGCTGTGGCCTGCTTCGTCTGATCTCGTAATTGGTGAGGGACTTGAGACCGTGCTCGCTGCTGCGACCCGGATCCCGCACTGTGGCCGGTCGCTAACGCCGGCGTGGGCCGCTCTCTCCACCAAGAACATGGCCGCGCTGCCAGTCGTCGCTGGCGTGCAGCGTCTATTCCTACTCATCGACAACGATTCCAACCAACAGGGCCAGATGGCCGCAGCCGTCGTGGCTGAGCACTGGCGCCGGCACGGTCGGACCGTCGTGCCGCTGATGCCACCGACGCCTGACACCGATTTCAATGATCTCGTTTTGATGAGGGATCAGGATGTCCCTGCTTAAGCCGCCAGACCTCCGTTCGGCTGACGGTGCAATCAGCTTGGAGGATTTTTATGCTATCCCTGAATCCAACCGGTTCATGTTCATGCCCGCCCGCACGACGTGGCCGAAGGAGAGCGTCGATAGCATTCTTCCGAAGATACTCGGCGAGAAGCGGAACGGAAAATTTGTGAAGATCAAGCCGTCGGACTGGCTGAAGCAGCACCGTCGCGTCGAACAAGTTACCTGGATGCCGGGCTGGCCGGAAATCATCGAGGACAAGCTGCTGTTTGACGGAGGCTGGACGGACCGCCCCGGCGCACATGTCCTCAATCTCTACCAACCCCCGCGAACTGTCCCCGGCGATGCCGATCTGGCGAGCCCGTGGATCGAGCACGTGCAGCGGCTCTACCCAAACGACGCAGAGCACATAATCGATTGGCTGGCCCACCGCGTGCAGTTTCCCGGTGAGAAGATCAACCATGCGCTGGTCATGGGCGGCGGTCAGGGCATCGGCAAGGACTGGATATTGGAGGCGGTCGAGAAGGCGGTCGGAGAATGGAACTTTCACAACGTGTCATCATCCGAACTGTTGGATAAGAACAACCCGTTTGTGAAGGCGGTGGTGTTGCGCCTGAATGAAGCGCACGATCTCGGCGAGGGAGGCCGCGCGAACCGATTTGCCCTCTATGAGCGCATCAAAAGTTATGCCGCGAGCCCGCCGAATGTGCTGTCGTGTGTCGATAAGTACGAAAAGCGCATCTACGTGCCGAATGTGCTTGGTCTCTGCATCACCACCAACCACAAGTCCGACGGTGTCTACCTGGATAATGACGATCGCCGCCATTTTGTGGTCTGGTCCGAGAGCAAGAAGGAGGACTTCAGCGCAAAGTTCTGGACCGAACAATGGCGTTGGCTGAGGGGTGGGGGCGCAGGCCACGTTGGTGCGTATTTGGCGCAACGGGACCTGTCATCCTTCAACGCCGGCGCCATTCCCCGCCAAACCGAGGCCTTCTTTGAGATCGTCCATGCGAGCCAAGCACCGGAGGATTCCGAAATTGCCGATGCCCTCGATGAGCTCGGCCGGCCCGATGTGGTGACGCTAGGGATGTTGGTCTCAACGCGGCAAGGTGCGTCATTGGAATGGCTGCTGGACAAGAAGTACCGGCGATCAATCCCCTACAGGATGGAAACCTGCGGCTACGTTTCTGTTCGCAACCCTGATGCGGACAGGAGCGACGGGCTCTGGAAGATCGAGGGGCGCAGGCAGACGCTTTACGGGCGGACCAAGCTTGCGCCAGAGCAGCGGCAACTGGCCGCGCGTAATCACGTCCAGCGGCTTAAAAAGACCTTGAGCAGCATCTAAGGTGCATGACGTGCTCCCTCTGAGAAGGCAGTCGTTCTCGTAAAAAAGCACGAGGTTCTCTCGACACAGCCACTGACATCACCGACTTCAGTCACGTGATACAAGCTGGAGAGCTGCATAGCCGCCTAAACATTGTCGCGGAACCACTGATTTCACTGACCGGGACTGATTTAATCTGATGGCAGTTCGACCGAGCGGGATCAACATAGTCGGTCAGTGATCAGTGTTTGGTAGGTGGTCTACCTACGAGCAAACAATGTGTCTTCGTTTTATTAGAATATGGGGGCCATATAGGGAAATCACTGCCGATCAGTGATCACCACCAACGGCATCAGCGACGATCCTCATCGCCACACATATCTTCTGCTAATATGTGTCGAACGCGTAGGAGGCCGGAGATGCCGCGAACATCAGGGTCAGGCAACGCGGCGTGGCATGGAGCAGTTGCCAAGTACCGGTTTAAGCGAGGCAGGCCGGGGTTTCGCAAATGTATGGCTCTCAAGAGGAACGGAGCACCTTGCGGCAACCTCGCGATGCGGTGGATTAGCGTCTGCCAATGCCACGGCGGCAGGATGCTGACTGCTCGGCTTCGGCGACGAGAGAAGGCGTACCGCGAGGGTTTACTTTAAGTAACTTCCACATCAATTGTAGGACTCGCTGGGTAGCGCCTCGAACAACTCCTGCCACTACATGCTTTTGTGGGCGTGCTGCGGCAACGCAGGCCGACAGAACATAGTCGGCAAGACTCTACGGAGGCCCTGGAAGGGCCTTGTGCGACGGCGCCGGGATGTTCAGGCCCGACTCTCACGACTCATCACGGGGCACTGCATCGCATTGGAGAGGTCGTCGGCTGCTTGTCAGGCAGCCGCCCTCAGAAGCATCGCTAAAAGCTACTGTAGTGCCCGCCAGACCGTCGCTTCACCGACTTCATACTCCCGGGCGAGCTCCGCCATCGTCTCACCAGCAGCGTAGCGCTCCGCAACACGTCTGCGCTGACCGGGATCGAGCGCCGCGGGCCTGCCGAATCTCGTGCCTTTTCGCTTGGCCCTCTGGATACCTTCTTCACACCGCTTGCGGATCAAGTTGCGTTCGAATTCGGCGATGCCGCCCATGATCGTCATGACCAGCCGGCCAACATCGGTCGTGGTGTCGCACCAGCTCTCGCCGAGCGAGACAAAGTCGCAGCTCAGTTCCTGTAGGTCATGCAGAATGTTTTGTAGGTCGCGGCTCGACCGTGCCAAGCGGTCCAGTTTCGAGACGACAAGCACGTCGCCTGGGGCGATGGTCTTCATCAACCTGGCGAACTCTGGGCGACCGTTGATCGATTTGCCGGAGACCTTTTCGCTGAACACGCGTTCGCATCCGGCGGCCTTCAGGACCTCGATCTGCGCAGCGTGATCCTGCGTACCCGAGCTGACTCGCGCATATCCAATTTTCATTTCTTCCCCCATTTTGAAAAAGACACTTTTGGAATCCAAAAAGCGCGATAATGCAAGGGCAATTTCGATCTTTCAGAACGTAGAGTTTTTGAAAGATGCGGTGTCGTCGGAGGCGACAATCAGCGACCCGATGCATGGTCCGCGGGGGGTGTGATCGTGACCGGTATCTGCGGCTGCGTCTCAAGAGGAACCTATCAGCGGGCGCCCGGCAGACTGCCGAAGCACCGGCCCGAGGGCATGGCTCTGGCACCGCCCCCTGGTGGCCCCCAAAATCGGGATCTGAAACGTTCGCAATACTCCGCGGCAAAATTTTCCTTTTGCGAACTGCGGCGCGTTGCGGTCGTGGCGTGGTGAGTCAAATTGACTCACCAGAAGCGGCCTTCGCCCACTCTTGCCATCGCTTCCTTCCCCCACTAGCCTTGACCAGACACCGCCCGCTATGGAGCCCGAGTGCCAGCGGCCTGAATGGCTACCGTGGGAAGGGCGTAGTCGGCGGTGTTATTCTTTGACCGTCGGTGCGCCTCGAAGAAAGGTTTGCGAGGTGGACAGTGGTTCAGCCCAGAAATGTCTCCGAAGATTTATCTCCCGGGCGCCTGTTTGCCTGGGTGACGTGTAAGGCCGCTGTTGCTCTTTGCGCGGTCGGTGAGGATTGGGGCGTGGTGTTTTGGTACTCACGCCGGAGCGCCATCTTCATATGCATCGCAAATCTGACGCAGAGGCCTGGCAGTCCAGACGGCGTGCGATGGGCAGGTTCACGGTGATCAGCGCTTGAGCCGTGAGGGGTAGGGAAGGCTGCTCGAAAGCCCGCGAATGAACCCGACGTCCGCTTCTGGGAAGACACAAGCGGCACAGCAGTCCGGTTGCTCTAGGCCAACCTTCTCGTAGACCAGAGGATAGCGTTAGTGAGGATTTTCTGGCAGCGCGGGTCCTGCCAGACCGACGCCTCGTGGCCAAGCGCCGAATAGAATACTCGCCCCTCCCCGTAAAATCGTTTCCAGGCGAGCGGCCAACCATAGAAGCGTTGATTCACACCGGCCTTATTGAGGTCCACCGAACTTTGGTCGAGGCGCAGGAGCACGCGTGATCCGCGATAGTCGAAGTCGCTGATCTGGTAGATTTCATCGTTCAACTGCAACGAATTCCCCAGAAACGCCACCACTGGATCTGCAACATCAGCCACCTCGATGGTCACACCCTGATGCCAGGGATGACCGTTGAAGTAGCCGCCGATCAGATCGAGGTAGTCTGGCCAGGTGTAGAATGAGTCCGTGGCCGAGTGAACACCGAGAAAGCCACGGCCCGAGCGCACAAAGTTGAGAAGTGCTATCTTTTGGGCGCCGCTCATCGGAATTTCACCGCTTGTGTAGAACATCACGGCGGCGTACCGCTCGAGGTTCCCGATCGAAAATTCAGACAAGTCTTCCGTTGCGATGACTTCAAAGGCACCGGAATTCCTTCCAAGCTGCGTCAGGATTGCTTCGGAAAGTGGTATGACGTCGTGCCGATAGCCGGCCGAGTATGTGAAATAGAGGACACGTTCTGGCGGGCGCTCTGCACGCGCGCCGAGCGGTCGGATTGCCGCCGCGCTGCTGACGAGTGCGATGAACTCGCGTCGCGTCACAATCCTCTCCCGATGCTTAACCGGCCAGAAAAGCTTAGCACATATCGGCGCGCCGCGCGCCTGCGGCGCCGCCCTACGCCCGAGGTTCAATTGATAGCCTCGACTTGACAATGTCGCTTAATGGCCCGTGGCTGACCTCCGCTCTTGGCCTCGCACCGTCCGCTTCCGACGGCTGAGCGGAAAGCCATCGTGGAGACGCCGAGGGCAGCCTTTGACCAAAAGCCGTTTGACCATGGGCGTCGCTCGTAGTGGAGCATTCTGCTATTGTGGCTTTTTCATTGTTGAATATCGGCCAATGGAGCACGCGATGCCAAACAGCGAGGAGATCGAGGCGAAGTCGCTTAACCCGGTGCCACAGGGCTATGTGCTTGGTCCCGGAGAGGGTGAACACCTGATCCATTTTCGTGATGGCGGCAACATCTTCATCAAGGCCGACCCGGTAACGGGGTCCAATAATCTTGGCCTGGGCATTCAGCAGCTACCCAAGGGCTCAGGCATTCCAGTTCACCGACATCTCGACAGGGACGAAGCCTTCTATGTTCTGGAAGGCAGTGGCACGGTCACACTCAACGATGTGCATCATTCTTGCGAAAGAGGTGGAACGATTTTCATACCCAGGAACACCTGGCATGGTTTCAGTAGTCCAGATCAGGAAATGGTTCTGCTGTGGATCATGGTGCCCCCAGGCCTCGACGGTTTCTTTCGCGAAACCTGCAGCCGACCCGGCGAACCGCGAAAAGAATTGACGCGGGAGCAGATCAACGCAATCGGTCTCAAATATGGGACAGAATACTAGGTGCCCTCAGAGATTTGCCTCCAAGCGCTAAGACGCTGAGTCCGAAATTGACCCTGGCTGTGTGAAAACTCAAAAATCAAAACGCGACGAAGAATGATGTTCTTCAGGTCGACCTCTAAGTTGAATTCGCTTGCGCTGAATGCGCTTGCGAGGCTTACCGCTAAGACGGTCTTGAACGAATAACGTATTCTATCGCCGTCAGGCGCCCTGGCGTTTTTCACACGGCCAAGACGGATGGCAGACATCATGCCTCCGGCACCCCCGCGATACGCATGCCGTCAGCAACGCGGTGGCGATTGGCGAGGTAGGTTGCATTATCACTCGATGCGCCCTCGCTGAAGCGACGTATCGTAAAGCTTGGATTGAGTGCAAGTCCTGCCTTTGCCGCGGCTCTTGCCTGATCCAACGAGCCAAGCAGCGCTAGTGCAGCTGCAAGCCCAAAATGCGCTAAAGGATAATTGCGATTAGCTTCGATACTGCGGAGAAACCAGTCAACTGCTTCGCGGTCCGCATTAAGCTGCAACTTGGCGAAGCCGGCCACTACCAGCCAGCTGTAGGCGAAGTTATCGCGAGGAGAGAGGCGAATTGCTTCATTCATATGGGCGACAGTCTCTGCCCCACGTCCTAGAAAATATTTTGCGAGACCGATTTGAGCATGCGCTGTACTTTGATTGCGATCCAACGCCAACGCTCGCTCGCACTCAGCGATTCCTTGAGCCGCGCGGTTTGTAGAAATATACGCTCCACCCAAAATCGCATGGGCACCGGCATGGTCAGGCGCGAGCGAGAGTGCTTTGACCGCATTTGTCTCGGCGGCCGAAAGACGCGCGGTTCGGTCGTCAGTTAATAGTGACATCCCCATTGTCAGATCGACGAGTGCAATGCCGACCAATGCTCCGATACTGTGGTGGTCGATGGCCAAGGAACGATTGAAGAAGTCGCTCGCCTGTGTCAGGTGCTCGGGGGCGTTCCCCCTGCAAAAGCAGGCCCTGCCTTGAAAGATCAGGTCCAGTGCATCCGGATGCAGCGAGCGCTCTGCTCGCCGCGCCTCAGCTACATTGAGTTGATCGCGTAGCGCATGGGCGAGCCTCGATACGATTTCGTCCTGCATGTCAAACAGATCGGCAACTGGCTTATCGAAGCGTTCGGCCCACAGGTGATTGCCGGTTTCGGCATCGACAAGCTGCACGTTCACCCGAAGCCGGTTGCCGCTTCGCTGTACAGAGCCTTCGAGCACGTAGCGGACGTTCAGCTCCCGTCCGACCTGCCGTACATCGATGGCTTTACCTTTGTATGAAAAGGCGCTGTTACGTGCGATGACGAACGAGCCACCTATACGCGATAGGTCCGTCGTGAGGTTTTCGGTCACGCCATCCACGAAGTAGTCTTGTTCGGGATCGCCGCCGAGATTGGCGAAAGGCAGCACCACGATCGAAAGACGAGGTGGCGAAAACGGCTTTTGCGCCGTGTCGTCGCTCTGCGCTGCCGAGCTAACCGGCGCAGTTGCGGGTTTCTGCATTTCCTGCACTGCGCCGACGAAGCGGAAGCCTTTGCGCGGCAATGTTTTGATTAGGCGCTGCTTGTCACCGTCGTCGCCGATTGCTGCCCGAGCGGCATTCAGGCGGGTCGTCAGCGCGGCATCTGAGACGATGCGTCCATTCCAAACCGCGTTGATGAGATTGTCCTTGCTGACGACGCGCTCCCTGTGCCGGATCAAATATTGGAGTAGGTCGAAGGCCTGTGGCGCGATGGGAATAGGGATCGACCCACGATGTAGCTCGCGAAGGTCAGTATCGAATGCGTACTCCTCGAAGAAATAGCGCATTTCAGGATCCCCTAGGTGGCCTTCTATTTTCGCGCTTTGACGGCGCTCGGGGGTCAAAGAATAAGCCGGCGGTAAGGAAAATGTAAGCCGGACGTCAGGCGCGGTGGCTCACCCTGCGGCATGTTCATCCTGTGAAAAAGCAGACAGGACGCACCGCAATTGCATCGTCCACGAGATCGCCAAGTTGCAGCATCCAGCAACTACCAACCAGCCGGTCTATAGTCCGCTCGAAGCCTACTGGCAGGCATTTCAGGTGTGGCGCAAAGGCCGGAGGCTGCAATCGGAATTAAGCCGCCTGACGGACCGCGAGCTAATGGATATTAGCACGACGCGAAGCGAGATTGACTACGTCGTGTCGAACAGAGATATCGACCCGAGAGGCATACGAGCCGAATGGGTCCAATACCAGCCAACAGTGGACGGCCAAATCCACCCACATTGGGACAAGCACCTTCCAGAAACACGCGTCAAACCGCGCTAATGCAATGCGCGGAAAACTATCGCGGTCTTCGGCCTTTGTTTCAGGCGAACTGGCCTACAGCCAATACCAAGGCCACCCGAGCGCGGCGACCAGATGGGAAAAGCCGATGCCCGTATTACAGAAGATCGAGATGATCGTCTTGGCGGTCGTCGCGCAGGTCACGCGGCTAACGAAGAGCGAAAAAGCGATAGAGTGTAGCACTCCAATCATGACGTAAACCGTAAAGAAACTGTAAGCTCCCATGCCAAGTAGATCGGTGAACCGTACTCGCGAACGCGCAGCAACTTCAGGCGCCGGTACCGCAACGGTCGGCCTTTGCGACGGTGAACTGACGCCCGCGGGCTGCGGCCGAGGTTGCGGACTGACCGGTGGTGACGGGCGGGGCCGCGGCGCCGGCGAAACGGGCGGCTCCATCGGATGCGGGCGCGGCGGCGGGGGAGATGAGCGCACGATCGGCTCGAGCGCGGGCGGAGCAGGACGCACAGGCTCAACGACGGTCTCCGGAATGTCAATGTCTGGAAAGTCAAGCGGATCGACAGGAGCCGGTCGCTGCGCGGGCCGAGGCTGCGGCGGCGCCGGAACGACTTCACACCTGTGAGGTTCGTTGTTTTCAAACGCAACGTATCGCCCATGTGGCATTTGCCGCATGGAGATCCAACGGTTGCAATAGCGACAGCGGCGCGGGTAGGAGTTAGCCATGCAGCCCCGCCTGGGCGAGGAACGTGCTCGGCGGCACCCGGGTCTTGCAGGAGGTCTTGAGGTAGCTGACAATCAGATTGGAGGAGGCACGGGTCAGCGCGACATAGAACAGACGCCGCTCATCCTCGACGGGGGCGCGCTTGTGCGGAATAAGGCCTTCGTTGCAACTGGTCAGGATGACCGTATGCCATTGCAGGCCCTTCGCCTTGAAATAGGTGGCCAGGGCGACGCCATCTTTCTCGTCACCGGCCTTGGCTTCCTTGGCCCGCTTGAGTGCGCCGTCGACTGTATCCACGAACGCGTCAACCCGGCCGCGAAAGCTGGCCGCCAGTTCGTAGACCTCGCCGAGCGGCACTTCGTTGTCGACGACGTCTTCGAGGCTGCCCACCATGCCGCGCAGACCCCGGAAATCCTTGGCCAGGATGTCGAGCGTCTTGAACAGGGAGGGCGCCTTGACGACCTCCTGCATCACGGCGGCGAACCTGCTCTCCCGCAGTTTCGGCAGGAGCGCCAGCACCGGTCGGCTGGAGAGGGCGTCGAAGAAGGACGGGGCGGCGTCGAAGGCCCGCTCGAGCTGCCCCAGAATGCGTTCATCGACGTATTGGAAATAGGATCGCAAGCTGAGAACGGCATCGCCCGAGTCGGGCTGCTGACCCTTATTCAGCGCGAGCTTGGCACGCAGGACGCCAAGGAGCTTTTCCAGCTCGTCGTTGTGCAGGATATTGTCTTGCTCTCGCACATTGTAGGGGATGTCACGCAAGATGAACTGCAACTGGATGGGTAGACTCTGGGCGTTGGTGCGGTAGAGGACAGCGAAATCCGAGGGCCGAAGATCCTTGTTGCGCCTGCGCACCCGCTCGATCGTTGAGGCGATCATCTTGGCTTCGGCGGTGGCCGTGGTGGATTCGATGACCTTGATCGTGGCATCGTCGGCGCGATGCGCAATGGGATTTTTCTCGACGCGCCACTGATTGTGCCGGATCAGGCGCGTCGCGTGATCGACGATATTGCGTGGACACCGGTAGTTGCGTTTGAGCTCGAAGTTTTCGACTGGACGGCCGAGGTGCTTTTCCAGCTCGATGATGTAACGGGGCGTGCAGCCCCGGAAACCATAGATGGCCTGGTCGTCGTCGCCGGTGATGACCAGTCGGGCTCGCTGGGCGATGAGCGCCACGAAGGCGAAATCCAGCTCGTTGATGTCCTGGAACTCATCGACGATGATCTCGTCGAACTGGCGCTGTACCAGTGCCAGCACGCTTGTGGAGGTCTCAAGGCATCGCAAGGCGCGGAGCTTCTGGTCGTCGAAGTCCATGCGCTGTTCGCGTTGAAGCAGGCGTTCATACTCCTTGAACAACCAATAGACAGCCTGGATGACAAACTTCTTCTCTTCGGAGGTTGACCCCGCTTGGAAGAAGACCTGGGCGCTCTTGCTCGTGAGCATGAAGTCCGCAAGTTTCTGCGGCACTGCGGCACGGGGATCAAACAGGGCGTTCTTCAGCAGACCGAAGAACTCACTGTAGAACCGGTATCGCAACGAGGCCGGGAGCGCATCATGGCGTTTCCGCCCCTCGTCTGTCGACGCCAGCGTCTCTTTCAGCTCCTTGATCAACCGCCAGATGCGGGGCGCCTCGATGATCTGCTTGTGCTCGGCTTGAAAGTGCTCGCGCAAAAGCCGGTAGCCGAAGGCATTGAGCGTGCTGATCTGAAAGCTCTGGTGAGGAGCGGACAGAGCAGCGAGTTGCTCGGTGACCTTCTCGCGTAACGCGGTCACCGCGGAGTTGTCGAACGTCAGACACAGGATGCGCTCGGGCCGGGTGCCTTTTTTAGCGAGGTGTAACACCCGGTTGATGATCGTCTGGGTCTTTCCTGACCCGGCCGGGGCGATGAGCCGCAGCGTTTGGTGCGGCGCGTGAATGAGGGACAACTGGTCATCGTCCGCTGCAGGCTGAAAGGCCTTGAGAGCGGGCCGTGTGTCCACGTCGACTTCGCGCAACCGCTGCTCAAGCTGTTGTTCGAGCTCCTCCCGGACATCGAAGTTAGCGAACTCGTCGTCCAGCGACAGCGTCGGCCTGATGGTCGTGACGGTACCCATGGGTGGTCTCTCGCCGGACAAACAATCAATAAGAAATAGCCATTTAGATCAACCAGGCGTTGCTTTGGCAAGCCATTTCCCACGTCGGGGTGCCGCCCGCGACCCGCGCTTGGCTCCGTCAGGCAATGGCTCCAAGGAGTATGAAGGGGCCCTGGCCGAGTCCAGTGGCCCATCACGTCATTTCGCTGCGCGGCGGAATTTAGTCGCTATCGGGAGATAGCAGACGCTGCCAAGCGGTCCGCCGGGGAGATTTATGAAATCGCGTCCTAAACTAAGTCGTGAGCGCCAGATGGGCTGACACGCGACCGATCTTAAGCGACCCGCACGAGGCACGCATCACCGGCTTGCCGCGGGAGAAGATCGTGCGGCGCGGTCTGGTCAGAAGCGAGATCGGAGGCGGCGTCGCGCACCCGGTGTTATGGGTGGTCTGGCCGATCAATCGGGATCCCAGCCATACACCTCAGGGGGCACCCATGGTCGATCTCCCATGTCGAACTCTTCAAAGATCAGGCGGCCAAGCTGACTGCCTTCGCGCAGACCTTTGAGATGGCGCACGATCATGCGGTTACTCGGCACTTCCCTGGCGAACATCGTTGAGCCGATACAGCACATCGCGGATGAGCTCTTCCAGCTCGTCCCCTTCGCGCCGAGGTCCGCCTCCTGACGCGCAAGACTGTCGAGCAGGTTAATGATGCGCCGCTTCCGCTCGTGCTGGTCATGGTCGCCTCCTGTCTTCAGTGACGCGACCAGTATACCTGAAATGGAAAGGACGCGCTGAGCGCCGAAGAACGTGTCGGGCAGCGGATACAGCAGGTCCCTCGCGCCGAGATCGAGGGGCTGTTGGTGCAGATGATGGCCATCGAGAAACTGGCGCTCGGGGGATTGCCGAAGGAGGGTCGCATGCTGCTTGACCTTGCTCTGGCTGAGCAAGAGACTGTCGTGAACCGCGCGGAGGGACGGAAGGCGCACTAAGTCGCAGCGGGTGGGACCGGACAAAGGCTGTTCTCGGCTGGCGGCGGCTGATGGACCCGAAGCGGCCGTGCGATTTTTTGTCCTTCGCGCGTGCGTGGAGGAATGGACCTGAGCTCCCCGGCGAACAGTTTTCCACAGATTCACTTTTATCCAAAAGATCAATGACTTGGACCCCAAAAACCTATTGAACTCTCAGGCTGTTTGAGGGACCGTCTGCCATTGGGACGGGTAACTCCATGAACGTCGGTACATTAATCCGGGTGCGGTCGTCGACCTGGAAGGTCACGGGCCATGAGCGGCGGGCGCACGGCAATGTCGTCTCCTGCCGCGGGATGTCCGGCCTCGTGAAGGGCAAGACGGCGCGGTTTGTTGTCGAACTCGAGGACGACTACGCTGTGCTCGACCCAGCGAAGATTGCGCTCGAACGCGACCACTCGGCCGGCTTTCTCGACACCAAGCTGTTCCTGGAGTCGGCATTCAGGTCCACGCCAACCACGACATCGCAACCACTGACGCTCGGCAAGGCCGCTATCGACGATCTCGCCTTCCAGCATGTCCCGGTAAAAATGGCGCTGGCGCAGGACCGGGTGCGGCTGCTGATCGCCGACGACGTTGGTCTTGGCAAGACGCTAGAGGCCGGCCTGATCACCTCCGAGCTGATTCTCAGGGGCCGGGCCGAGCGGATATTGGTCGTCACCACCCGCGCCATGCTGGCGCAGTTCCAGAAGGAGTTCTGGACCCGCTTCTCGATCCCGCTGTCGCGCCTCGACAGCGCGGCTATCCGGCGGATGCGCAACCAGATCCCCGCGCACTACAACGTGTTCGATCAGTTCGACCGATCGATCGTCTCGATCGACACTCTGAAGCAGGACAGCCAGATCCGGGCAGCGATCGAGCAGTCAAGCTGGGATCTGATCATCATCGACGAGGCCCACAACGCCGCCAAGCGAGTCAGGGGCGGCGGCAATCTGAGCCTTCGATCGAAGCTCGCGAAGCTTCTGTCGCGCAAGGCCGACTCGCTGTTGCTGCTGACCGCGACACCGCATGACGGCTCCAGGGAAAGCTTTGCAAGCCTGATCGAGATGCTGGACCCGACACGAGTCCCCGATCCCGAAAAACTGCATCGCGACGACATCGAGGATCTCGTTATCCGCCGCTTCCGGACTTCCCCCGAAGTGCTGGCGGCGCTCGGGTCGACGATCCCGCCGCGCGAGCTTCATCGCCGCGGTTTCCCTTTGAGCGAGAAGGAGGAAGCGGCCTACACCATGATCGCCGAGCTCAAGCTAGATCTCGACATGGATGCACCAGCAAGCCGCGCCATCGATCTTTTCCGCACGACGCTTGCGAAAGCGATTTTCTCCAGCCCCGCTGCCTGCCTCGAGACCGTGAGGGGACGGATTGCCCGCATTGAGCGGGGCACAGGCAAAGGCAGCGAAACCGACAAGCAGAAGCTATCCGATCTGGCCGAACTGCTTACCTCAATCGAACCCAGTGATTTTCGGAAATACCAAGACTTCCTGCAACTGGTGAAGGACATCAAATGGACCGGCAAGGACCCGCGCGATCGTCTTGTTGTGTTCTCCGAACGCATCCGGACGCTCGCATGGTTGGAGGAGCGCCTCACCGCTGATCTTGGCCTCTCGCCTGAGATGATCGGACGCGTCGACGGTGCCAGCGTCGAGGCGGACGTGAAGACACAGCAGGTGCTTGAGGATTTCGGCCAGGAGCGGTCGCCGCTTCGCATCTTGCTCGCCTCCGACATGGCCTCCGAAGGTCTCAATCTGCATTTTCAGAGCCATCGGCTGGTCCATTTCGACCTGCCTTGGTCGCTGCTTCGCTTCCAACAGCGCAACGGGCGCATCGACCGCTATGGGCAGGACCGGCCGCCGCAGATCTACTACTTCGTCGGCGAAAGCCGTCATCCAAAAGTGCGCGACATGTGGGTGCTTGAGAAGTTGGTTGAGAAGGACCAGGCGGCCCAGGACGGCGTCGGCGATCCCGCCGTCTTCCTCGGTGCCGGCGACGTAGAGCGCGAAGAGGAAGTCGTCGCCAGGGCCGTCAGCGATGGCAGGGGCGCGGAAACCTTCGCCGGCGAAATGGATCAACGCGCCGCAAATGCATCAAGGGTCAGGACCGTCGACGATGAGTTCGACGCGCTGTTTGGCGACTATCAGGGCGTCGACAGCTCCTTGGCCGCGCCGACAACAAGTGCGTCGCGCGTGGAAATGCCGCCACGGCTTTTTCCGGACACATTCGCCTACACCGAGGCAATGCTGCAAAGGCTCGCCGAACCGAACGAGAGGGTCTTCGATACCGCGCCAGACGTCGACCAGACTGCCCGCATTATCAGCCTTCCAATCCCGGGCGACATGATGAGCGACGGCGGACTTGGCTATAGTCGAACCGACGAAGTGGACGACCGCTACATGCCGGTCGAAGCCGTCGGCAAGGGCGGCACGGTCGAGCTGTCCGACCGCGCCGACGTCATAAACACCGCGATCGCGCAGGCTAAGACCGACGAGCGGAGTTGGCCGCACGTCCAGTATCTGTGGGACGGCCATCCGATCCTTGATTGGTTCGGCAACCGCGCGGAGACGTTCTTCCCGGAAATGAGCGCGCCGCTCTGCAACCTGCGTGGCCGCCTTGCCGAGGGCGAGGTCGCTGTCATCCTGCATGGCGCCGTGCCGAATGAACTTGGCGCACCGGTAGTGGACTGCTGGGCGGCGGTGACGCTGCGAAACGGCCGTGTCACCGGCATCGAGCAGGTCAGTGATTTCGTGGCCCGTACCGGCCTTTCAGGAAGCATCCCGAACAAGGGCAAGCCGGACGAGGAGACCGCGGCCAGGACGCTCGCGCCGGCTGTCGATGCGTTCCAGTCGCACCTCGTCAAGCTGCGCAAAGAGCGCCAGGCCGAGATCGAAACCAGCCTCGACGCCACGCTCGAACGACTTGCCGGCCTTGAGGCGCGCTTCCGCGCCGATCTCGATATGAAATTTGCGGATGTCCCTCAGAACGGTTCGCAGTTGACCATCCAGCAGCGTCGTCAGAAAACCCGGCGCCAGAATCGCGCGGCCGAGATCGACACAATCTTCGCCGACCTCGCAGCCTGGCACTCAAGCCGGCGGCGGATAGTGGACGACCCTAATCCGTTCGTTGCAATCAAGGCCGTGTTCGTTGGGTGAGCAATGGATCTGATCGGTATCGAGAACGAGGCCGAATTCTTCCCGGCTGGCGCACTTTCGGACTCGCTGCAGGACGAGCTGCGCGAGATCACATCACGCTGGTCCAAGGCTGTCGATGGCGAAAACCCGGTCGATCGCCTCGCGGGCTGCTGTGAGCCGTATCTCGTTGCGCTGCGTAAGATCCGCAACGCCGCCGATGCCGCCAACGGCACCGAGTGGCGCCAGAAGATCACTTACGCGCTCGTGACGGCGCTCGGCTATGAGTACGAACGAAAGAGCCTGCATACTGCGCTCCAGGGCGAGACCCTTATCCCGGCGTTGGCGACCGTTGCTGATGTCGAGGGACGCGATGTCGCTTGGCTGATCGAAGCACCGCTCGTTAGCGTCGATGACGAGAGCACGGACCCGCTGTCGCTGAATTTCCGGGCCGAGCAGTTCCCGTACGACGAACGCGAGTTCGCCGAGACCGAGCGTGCGATCGAGGAAATCCTAGGCGACGGCATTTTCGAGCTGCGTTGTCCTCCCCGGCTCGTCATCGTGTTCGGGCTGTCCCAGATCGTGCTGGTCGACCGTCACAAGTGGCCGGCGCGCTCCGTCCTCCGGTTCGATCTGCAGGAGATCTTCTCGCGCCAGGACAAGGACACACTCGCAACCATGGCGTGCCTGTTGTCGCGCGAGGCGCGGGTGCCGCATCAGGGCGTACCCATCGCCGACCGCATCGAGGAAGAGGCCCAGCGCAACGCAAATACGGTCACGACCTCGCTGAAGCGGACTGTCCGAGACGCTATCGAGATCCTCGGCCAGGAGGTACTCGACGTCACCGAGGGCAAGTATCCGGCTGGTCCGCGCAAAGGCGTCTGGATCGACGGACCAGAACTGTCGCTCGAATGCCTGCGCTACATGTATCGCCTACTGTTTCTGTTTTACGCCGAGGCCAATCCGCGGCTGAACGTGTTGAACCTCAAGGATCCAGTCTACGCCAGCGGCTACAGCATCGAGGCGTTACGCGAACTAGAATCCGTCCGCCTGCGCACGCCGGCCGAAAAGAACGGCACCTATCTCTGGGAGAGCCTGCAGCGTACGCTCGGCCTACTCTACAGCGGCAGCGGGGGTGCGATGCGCCTTCCGGCCGTGAAGGTCTCGCTGCTCGATCCCGAAAGCACGCCGATCCTGAACTCGATCAGGCTTCGTAACGAGGCCGTACAAAAAGTCATCCGTCTCCTTTCACTCAAGCAATCTAGCAACGGCACGGCGCGGATTTCATACGCAAAGCTCGGCATCGGTCAGCTCGGCGCCGTCTACGAAACGCTGATCTCGTTCACCGGTGTGGTCGCTAAGCAGGATTTGATCGAGCTTCGCCCGCCGAAGGGTCGCGGGTCGCTGGATGCCGAAGAGGATGAGGAATCATCCAATGCGAGTCATGATGAGGAAGACGAAAACGGCGAAGAAGAGCGCGAAGCCGAAACCGTGTCGCGACAGGATGATGTCGACTTTCTGGCACCGAGCTATTTCGTGCCGCGCAGTCGCGCCGCCGAATTCAAGCCGGAGCAGCTCGTCTTCAACGGGCCAGAGGCCCGGGTCTATCCCAAGGGTAGCTTTATCTACCGCCTGGCCGGCCGCGACCGCGAGAAGTCGGCATCCTACTACACGCCCGAGGCGCTGGCGCGGCTGTTGGTGAAACATGCGCTGCAGGAGCGTTGCAAGGACCTTGCGGCCGACGAGATCCTTGAGTTGAAGATCCTCGAGCCGGCAATGGGATCGGCCGCATTCCTGGTGGAAGCGACCAACCAGCTCGCCGACATCTATCTCGAGCGCAAGCAGAAGGAGACCGGCAAGACGGTCCCGCAGGACCAGGTCGCGGTGGAAAAGCAGAAAGTTCGGGCCTTCATCTCCGATCGCAATTGCTTCGGCGTTGACCTGAACCCAGTCGCGACCGAGCTCGGCGCGATCTCACTGTGGCTCAATGGCCTGCATGCCAGCGAGTTTTCGCCCTGGTTCCGCGACCAGCTCCACGCTGGCAATTCGCTCGTCGGCGCGAGACGCGCGTCCTATGCACCCTTACTGATGTCGGCGAAAAAGAAGGACGATCTCTGGTACAGCCACAAGCCGCAGGAGATCGGCTGGCGCGGCGGCCTGCCTGAAGATCACATCTGGCAGTTCCTGCTGCCAGCCGAGGATATGGCACGGTTCGACTCCGACAAGTCGATCGCCGGATTTGCTGCCGACGCGCAGAAAAAGATCAAGGCCTGGCGAAAGGACGGCTTCTTCACCAGGCTCGAGCCCCATGAAATCAAACTGCTGCAGAAGTTGAGCCGCATCGCCGAGAACCTGTTCAACATCGTGGCCGACGATCTCGCAAAAAGCCGCGCTTCGACCAATGACGCGATCACGATCTGGCCAGACAAAGAAATGCTTGGCGTTCGCGGGCTCGACTTCCACGAGAAGGACCGGCACCTGCAAAAGCTGATCGGCGCGGACCGCGCCTCCAACACGCTGCCCTACAAGCGACTGAAGACGGCGATGGACGCCTGGTGCGCCCTGTGGCTGTGGCCGCTCGACAAGGCGCATCTGCTGCCGTCGCGTCAGGAATTTCTGCACGGCATGACACTGATCCTTGAAGGCGGCTTCCTACCGGACGGATCGATCGCGGTTCCGAGCATCGAGGAATATTCCGCACCTGAGCGCGATCTGTTCGACCAGATCACGGCCAATGAGAATGCAGGCTCGCAGCCGGCGCCAAAGAAGAAGCAGGCAGCGCTTTTCCACGAAACTAACGTCGATGCGCTTATCCAGGAGGTCGAATGGCTCAGCGTTGCATGCGAGGTCGCTCAGCGCGAGCGGTTCACGCACTACGACCTGATCTTTGCTGATGTCCTGAGAGAGCGCGGCGGCTTCGACGTGATTGTTGGCAATCCTCCTTGGGCGAAGCCCGTGTGGAACGAAGCCGATATGCTCGGAGACATTGATCCGGGCTTTGTCGTTCGTGGGCTTTCTGCGTTCGATACGCGCAAGGCGTTACCTGGTCTTCTTTCAAAGGGTGCTGACCGAAAGGCATTTTTGGATGCTTACGCAACGACGAAGGGAGCGATGACGGCCACGGGGTCGGCAGTGATGAACCCTTTTGCCGGAGGTGGTCACAACAATCTGTACCGTTGCTTCGTTGACCTTTCATTCCGCCTCGTCTCTGAGACGGGTTCAATAGGCCTTATCCACGAGGACGGCCACTTGGCTGAGACCAAAGGTGGGGAGTTCAGAAAGCATTGGTATTCACGCATCTCAAAGCATTTCAATTTTAGCAATCAAATAGTAGCGAAGAATTTCTCGGAAGTTCTACATACGAAGTTCTTTAGCTTGAACGTATACAGGGGAGCGTCGGCTCCAGTCGCATTCGAACAATTTACAAATGCGTTCCTTGCCTCTCAGGTGGAGGATTCATATCGACATGATGGTGCGGGTGAAGTCCCTGGGATCAAATGGAACGGTTCGTGGGATACGCGAGGCCACAAGAAGCGTATTCTTCACATTGATAATGAGTTTTTGAATCTTTCAACAAAGCAAGGTGACGCTGATAAGTCCCACGATCCAGTGTTTTATCAATTCTTAAGCGCCGATATTCAGGACGCGTTCCTATTGTTTTCCAGTCTACCAACTCTTCGAGAAAGCGGCGTTATTTTCGAAAGCGATGGCCTTTTACATGAGAGCGGAGCGCAAGACGCAGGAACGATTATAAAAAGGACGGATTGGGTTGGAGATGATCGGACAATCATATTGTCGTCGCCTGTGATTTTCTGCGGAAATCCGCTTGCTAAAACTCCAAGAAGAGTTTGTCGGGTACCTCAGGATTATGATCCGATAGATCTTCATCTAATAGATGATGCATACCGACCGCGTGCAAACTATCAGCTAGCAAAGTCAGAGACTGACGTTCGGAGACTGCTGCCAAAATGCGAATGGGACAAAACAGCCTCCCACATTGATACGTATCGAATGGCGTATCGACGTCGCGTTGATCTGGGAACGGAACGAAGTTTATCGACAGCTATCATTCCCCCTAAGACTGCGCACATTAACTCGCTAGAGAGCATGGGGTTCTCAAAGCAGTGCGATTTGCTGACGTTCAGCGCGTTGACCAGTGCTATTCCGTTGGACTTCTTGATTAAGGGGCTTCGTCAAGGAAACATATATGCGAGCGTGATCGCTAACTTGCCCTTCGTCGACCCCGGGGACACGGCTAGGCATCGCGCCCTCCGTCTAGCATGCCTGACGAACGCCTATGCCGACCTCTGGAACGAGCAGGCTCCTGCGCTGACGCCAAATCATTGGCATTCAGCTGATCCACGCCTCGCCATCGACGGCCCTCTGAAAGGCCCGGCCACATGGGATCGCACAGCCGCGCTCCGCACTGATTTCGCTCGCCGCATGGCGCTGGTGGAAATTGATGTTCTAGTAGCTCAAGCTCTCGGACTGAAGCTCGATCAGTTGATCGACATTTACCGAATCTACTTTCCCGTCCTACAGCAGAACGAGGCCGGCACTTGGTATGACCGGAATGGCAGGATCGTGTGGACATGCTCTAAGGGCCTGCCCGGCATAGGCTTCTTGGAAGATGGTAGAAGCCCGAGCGGCAGGAGGTGGGAGGAAATCCTCACGTCAGGCAAGACGTATCTCGAATGCGAGGCCGTGGTCGACTATATGCCTGGTGGGCCGCACAAGGTCGTTCGAACGTACGAAGGACCATTTGATACCTGCGATCGTGTCGAGGACTACAAACGCGCCTGGACCTATTTTGAGAAGCATCAAGAGCGCGAGGCGGCATGAATCCTATCATTCTCAGCCGCCAGGTCGAACAGAGCCTGAAGGATCTGGTTCGCGCGACGCTCAACACCACGAGCCTCGCCTTCGACGGCACGGTCGAGCGCTTCCTCGCCGAACCCGCCAATTACATCAAGGGGCCGTGGATTTCGGTCGCGATGCCCTTCAAGCAGTCGGTCGCGCCAGGCGAACCGTTCGAGCAGCCGTTCCCGAAGGTGCCGCTGCGCTTTGCCCCCTACCAGCACCAATTGACGGCCTTCGAACGTCTTGGCGGCAAGAGCCCGCGATCGACGCTGGTCGCGACCGGCACCGGCTCCGGCAAGACCGAATCCTACCTCTGGCCGATCCTCGAGCACTGCCGCGTCAACCTAGGCAAGCCGGGCATCAAAGCGATCCTGATCTACCCGATGAACGCGCTCGCGACCGACCAGGCGCGGCGCATTGCGCGCGCCATCAACGAGATTCCCTCGCTGAATGGCGTGCGGGCGGGCATCTATGCCGACGCCGAGCCAGTCTCCCCGAGTGACGCGATGACCGAGCAGGAGGTCATTACGCGGCGCGCCGCCATGTGGGAGAGGCCGCCGGACGTCCTTTTGACCAACTACAAGATGCTCGATTATCTGCTGCTGCGCGGCAGGGACCAGCCGCTCTGGGCGACGAACGCGCCGGAAACGCTGCGCTTCCTTGTGGTCGATGAACTGCATACCTTCGACGGCGCTCAAGGCGCGGACCTCGCGCTGCTGATCCGCCGGCTGAAGCATCGCCTCGGCACGCCTGCTGGACATCTAGTCTGCGTGGGATCGTCCGCAACGCTAGGCTCAGGCGCGGATGCTGCCGCGGAACTGCGCGCATATGCTGGCACGATTTTTGGCGAGACCTTCGATGAGGAAGCCGTCATCCGCGAAACGCGCCAGACGCCGGACGAGTTTTTCCCCGAGGCTGAGTATTTCGAGTGGCCCGATGACGCGAAGGTCGAGACGGCGCTCGATCGCTCGATGGGACTGAGCCAGGCAGAGACGGCGCGCTACCTCGCCAAGTGTCTCTTCCCTGAGCCTGATGATGGCGAGCTTGAGCAGATCCACAAAGGTGACCCTGCATCGATCGCCTGGCGTCTGCTTCTCGGAAGGTTGCTGCGCGAACACGTCGCGACCCAGAGGGTCGTGCGCATCATTGCCGAAGCCCAGGCGCCTCTCGAGCTCGGCGCCATCGCCGAGCAGCTTGGCAAGGTCAAGGCGCTCTCGAAGAGGACACTCGATGCGCGCGTCCGACTAGCCGAACTGATCGTCTCGCTGGTGGCGTGGGCGCGATCAGGCTCTGAAGCCGTGCCGCAGCCATTGTTTGGTGTGCGCATCCAGACCTGGGTGCGGGAAATGGCAGGCATGGTCGCAACGCTGCCGCATTGGCAGGCCGACAACAAGCGTTCGCCAATCGACCTCGCCCACGCGCGCGACCGCGAAGAGAGCGCATTGAAGCGCATGCTGCCACTCGTGAACTGCACGCGCTGTGGCACCACGGCACATATCGGCCGGCTGCCTCCCGCTGGCAATAGCCTCGGCGCGCCGCTCAACGAGCTCTACGAGGAGTACTTCGACGACAGGTCGACCCGGCTACGGATGATCTACCACGAGAGCGTCAGCCGGAAAGCCGGCACCTCCGGTCGCGGCGGCGTCGTCACCGGACTGCTCGACTGCGAGAGCCTCGAATTCATTCCGGGCGACCACGACAACGGCTTGGAGCCGGGCACACGCAGCCCTGTGTGGCTATACGATCCGACCGCCGGCGGCTCGGTCGACCGCACCTGCCCCGCGTGCGGCTATGGTCACGGCCTTCTACTGTTCGGCCTGCGCGCGTCGCGAATAACTGCGGCGCTCGCCAACACGCTCTATGCCTCTCAGCACAACGAGGAGGATCCGCAAGCCAAGCCGCGTCTTCTGATGTTCTCCGACTCGGTGCAGGACGCTGCACAGCGCGCGGCGGTGACCGAAATTCGCAACACCGTCTCGGTGGTCCGCAAGTCCCTCTTCAAGGCGCTGAGGCAGAGCGAGACGCAGGGCCTAACGCTGTCTGACGTGATCAAGAAACTGCCCGCGAAGCTTCGGGCCGAACTCGGCGACGAGTCTTTTGCGGCAAGCTTCATAACGCGCGACCAAACCTGGCGGGATCCCTATCAACAGCTCCTGCGAAGCGACCATCTGCCGGACGGCGACCGGTTTATGTCTCATGTCGAGTGGATGCTCGGCTGGGAGTACTTCGAGGACCTAACTTACCTGTCTCATATGTCATCGTCGCTCGAGGCCTCCGGCATCGCGGTGGCAGATGTCTCGCCAGACATGGTCGATGTTGTCGCGGAGAGCCTACCAGGCCGACTTGCCAACGTCGCATCGGGTCACTTCGAGATGAGCCGCGAGAGCGCCGCTCGTTTCATCTGCGGACTACTGCAACAGATGCGGCGGCGAGGCGCGGTCGGACATGAGTATATCGTCAAGGGGATGCAAAGCCCGCCGCGGAACATAGGAGGACCCAACTATTTTGCGGCTGCCAGATCACTTGGCATCAAGGATGTGCTACCCATCCCTAATCATCGCAAAGGACCCGCGCCGGCGCCGGTGACGCTGCTCCGCTCGTGCGCAGGATATCAGCCGTTGTTGCAGGACCATTCCACCAACTGGTATCGCGACTGGGCTGACAAATTCTTCCCGGCGATCTCGCTCGCGTTGGTTTCACAGTACGACATCATCTTCAAGACGACGATGGACTGCCTCGAGGCCGCAAGCATTGTCCGTCGGATCGACAGGGTCGGTCCCTCGACCGATCATGGCTATGTGATCGAGCCCGAAGTCATCACCGTCACTGATCGTGTGGTCCATCTGCGGTGCAATGCTTGCCGCCGGCGGGAAATCGCACTCGAAGACAGTTCCTCCGTCGTCGGATCGCCCTGCACCCGCATCGCCTGCCACGGTACCCTCGAAAAGGACGATCACATCCTTCCGGCGTCGGCGACCGCGTTGCTCGACACCGACCGCAATCATCGCGTGGTCGGCTTCGAACACACCGGCATCCTGGAGGTCGATGAGCGCCGCGAAATCGAGCGGGGTTTCATTGACAAGGAGGCACCCTGGGCCCCCAACCTGATCTCGGCCACGCCCACCCTTGAAATGGGCATCGACATCGGCGATCTGTCGACACTGGTTCTCTGCTCGGTGCCGCCCGAAGAGGCCAACTACATCCAGCGGATCGGCCGCTCCGGCCGGCGCGACGGCAATTCGCTGAACTTCACGATCGCAACCACTCGGCAACACGACCTGCAGTTCTGGGAAGATCCGCAGGCCATGCTGTCGGGTAGAGTCCGCGCGCCGGGGGTGTACATCGGGGCCCTGTCGGTGCTGCTGCGCCAAGCGGCCGCCTTCTCACTCGATTGCTTCGTCGCGACCGGCGAGCAGACGGGCGACTATGGCAAAGTGCGCAATGTCCTCCGCCAGCTCGATGAAAGCCGCGGCGACGGCTTCCCACTCGATTGGTTCCTCTTCCTCGAGCAGAACGGTGCAGAGATCGCCAAGCGCTTCATTGCATTGCTGCCCGCCGAAGTCGCAATACGACCCAAGATTTCGCGCCGCATAACCGAATATCTCGCCGGACGGGACGATCAGTCGCTGATCTGGCAGATCCGCTCGATCTTCGACGAAGCCAGGACCGAACGCGAGGAGCTTATCACACGCCGGAACGAACTCGATGCTGAGGCAAAACGGGTAAAGCGCCGCGCGCACGAAATGACCGAGGAAAAGCTGAACGAGCGTCTTGCAGAGATTAAGCGTGACAAGGGGCAGATCAACCATGCGATCCGCCAGAGCATAGACGACGTTTCAGTGCTGCGCTACCTGACGGACAAGGGGGTGCTGCCGAACTACGCCTTCCCGGAAGAAGGCGTCAAACTAAAGTCGATCCTGTCGCGACAATCGGACGATGGGCGCCGAATCGAGAACGGAGACAATCTCGTCACCCGCGAGTACGTGCGACCTGCAAGCAACGCGCTTACGGAATTTGCGCTCGGCCAGACGTTTTACGCCAGCGGTCGCGAGGTCCAGATCGAACGCATCGACCTTAACAAGCAAGATCAGACTACATTTCGGTTCTGCCAGAATTGTTCACATGTGGAGTTCACGGCGACAGCCGAGGCGTCCGCTAATTGCCCGCGTTGCGGCGACGAAATGTGGGGAGACGGAGGCTCAACGCACAATGCCATCGATCTGAGGACAGTCATTGCGGTCACCAGCGAGCAACAGGCCGCGATTAGGGATTCGGACGAACGGCAGCAAAAGCGGTATGACCGTAGCCTTGTTCCTTTCTATGGTCCGGCCGACATCGAGACGTCCTGGTACGGTCAGGATCACGACGGCTCCACCGCTCCCTTCGGATTCGAATTCATCGCGCGTTGCGGTTTTCGTGACTTTAATTTTGGGCCACGTGCCTCCGCACCGGTCGGACCGAGAATTGCGGGTGAGAACCGCAAATCGCGCCCGTTCAGAATTTGCTGTGAGTGCGGGACTGTTCAACGGCCGCCCCGTGGCGATGACGACCCTGGCGAGCACACGGCCCGGTGCAAGGTGAAGCGCGACGATGATGGCGAGCTAGCACGAGAGGCTTGGGAAGCCGAAGTCTTCTTGATGCGAAAGTTCGAAACCGAGTCGATCCGGATGATCGTCCCCGTCATGGGGGAGGCCTCCCATGACGACATCAAGAGTTTCGTTGCCGGCATCAACCTTGGCATGCGCACACATTTTGCAGGAAAGGTCGACCACATCAGAAGTACGGTGGTTGAAGCCCAACTCGACGGCCTTGCCGCCATCCGCAGCCTCTTTCTATATGACGCGGTCCCTGGAGGATCCGGCTATCTACGGCAACTCGCCCAGCATCCTGACTCAATGCGAACCGTAGTGGAGGCTGCCGCGCAGGCACTGCGAACCTGCCCCTGCGTTGCGGTCGAGGGCAAGACGGGCTGCTTCCGCTGCGTCAAATCCTATCGGGCCCAGTTTGGCGCCGGCGAGCCGGATCGCGACACCGCGCTGCAGATGATGGACAGTATCCTCGCCAGCTGGAGCAACCTGACGCGAACGGAGACCGGCATTGACGCTCGGGTGCGCAACTTCGCTGTCGAAAGCAAGCTTGAGTCGCGCTTCATCCAGAAGTTGGTCGAGCGTTTCGGGGAAGGCTGCGTCAAGCCGCACGTACTCGAGGGCGGTCGAAAGGGCCATGTCCTCAAGATCAGCGAAGGCGATAGGAGCCATTTCTGGAACATCGAAACACAGGTCCAAATCGATAGGCGCTTCCGCGACGTACCTCGAAAACGCGTCGACTTCCTTTTCAGCCCGATCGGAGGCTCAAATGCGAGGCCGATCGTTGTAGAAATGGATGGACTAAAGTACCACGCGGACACGGTCGTCGAGGATCTTACCACACGGCTGCTCCTCATGCGGTCAGGCCATACGCGCGTTTGGACCTTGGGCTGGCAGGATCTAGAGGAAGGCGCGGCGGCCCCGCCCAACCCCTTCACCGAAGCTCGGCTTGGTGCCGCGCACGCGGGCATCCTGGCAAACGTGCTCGCGAGGCCGGAAATGGCCGACCTGCAGACGGAAATAGACTTCTTGCAGAATCGAACATCACTAGAGGGTCTTTTCTATCTCCTCTCGTACCCGGAAATCGATTGCGGAGCCGCGGCTTCCGTTCTCGTGCGCACCGTCGTCGGACGTGGCCGCGACATCGCCACCTTGCCCCGCATCTCGGCACTGTCCGATGACGGTCGTCTCTTCCTCGAAGAGTCCGACCTGTTTGGCCACATCGTCGACCGCAACCTGGATGTCTACCTTTCGACGAAAAAAGTAGCGCCGAGCAGCTGGCGCGACGAGGTCGATGACTGCCGAGTGCTGCTGCGCGGCACGTTGCCCGGTGTTCCGGGCGACCAGACCGTCGCGCCCGGATACTCCGAGGCTTGGCGCGGGCTGTGGCGCCTCGTCAACTTTCTGCAGGACCTGCCCGGCTTCCACGTCGAATTCCAAGGCCTCGACACGCTTGAGGCGCCCGATGTCGATACTGTGGGAACTGCCCCGATTGAGGGCGCCTGGCTCGAGATACTGTCCCTCGCGGGCGAAGGCTTCAGGTCGTTGGTTGAAGCTCTGCGGGCAGCCGATGCGCCGGTGCCCGATCGGCAAGGCTTCGACGTGACTAGCGAGGGGGAGGTCGTCGGCATGATCGAGCTCGGATGGTCGCAGGCTCGCCTCGCCATCTGCGAAGAGCCTTTCGAGACAGCGGAGTGGGACCTCATCGTGTTCGAGCCTGAAACCGGCCAGTCAGTAACGCAGGTTGTCGCCATGGTGCTGCGTAAGATTGAAGGAAGAGCCGCATGAATGCCGCAACACAATACAGGGTCTCCTACGACCTCGGTTGTCTGCGATCGCTGAAGAAGCTTCCCGACCGCATATCGGCGAAGTTCCTCGACATGATGACGCGCTTCATGAGCGACCCCTCGGCTCACGGCCTGAATTTCGAGAGCGTGAGGGGCACCGGTGACCGCGGCGTCAAGTCAGTCCGGATCGACCAGGGTTATCGCGCGATCGCGTTCATCACCGGGACCGACGTCATGTTTCTGCACGTGAACAACCACGATGATGCTTATCGCTGGGCCGAGAAGCGAGACGTGCGCATCGACGCCGCCACAAACAGAATCCGAGTGGTCGAGGCCGTCGACGTCGAGCAAGAAGTCGGAGCAGCAAAGACGACCGCCGCGGAAGCTCCCGCCCTATTCGCCGCGATTCCGGATGAACGGCTTCTGGCGCTTGGGATCCTTGCCGAAGAACTTTTGAAGGTCCGACAGTTGCGCGACCAGGAGGACCTCGACAAGAGCCAGGATGCGTTCGACGCAACCAGCTACGATATCCTGTTTGCGCTCGTGGCCGGCTATTCCGACGAGGAGATTAGAACCCTCGTCGGCATCAAAAGCGCCGACGAGGATACAGAGGAGAAGATTACCCCGACATTTGCCGACATCATCGCATCGGACGAGAGCCGACAGCATATCTTCATCCCGGAAACCGAAGATGAACTGCGTCGCGTCTTCGAAGGTGACCTAGAAGGCTGGCGGATCTTTCTCCACCGCGACCAGCGTAAAGTCGCGTATCGTGATTACAACGGCCCCGCCCTGGTGCGCGGCGGCGCCGGAACTGGCAAGACGGTCGTCGCGATGCATCGCGCCAAACACCTTGCCGACCAGATCGCCGCAAATGCCGCACGTTTGTCGGAAAAGGTGCTGTTCACAACCTTCACCACAAACCTCGCCATCGACATTCAGTCGAATCTCAAGACGCTATGTCCAGAACATCTTGAAGGGACGAACCCGAGGATCGAGATCATCAACCTCGACCGTTGGGTGAGCCAGTTCCTCAAGCGCAAGAAATTTCCTCGCGAGATCGTTTATTTTGGCGAGAACCGAGATCGCCTCGACACAGTATGGCGGGAGGTTCTCGACGCACACAGCCGTCCTGACGGGCTCTCGGAAGAATTCGTTCGTGCCGAGTGGGAGCAGGTAGTCCAGGCCAAGGGCGTGATGAGCGAGCGCGAGTATTTCAAGGTGCCTCGCACAGGCCGCGGAACGGCGCTTGACCGGCGCAGCCGGGCTGTCCTTTGGAAGATCTTTTCCGACTATCGCGCACGGATGATCGATGAGAGCTTGGCTGAGCCCGACGACGGTTACCGCGAGGCGATCGAGATTCTGAAAGCTGAAGCCCCCAACCTTTCTTACAGCTCGGTGGTTGTCGATGAGGCACAGGATATGGGTGAGCAGGCATTCCGTCTCATCCGCGCCATCGTGCCCGAAAAGGTTGGCGGCGACCGCAATTCGATCTTCATCGTGGGCGATGCACATCAGCGAATCTACGCGCGGCGCGCGACGATGAGCGCGTGCGGAATCAACGTGCGCGGGCGTTCGCGCCAGTTGCGGCTTAACTACCGGACGAGCGATGAAATACGACGATGGGCAGTCTCGATTCTCGAAGGCGTGCCTATCGATGATCTCGACGAGGGAACTGATAATCTGAACGGCTATACGAGTGCCTTCCGTGGTCCTCCGCCGGAACTTGTCGGCTACCCCAGCGAGGAGAAAGAGATTAAGGCATTGGCGGACTGGCTTCTTGCACTCAAGGCGGGCGGGACACAACTGGCCGACATTGGCATCTTGCTGCGCACGGGTGCCCAGATCGACCACCTGGCCCGCAAGCTGACCGATGCGGGCATCGAGAGCATTCGGCTCCGGCCCAACATGGGTGACGATCGTGGACAGCCAGGAGTTCGATTGTCGACCATGCACCGGGCCAAAGGGCTCGAATTCGAGGCCGTGGCGATCCCGCTCCTGTCGAAGTCGGTCTTCCCCCCAGCCGCTCGCTTGAAAACCGCTGCGGACGATGTCGATCGCCGCAACATTCTGCAACAGGAGAAATCGCTCCTCCATGTCGCCGCGACCCGCGCCAAGAAGTTGTTGCGAATTTCGTGGAGCGGTGAACCGACCGACCTCGTCATCGTTCCGAAGTCTGTTGGCAAATCATAAATAGCGGCCAAGGAAGGGGCGAGAGCACCCTGGGGGGTACTCAAGAAAAAGGGAGCCCCCTAAAATTTCTGAGCGCGGCGGCGCTCCAACGCTAGAGGGCGCAAGTTAGCGGGAAAATTTCTCTACGTCTGGTCACACTTGAGCACTTCGCGTTACGATCATCACCGGGTGCACGCCCCTCGGCAATGTGACGAGGCGAAACGCTCGCGCAAAGCCGACGTTGGATCCTGGCCGGATTCAATCAGCGCTTGAAACACAGAAAACCGCTTGAGCCTCGCATCGATTTTTGCACTAACATCTGCAGCGATGGACTCGGCCTGAGCGGCCGAAAGAGTGCCCGACTGAATCAGCAAGACGTTGTCAGGGCTGCGCGCCAAGCGCACCTCGCCCCGATCGTAGAGGTCGAACAGGGTCTCGTAGGCCACCGCCGGATCGAGACTGAGCTTGCGGAACGCCGCGGCAAAGTTTCCGATGCGGGTGGCCGCCGACAAGCGATTGAGGAAAGCGAAGCCATCGGAGCCGCGAGGATCGTAGGCCTGCAGCCGTCCGGGCCCGCGCGCCAGCACTTTGATCGCGCCAGCTCGTTGGAAAGCGTAGAAGAGGGCGTAGTAATCGTCGCGTCCGCTAAGATCCATGGCGGGACTTAAGGATCGGATGTCGGCGCGGCCGGACGCGAAGAGGCTCGACCAGACGCCGAGGACTTCATCTCCAGTGAGACGGCCAGTCTCTATCATGTCCTGGCGGACCTTAGCGTTCTTGGGCGTGTAGATGAGTAGGCCAAACGCAGAATTGCCGTCCCGACCGGCGCGGCCGACCTCTTGGTAATATTGCTCCAGTGACTCTGGCAGCAGAAAATGGATCACCCCGCGGATATCGGGGATGTCGATACCCATGCCGAAGGCGCCAGTAGCGAATACCACGTCAACGTTTCCGCTCGCGAACGCGGTTACGCTGGCATCGCGGTCGGTCAGCGACATATCGGCATCGTAGGCGGCACAGCGGTGGCCAAGGTCCTGAAAACGCGCGGCCAAGGAGCGAGTACCGGCGGTGCTGTTTCGTTTTAAGTGGGCATAGACGATGATCTTCTCACCCCGTCTTTTCTCCAGCTCTCGGGTCAAGGCGTCGAGCTTCTCGGCCGTATTTCCATAGGTCTTGAACTCAAGGTCGAGGTTCTGACGCAACATTTGGTCGCTGCGAAGCACATCTCCTTCACGCATGCGGAAGTCCGCCAGAACTTCCGTCTCGCTTTCTGCGTCCAGCGTGGCGGTGAGGCATAACACGGCTGGCCAACTGCCGTTGCCGAACGCGCGATCGATGAACCCCGGCAAAGCCTTGTAGGGCGGACGGAAGTCATGCCCCCACTGGGAGATGCAGTGGGCCTCATCTACGGCGATAAGGCCGATGCGAGAGCGGTTTGCCCGGAGAAGGTACTCAAGATAGCCGTCGGTCTCCGCCCGCTCGGGGGAAGTAAAGAGGAAACCTGGCCCGTCGTCCCATCGGAATCGGCGAAGAGCATCCTGAGCTTGCAGCGGCTCCAAGGCTCCCAGGGAGACAGCCTGCACGCCCATTGCTTCGAGTTTACCCGCTTGCTCCCGCATCAGCGCGACGAGTGGGGAGATGACGACTCCGATGCGCCCAGCGGTCAGGACCGGGATCTGGTACGTGAGGGACTTGCCACTGCCTGTGGGCATCAGAAGCAGCGTAGAACGGCCGGCCAGAAGCCGGCTGATCACCTCTAACTGCCGATCGCGGAACCCCGAAATAGTTGGATACCACTTGGCGAGCGCCGCCTGCGGCGTCGCCGGGTTCATGCCGGGACCTCAAACCGATCATGCGCGCGCATGACCTTCATGTGCTCCCCGTGCTCGGAGCAGACCTCATTGAGAAACTGGGAAACAAAAACGTATCGGACGTGGGGATCAAGGCTACTACCCGCTGCCCGCATCTGGCCATCCATCCAGCGATAGAGGCGCAGGGCGTAGAGGGAGAAGAGACTATAAGGGTACCAGAAGTTATGCTCCATGATCAGGCTACCGTTAGAAGCCGGCTCGCGATCGTTGATCATCAGAAATTCTGAGGAGCCGCTAGGAAGGCCGAAATCCTCCATCCCGCAAAGGAAGTAAAGACCATAGAGGTCTAAGCGCCCCCGCTGCGGAAGGCGGCTAGGGTCAAGATGATAAAGAACGATACTCTTAATGCCCATTCCAATGACATTAGTCAGAGTCATTGTGTCATCGCTGTCGAGCGGGTCGAGCTCGAAATCATCCACGCTGTCAAGGAGAGCATAAGTCCCTTCAGGATGATGCCTTGCCCAATCCATCCTGAACTCCAGGACATTGGAGAATACCTCCAGGAGGTCCACGCCCTTCGAACCGCGAAAGCTTTGCTGCCACTCCCGCAGTTCAGGCCGCCGCTGATTCAACGTACCGGCGATCACCGGCACGTCCTTGGCTAGGTTCCGCTTGAATGTATTTGGATCGTCTCCGTACTCCTCCATCGCATCGGAATCGAAAAAGTCCCGGTATTTTGCGGCAGCCTTTTCGTAGGTTTGGACCGCTGAGGCGAACGTTTCGGTAAGTATGGTCGCATCCAAAGCGGTGGGCGCGGCGTCGAAATGCTGTGCCAGTCTTGCGGCGGGCCGACCAGCCGCTTGGCGTTTCATGAACGATGCCCAATACCTCGGCAGTGCCGCCTCAATCTTCTCCCAGACTCGCCCAATGTGATCAGGCTTGCGGATGAGACTGTACTCATCCTGCTCGCGGTTCTTCGAAAGGATCATGGATCTCCCCTTCTCCCAGCCTCATGCCGAGATGTCGAGCGAGCCCTCGCCATGTCGGCCTAGCCTTCTCGGTATTGGAAAAGGCGCGGATGGCGGGTCCAAGGTCGGCTTCGCTGCTTGTCGAGATGATGTGGACCGCATGGCGGGCCCTGGAGCAGGCGACGTACAGCCTGCGCCGCCAATCGGGATCCTCTGCCTCGCGGAAATCGGCGTCGGCCACGATGACCAGGCTCGCCTCGAGGCCCTTGAATCGCCGCGCGGTCGTGAGAGTGATCCGTCCGGCCATGGGGACGTCCACGACTTCCTTCCCGCCGACCCGTACCCGTCGCCAAGGGCTCTCGTTCGGTAGGGTGTTCAGGGTGAGGATAGCGAGCTCGTGCGCAGGCGTTTTTCCCCCGCTCTGCGCGGCTTCGAGCAGGCCCCTGGCGAGCTCGATGGCCTTGGTCTCATCGGCGACGACGTGCAGGACAGGTTTTGGCCCGGTCACGCCCAAGCTTGGCGCAATCGACAGCCCGGCCGCGCGGTAGGCGACGCGGGCGATCGGATCGGTGTTGCGACAATTGCGGCTCAAGACCAGGCGGCAAGGGACGTCGTCGAGCCAGCGAGCGTCATCGGCCTGCACCAGCTGATGCCGATCATAGAACACGTAAAACGCCCCATCTCTGAAACGATGGTTCAAATACTCCAACCACTCCGCCTTGAAGTCCTGCCCCTCGTCCACGATGAGATGCGTATAGGGAATAGCGCCGTCATCGAGCAAATATGCGACCAATAACTGCTCGGCATGTTCCAGGGAGCCCTCGGGGCCGATCACTTCTCGGACGAAACCGTGGAAAGTGGCGTAGTGAACGTTAGGATGGGCGTGGTTTGTCTCAAGGAACGTCTTCAGGGCCGAGTTGTAGCAGAGGAATAGAACCGGCTCCGTAGGAGAGGCTAGCCGCTTCGCTTTTTCGACCGCAACCAGCGTCTTGCCAGTGCCAGCTGCGCCATGAACAGCGGCATGTCGTTGATCGTCGAGGTAGTGAACAACGCGCGCCTGCTCATAAGTCAGCTGGACGAATTGCTCTTCGCGTTCATCGAGCGTCTGACGAAGCGAGCGAACGATCGAAAAGCTCGGCGCCAGCGCTTCAAGTACACGTTGGCCTTCCTCGCGCGATATGCCCTTCCGACCCGGTAAAGCCTTGTGCCAATAGCCAAATACCCTTCGCACCGCGGCTTCCGGTCGGGCTATGTCCTCAGCGTCCAGGACGATCTCGGAGGGGCAGTACATTGGCAGCTTGGATCGATCGGGCGTGCCGTCGGGAAACCATACGGCGTGGCAGAAGAGGAGAGAGTCCGCGGCCGGGACTTTGATCCGGATCTCTTCGCGGATGCGATGAACTGTTGCCCGCGCCTGCTCCTCGGGGAAAATGTCTCTGATCTCGCCAGTCCGGCGGTTGCGTTGGCGCCACTCGCCGCCTTCACACCAGACGTCGCCGCCTTTGACCTCGACCACCAACACTCCTCCGGTTGGGTCGAAGAGCACAAAATCCGCCTCGCCTTGCGACCCCATCTTGGACTTTATGCCTCGCATTGCCCCTGGGTGCAGCCATCGGAAGGAATGGATGACAGTAACCTGTTCGGGAAGCCCCCGCAAAGCATGGAAGACGCGCTCCTCGCCTTGACTTCCGTGGAAGTCTCGCACTGTCGAAGGAATCATTCGGGCCATCGCGCCAAAAATGCTCAATTGCGACTTTGCGCGCAAGCGAAACCGCGCGTGAAGCGCACTTATAGCGGCCGCGGCTACGACGAGAGCGATACCGACCCGATTGGTGGCATCGGCCATCCGTAGTAAACCGTGGTAGATTGCACGGTCTGAGGTCGGAAAGGAGCCTTTCATGCCCGGTCCACCGCCTGAACATCCGCAGCGCCGCCTGCTCAAGGATAACCCCGGCAAGCGCCGCGCGCCGCGTTCCGATTGAGCCTACGCGCACGGAGCTTGCGCCTGAGCTGCACAGACTGAACCTCTTGACCACCCTCGATCTCGGCCCGTTCAGCGTTTACTGCGCCGCCTATGCCACATGGCGACAGGCAGAGGAGGCCCTAGCACATGAGGGTGAATTGACCATCGCGACCCCCGAAGGCCATCAACGTATCAATCCGCTCGTCCGCATCAGTTCGGAGGCGATGAACGACTTGCTGCCCTATGGCGCGGCGTTCGGTGACGCCGAGCGGGCGGCTGCGGCTCAGCGGCATCAGCCCGCCGTCGGGACCAAACAAGTTCGATGGGCTGCTCGGCTAAAGAACGGCGTCGACTGCTGGAGGGCCGCATGGCAAGCCTCCGAAGGCATTGCACCGCGTTGTCGGGGTGCATCACAATCCCGATCCTGGTGCTTGTTGCTTCAAGCGCCTTCGCTGCATGCGGCGAGCGCGGCGGCCCCGGCTATCGTGCGCCCGATGGCCGTTGTGTCGGCTGGGCTGATCTCGAAAGAACGTGCGGCAATCCACCAACGACGAGGTGTACGCCCGAAATGGTGGCGAGTGGGCCGAAGGCGGCACCGCCTGGGGCCGAATTGTCGTCGCCTAATCCGCCTCCCACCGCGGCTTTGCAGGACCCAAATTTGACGGGTGGCTCTGACCGTTTTGCGGCTCCAATGCCGCTATATGCGGCTCCGACCCCGCGAGTTGCCGGCGACCTTATCGGCCAAACCAGCATCATTGACGGTGACACGCTCGAAATCCACGGCACCCGCGTTCGGCTGTCCGGCATCGATGCGCCAGAGAGCACTCAATTTTGCCGAGGCGAGGACAGCCTGCCATATCGTTGCGGTGCGAAGGCCGCGAACGAACTCAGCGCCTTCATCGCTCAAAGGCCGGTGACCCGCGTACCTGTCTGGTCGGATCAGTACGGGCGCGCTGTAGCGACGTGCTCGGCGGCCGGGATCGATCTGGCGGACTGGCTGGTTCACAACGGATTTGCGCTTGATTGGCCACGCTATTCAAAGGGCAAATATGCCTCCGCCCAACTCTACGCCGAAAGAGCTGGGCGAGGCATCTAGGCCGGCAGCTTTGTCGAGCCATGGCTGTACCGGGCTGTGCATTCGAGCCGGAGGCCGGCCAGCGTTTTGCTCGGACGACGCTAATGCGCATCCGTGACGCGGAGCCCCCTGGGGGAGACCTCTAAATCTGCCGGTGCTGCGGTCTCGATCTTCGACGAGGCGTTCGACGAGCCGACGAACACCGAACTATCGGCTTCGCACGGCATGTTCATCCACTGTGGCTTGGCGCAGGCACGGCGACCGGCGCTGATGGCCGCGCTGGAGACGCGGAAAGCGCGGTGATAGAAGCTGGGCGAACGCGATCTGCAACAACGCGCTGATCTTTAGGCGGAAGGGCGACACATATGAGCATCGACAAGATTTCACTTGGACGTTGGCGAGAGGGAGAGGGACCAGTAGAGCCTCTCACCCCGCAGCAAGATGCGGCGGGCCGCGCCGCTGCAGCATCGATTGCCCTTCATGTCGCTAAGGCCAAATTGGCGGCTCTGCCAAAGTCGAAGCAACTCGATAAGCAGATCGCCGCTGTCGAGCAGCAAATCGACGCCTTGATCGCTGGACTTGAGGCCATCGATCGCGGTGGCGGTGAACTAAAAGCGCAGCTTGCGCACAGAGTCGCCGAACTGATTGAGGAACAGTTGAATCTAACGAGGCAGCGCGTGGAGCGCATCGAACTCGAAGATGCGATCGCTGTGGGCGAAATCATCCGGGGACAGGCCTCGAGGATTGCAAAAAAGGCGACGGAGTGACCCAAGGAGCGGGCACGCGAGCCTCGCTGGACGTCGCGCCCATGCGCTAACGGACTCGGCGGCCACCGAACACCGGCCAAGGTGCCGAACGCACCAGAGGTCTCCGGAGGCGGCTTGAGACGCTACGCAGAAAATCTGTAGAAGTCCGGATTGCCCGCGATGTTGCAGCGCCAAGGGCATCAGCCGTTGGCATCCAGCGCGCGCGCCTGCGACCAGGCCAGAGCAGTGCAAAGCGGCTTGAGCACGAAAACCCACTACCTACGTTTGCCAAGCGATGGCAACCCACCCGGCGTGGAGCGACCCTGGAGCCGACCCCAGTCATTCGAGACCCAACCCTTGTTGATCTCTTTGACGCTCTTCGCCTCTGCCTCGTTGGCCGGTCGCGTGGTATCAACGACGTCATCCCAACCATCGACCAAATCGGGATCGGCTTCGGGATGTTTGTCGTGACCTTTAGGCTTTAGGTTCTTTTTCTTATTCAGCGGGGCGCGTTCGACCACCATAGCCGCCAGCATCTCAGCGCGATGAGCCAGATATTTTCTTCGCTTCTCTTTCGATCCTGCCATGACTGCATCTTAGCTCTCAAGTTGCACCCTGTTCGGCACAAAATAACGAGGTTCTAAAACGCAAAACCAAGGTCAAGCGCTTCCCTAAGCGCTCGATACTGATCCTCTGACAGTATCGTAATCGACTGGTACGGATGGCTTCGGAGAACGCCGAGACGTCGAAGGTCTGCCAATCCAACAGCGGGTTGCGTGTGACCAACCAAAAGAAAATCTATTACCTTGACCGGTGACGCAGGCGTTGGATTCATTGCGCGCATTTCCTCAGGTGAATAGACGGAGCGTTTTGCGGTGTGCTTTGTCAACTCATCCGGATCGTCGATGTCCCTCACCTGTTCCGCGATAGCGAGCGTAGTAATAGACTGACTCGCCGCCAACCTTTCATCCTTCGACATGTAGAAAAGCAGAATGTCGCCCGGCCTGATCATGGTGGTCCGTGCGTTACAAAGATAAACTTTGCGAATAGTGTTTCCGGGGGTCCGATCTTTTTCGCGAGTCAGGATCGGACCGAAGTCAGATGTCGGAAAGAGAGGTAACTCTCGGCCGAACGCGATCTCTGGAAAAAGCCTACGGTGGTAGTCCGGCTGGATTGGCACATAGAATTTGCTTACTGCTACCCCATCATGGAAACGGGGGTAGTTGGCCCGCGCGAAATCGAGCGCGCTTCCGGTGAGTGTAGGCAGAGCACCGCGCAGGATGGGCTTTTCCATCACCAACTCGCCGGTCGCTGATCTCTTCGTCTCCGAAAATCCGTAATACCTGAGCAATGCAATGAGAAGCGCGTGCTTGGGATAAACAGTGAGATAAACGAGGCCGTAGTTGTTGTGTTGAGCGAACCAGAGGGCTTGCTTCAACAACAGCTCACCGAACTTCTCGCCGAGATACTCGTCACGCACCTTGAAGGTGCAGATTTTTAGAATCTTTGGCCCGCGGTGTTGGGTTTGAGCTTCCGCGTGCGTCTCTGTTTTTCTTATTATTAGGCCTGCTATCTCAGTATCAATCTCTAGCACCCAGCAATCACGGTGAGCTTGTTTGCAACGCTCAAACCAACCATCAAAGGGTGGGTAGTCCTCGCGCAAACTCGCAAAGATCGGGTCACGTTCACTGAGTTCATATGCTTTGCGCTCGATGACGTGGGGAAGTTCGACCGTCTTTGCTACAAAGGTGAGCTTTAGCCATTGCAGCGCATCATCGACGGCGAGAACGCGGTCGCCTAATCCGACCCGTGCAGCCCGCTTGTGCAGGTTGCCGTCCTCGGAAATGAGATAGTCCACAGCCCGCGCGTCTAGAGCGGCGAGCAGCCGCGCATCTGAACGATCATTGTCCTTATTGATGGGGCCAAAACGAGCAACCAAATCTGCGTCGCTTTGATTCGGCAAATGGGCTAATTTTTGAAACTTATCTAACTTACTGAGCGTGACTCTGCGGCGTCCCTCATCGCGATCACGTGCTATGTCGTCGTAGTTTGCGCCCTCAACGAATAGGCCAACGCCATACTCATTGCTAAGCCGGGAAATCTCAGCGAGTCGCGCCTCGACCGGCTTCGGGTCTTCCAGCCCGATCACTATGTGAGTGTCGATGAGTAGTTTGAAGTGGTCCATCGTCTAGCAATGAATTAAAGCGCTTCGTAACGTATCGGTAAGATTGCGGAGGCACAATCCCAAATAGAGCCTCAAGTTCACTCGCGGTTAGGTGGGTGCGCATTGCTTTGACCCCACCGAGCAGGATGGCAAAGCCAAACTTGGTCCCGGTAAAATAGTCGTAGAACTCTCGGCGTGAAACGCAGGCGGCGTCGGCGTGCTGTTTCCAGATATCAGCAATCGGAAGACGCTGAACCTCTTTGATCTTGGCGCATCCCACGACTGCACGAACCGGGCTAGTCGAATAGATGTACACCTTGGTCCCAACGCTCACCGGGGCAGGAAAGCGCCGTCGAAGTTCTACAGTCTTTTGGCCATCGAGAATCTTGGCCACGTACTGCGGGCGGATGCTCACCAAAAAGTCTTGCCGCGTTTCGCTGGTCTTCATTGCAATTCCCGCTTCCGAATCGACGGCTGGATTGAATCAGCACTCGGATGCGCAGCCAAGTCAAATCCGGAACGAGCCGAGCGCGCAGTCCAAGGGCTAAGTAGCACTCTTCCCTGTCCTGCCGGAACAATAGCAATTCACCATGGCCGAAGGCGATCCCATCCGTGGCGTAGACGACGACTGCGGGAGCCTTGAGGTGTGGTTTGCGGACGGGCGGAAGTCGGTCTGGTTCTACTGGGAGAACCTTAGCTCGCGCCGATTGAGCGGCAGCACCCTCGCGCGAGAGCAGGCCGCCGAGAATGCAACGGCGAAGGCTGAAATGGAGAAGCTGAACCCCGAGTGAAACCGAGCGAACGCCGTCCATAAGTCACATCAAAACGGCGAAAATCTAAACGCCACCGCGCTCCATCGTGCGAAGTCGATCGACGACAGTTCCGCGCGCCAATAGTTGCGGCCCTTGCTTCCATAGAGGTAGAGGTGCGGTAGGTAGTAAGCGCCTTCCTCGTCCGGGTTTCTGGTTGCATCGGGCACCACGACATCAAACCGGATGTCGGTCGCATGAATGATCTTGTTGCAGGCCTAGGGTGAGCACTTCGAGCTTACGAGAATCGGTCGCCCAGTTTGGAAACAGCTTTCCACAGTCCGAGCGCTGCTCGTCTTTTGGTCCCAACTGATCAAACTGGATTCGCAGGCCAGCCGCACAAGAGATCAAGATCCGTGTCACCTCGGCCTTAAAGAAGCCTCCCTGCATCATTGCGATGGGGGGCGAGCTTAGGCCATGGCTTGCCACATCGCGGGATGTCCAGACCATGCAAACGAGCCGGTAAAGGTCAAGTATGAACGCTCCCGGTTCAATCGCGTGGACCTGCTTTTCGGCGAGGTACGGTTGTTCTTCAGCCATCAGGTCACCATAGGTGATTCGTGCCGCACCATTGATCCCAGCAAGATCCAGCGCCGATTGGAGCCCCGCCCGTCGAAATTGCCGGTAAATCGTGAGGAACTATCCGCCAATCCCTGGTAACGGATGACTTTCCGCGCCACCTTGCGCGACCTCGGCGGCTTTGGCCTACTGGCTGAAGTGATTGCCGGATCACACCTGAGCCGAGCACACTTGGACGGCGGGCTCGGCTTTCCGTGGCGTCTGTCACAACAGGAGATGCTTTCGCATGTCCATGACCACAAGGAGAGCCTAGCGTGACTAGTCCCTCGTTCAAGACAACCAGCCCCGCAAGACCAAGTTTACCTTTGAAGAAGCTGTTGACGTCTGGCTGCGCCGCTGGTGCGGGCAGTTTCAGCATGAGATCGCGGCGGCGTACGTCATCAACCCGCGCGCGGTGAACCACGTTCTCAAAGTAATCACGCACGTCGGCAGCAAGGAGGAAGCCGCTCGGCGCATCGGCCGCACGGCTTATTTTTCATCGTGTCTGCGAGCGACTTCGGCCGCTCGCCTTTGCGGCGATCTCCTGCCACTGTCAGCGGATTCTCTACTTTTTACACCGGCGATACACTCGGACGATTGCCGATTGATTTTGCTCGTCTATTTCCGCCGTTGACTTTCCCACAAGGGGAGAAGGAAGAACGAACCGCCTATCGCGGCGCCATCCTGATCGCACCGTCGAGGCGGATGGTCTCGCCGTTCAGCATCGGGTTCTCGACGATGTGCACCGCGAGCATGCCGTATTCGTTGGCATCGCCGAGACGCGAGGGATGCGGCACCTGGGCGCCCAGGCTCTTGCGGGCCTCTTCGTTCAGGCCCATCAGCAGCGGCGTGAAGAACAGGCCGGGCGCAATGGTGTTGACGCGGATCTTCTGGCTGGCGAGATCGCGCGCGGCCGGCAGCGTCAGGCCGACGACGCCACCCTTCGAGGCCGAATAAGCGATCTGGCCGATCTGGCCTTCGTAGGCGGCAACCGAGGCCGTGTTGATGATGACGCCGCGCTCTTCGCCGATCGGCTCCGCGGTGACGAGACGCTCGGCGAACAGACGCAGGCAGTTGAACGTGCCGATCAGGTTGACGTTGATGATGCGCGCGAACTTTTCGAGCGGATAGACGCCGTCGCGGCCGACGATGCGCTGCGAGCCGCCGATGCCGGCGCAGTTCATCAGCACGCGGGCGACGCCGTGTGCGGCTTCCGCCTTCGCAATCGCGGCCTTGATCTGCTCTTCGCTGGTGACGTCGGCATGCAGCGCGACGCCCTTCACTTCGGCGGCGACCTTCTCGGCGTTTTCCTTGCTCTGATCGATCACGCCGATCTTGGCGCCCTTGGCCGCCATGGCGCGGGCGGTCGCGGCACCAAGGCCCGAGCCACCGCCGGTGATGAGAACGGCCACGTCTTTCAATTGCATCGCTTGTACCTTTCCTTGAGCGTTTCTTCTCTAGACTCGTCACGTGTCGGCCGGACTATCCGGCCGCAGCGGCTTCCTCGGCTTGCGTGAGGATGCCGCCGCAGATCAGCGTTTCCATGTGCTTGATGTATTGCCGGCAGACATCGTCGGTGACCGGGCCGACGCCGGTCGCGCGGGACATCGCATGCCGGCCGAAGAACAAATGATCGCAGGCGCCAATCAGGCTGGTGTAGAACAGTACCGGATCAGTCGGGCGGAATTCGCCGCGGCTGACGCCTTCAGCCAGCAGGCGGCGGTGGAAGTCCAGGAGCGGCGCAACGAAGAACTTGGAGACTTCGTCGGCAGAGCTCGCGCTGGTTTCGTGCAAGAGATAGTGGATCAGCCGGTTCATGTAGGGGAACCGGTGATAGGCGCGGATGATGCCGGCGATATGCAGCTTCAGCTTCGCCGTCGACGTGATCGGCTGCGCCAGCAGATATTCGAGATTGGTCATCTCGGTCGCGGCATCCCGCGCCAGCAGCGCCAGCAGCAGGCCGTCCTTGTTGCCGAAGTGATATTTGACCAGGGCCGCGTTGGCGCCCGACTTCTGCGCAATATCGGACAGCGAGATCTCGATCGAGGAGCGTTCGATCATCAGCTCGCTCGCGGCCACCAGCAATTTCTCTGCCGTGGAATTTTTCCCGCTGGGGAGCCTGTTCGGTACGCTGGTCGCCACGGAGATCCCTGTTTGGCCGCTGGAGCGGGCGCAGATAAGCGCAAGCAGCGCCTCATCACAAGAGTTAATTGATCGATTGACTAAACGATGATCCGCCTCTTAAATCCGCCCCGACAACCCAATCCAAAATAATCATGGGAGAGACCGAAATGGCCGAGGCTTACATCGTCGCCGCTGCGCGCACCGCCGGCGGGCGCAAGGGGGGCCGTCTCGCCGGCTGGCATCCGGCCGATCTCGCCGCGAAGGTGCTGGACGAGCTGGTCGACCGCACCAAGGTCGACCCGGCTCAGGTCGAGGACGTGATCATGGGCTGCGTGATGCAGGTCGGCGAACAGTCCAACAACGTCGCGCGCAACGCGATCATGGCCTCGAAGCTGCCGGAGAGTGTGCCAGGCACCTCGATCGATCGTCAGTGCGGCTCCTCGCAGCAAGCGCTGCACTTCGCCGCGCAGGCGGTGATGTCGGGTGCGATGGACGTCGTGATCGCGGCCGGGGTGGAGTCGATGACGCGGGTGCCGATGGGCCTGTCATCGCAGCTTCCGGCCAAGAACGGCTTCGGCAATTACAAGAGCCCGGGCATCGAGAGGAAATATCCGAACATCGTGTTCAGCCAGTTCACCGGCGCGGAGATGATGGCCGAGAAGTACGGCCTCTCCAAGGATGAGCTCGATCAATATTCCTACGACAGCCATCAGCGCGCGATCGCGGCGACGCAAGCAGGTCACTTCAAGAAGGAGATCGTGCCGCTCGACATCACCCGCGCCGACGGCAGCAAGGACACCCACCACATCGACGAAGGCATCCGCTTCGACGTCACGCTCGACGGCATCAAGGGGGTCAAGCTGATCGCCGAGAACGGCAAGCTGACCGCGGCCAGCGCCAGCCAGATCTGCGACGGCGCCTCCGGCGTCATGGTGGTGAACGAGAAGGGCCTGAAGCAGCTCGGCGTCAAGCCGCTCGCCCGCATCCATCACATGACCATGACGGGCGGCGATCCCGTAATCATGCTCGATGCTCCCCTGCACGCCACCAAGCGCGCGCTGGAGAAGGCCGGCATGAAGATCGGCGACATCGACCTGTTCGAGGTCAACGAGGCCTTCGCCTCGGTTCCGACCGCCTGGCTGAAGACCACCGGCGCCGACCCGGAGCGTCTCAACGTCAACGGCGGCGCCATCGCGCTCGGCCATCCGCTCGGCGGCTCCGGCACCAAGCTGATGACGACGCTGGTCCACGCGCTGCACCAGCGCGGCAAGCGCTATGGCCTGCAGACCATGTGCGAAGGCGGCGGCATGGCCAATGTGACGATCGTGGAGCGGCTGTAAGAAGAACAAAAGCGAGTAGCGAGTGGCGAGTAGCGAATGGTGAGTAGGCGAAGAGCGGTTTGCCCTTCTTCCCTATTCGCCACTCGCTACTCGCCATTTCACGTTTTGAGGAAACGCCATGACCCACCCCTGTATCCACGCCAAGACGACGCCCGACAAGATCGCCTACCAGATGGCCGGGACCGGCAAGGCGATCACCTATCGCGAGCTCGACGAGCTCTCGAACCAGGGCGCGCAGCTGTTCCGCTCGCTTGGCCTCAAGGCCGGCGACCACATCGCGCTGTTGATGGAGAACCGGCTCGCCTTCATGGAGCTGTGCTGGGCGGCACAGCGCAGCGGGCTCTATTACACCGCGATCAGCCGCTACCTGAAGCAGGACGAGATCGATTACATCATCGCCGATTGCGGCGCCAAGGTCGTGATCACGACGCCGAAATGCGCCGACCAGATCAAGGGCCTGATCAAAGGCACGCCCGGCGAGCCGATCTTCTACATGATGGACGACCCGCTGCCCGGCTTCCGCTCCTACGACAAGGAAGCCGCCGCGCAGCCGACGACGCCGATCGCCGACGAGGTCGCCGGCTACGACATGCTGTATTCGTCGGGCACCACCGGGCGCCCTAAGGGAATCAAGAAGGCTTTCGAAGGCAACAGGATCGACGTGCCGAACGCCTTCCTCCGCGTGCTCTGCGCCGACATGTGCGGCATGAACGCGGAGAGCACCTATCTGTCGCCGGCGCCGCTCTATCATGCGGCACCCCTGCGCTTCAACATGATGGCGATCGTGCTCGGCGGCACCTCCATCATCATGGAGCATTTCGACGCCGAAGAGTTCCTGAAGCTGGTCGAGAAGTACAAGGTGACACAATCGCAGCTGGTGCCGACCATGTTCGTGCGCATGCTGAAGCTGCCGGACGAGGTGCGCACGAGGTACGACGTCTCCACCCTGAAGGGCGCGATCCACGCCGCCGCGCCCTGCCCGGTCGACGTCAAGGCGAAGATGATCGAATGGTGGGGGCCGATCCTGATCGAGTATTACGCCGGGTCTGAAGGCAATGGCGTCACCGTCTGCAACTCGCAGCAATGGCTGGAGCATCGCGGCAGCGTCGGCCGCGCCGTGGTCGGCAAGATCAAGATTCTCGACGAGAACGACGAGGAGCAGCCGGTCGGTGAGATCGGCACGGTCTATTTCGCCGACGCGCCCGCCTTTACCTATCACAATGATCCCGAGAAGACGAAGAAGGCCTACAACGCCAAGGGATGGTCGACGCTCGGCGACGTCGGCTATCTCGACAAGGACGGCTTCCTCTATCTCACCGACCGCAAGTCCTACATGATCATCTCGGGCGGCGTGAACATCTATCCGCAGGAGACCGAGGACGTGCTGATCACGCACCCCGAGGTCGCCGACGTCGCGGTGTTCGGCGTGCCGAACGAGGAGATGGGCGAAGAGGTCAAGGCGGTGGTGCAGCCGCACGACATGAGCCGCGCCGGCAAGGCGCTGGAGGCCGATTTGATCGCCTATTGCAAGAGCCGCCTCTCCGCCATCAAGTGCCCGCGCTCGGTCGATTTCGAAGCCGAGCTGCCGCGCACGCCGACCGGCAAGCTGGTGAAGCGGCATTTGCGTGATCGGTATTGGCCGAAGACGGCGACGAAGATTTAGGGCGAGCGGCCGCTCTCAACACCGTCATGCCCGGGCTTGTCCCGGGCATCCACGTTCTTTGTACCGCAAAGGAACACGTGGATGCCCGGGTCAAGCCCGGCCATGACGCCGAGCAAGCTTTGGTATCTTCAATCGAACAAGCTCGGCGTGTGGTTCACCAGCGCGCCTTCGATCTCCAGCATCTTCAGCTTCGTGACCACGCCGCCATTCGCCGAGAAGCCGCCGGGCTTGTTGCCCGCGGCGAGCACGCGATGGCAGGGCACGACGATCGGGCACGGGTTGCGGCCGAGCGCCTGGCCGACGTCGCGAGACAGCTGGACGCCGCCGAGCTGCTTGGCGATGTCGCCATAGGTGACGGTCTTGCCGGGCGGAATCGCGCGGGCGATGTCGTAGACGCCGCGGTTGAATTCGGGCACGCCGTCGAGATCGAGCGGGATGTCGGTGAGATCATCCGGCTCGCCGGCGAGCAGTTTCGTCATGCGGTCGATCGCCTGTTGCACCTCGGCGGTCGGCTCGGTCTCAACGGCGTCGGCATGACGCTGGCTGATGCGGGTGCGGATCTTCTGCTCGCCGCCCATCGGCAATTGCGTGCCGTTGATGCCCCGCGGGCCCCAGGCGATGGCGCACAGGCCGATCCTTGTGTCGAACAGGGCAAAATGCTGGTCGGTCATGTCTAGGTTCCTGGCTTGCTTCCGTTGCAGGCCCCCACTTTGATGTCGTGCCAAATCTAGGCTTGGAAATAGTTGCGATCCACCCGGTTTCCGGGAATCTTGCACAGGCGTTCCAATCCTCTCCCGAGTCCATCATGCAGAGCCTCCACGTCAACGGTTACGACATGCCCTATCTCGATGTGGGCGAAGACAGGGGCCGTCCGCCTCTGGTCTGCGTGCATGGATCGCTGAATGACTTCCGCGTCTGGGGCTGCGTGCTGGGGCCGCTGACGCAGCGGCACCGGGTGATCGCCGTCAGCCTGCGGCACTTCTTCCCGGAGCGCTGGGACGGCGTCGGTGACACCTATTCGATCGCCCAGCATGTCGAGGACGTCATCGCCTTCATCGACAAGCTCGATGTGGGACCGGTCGATTTGATGGGCCATTCCCGCGGCGGGCATATCTGCTTCCGCGTGGCGCAGCAGCGGCCCGATCTCTTACGCCGGCTGATCCTGGCCGAGCCCGGGGGCGAGCTCGATGCGAGCCTTGATCCGGACTACGTCGGCGGCCCCTCGCCGCTGCTGGCGCGCTTCACGGCCTCGGCCGAGAAGATCGCGGCCGGCGATGTCGACGGCGGGCTCGCCGTCTTCGTCGACACGCTGGAAGGCCCCGGCACCTGGCCGCGATTGCCCGCGATGGTGAAGCAGAACCTGCGCGACAATGCCTATACCCTGATCGGCCAGGTCCGCGACAGCCGCCCGCCGTTCTCTAGGGCGGATGCGGAGGCGATCAAGATGCCGACGCTGTTCATCCTGGGCGCGCGGACCAAGGGCCTCTTGCCGAAAGTGCTGCATGCGCTGGCCGCGCATGTGCCCTATTCCAAGACGGCGATCATCCCGAACGCGACGCATCCGATGTTCGAGCAGGCGCCGCAGAAATTCTCCGAAGTGGTTTTGGATTTTCTGGCGAGCTGACCATGCAAAGCTTCCGCGTCAATGGTTACGACATGGCCTATCTCGAGGTCGGTGAGGGCCCGCCACTGGTCTGTGTGCACGGCACACTCGGTGATTTCCGCACCTGGTATTCGGTGCTCGGTCCGCTGTCGAAATCCCATCGCGTGATCGCGGTCAGCCTGCGGCACTTCTTTCCCGAGCATTGGGACGCCGTCGGCGACGACTACAAGATGGCGCAGCACGTCGCCGATACGATTGCCTTCATCGAGCAGGTCAGGCCCGGCCCCGTCGACCTGATGGGCCATTCGCGCGGCGGCCACATCGCCTTCCGCGTGGCGCAGGCGCGGCCTGATCTGTTGCACAAGCTGGTGCTGGCCGAGCCCGGCGGCGATCTCGACCCATCCCTGCCTGTGCCCGAAGGCACGCCCGCGCATCCGTCGCTGGCGGCCCGCACGGCGCGCTCCGTCGAGATGATCCGCGGCGGCGACCTCGAGGGCGCGGTGCGGAATTTCTACGAAGGCATCGAGGGCGACGGCTCCTGGCGGCGCGTGCCGGCCGCGGCGAAGCAACAGCTCCGCGACAACGCGCTCACCTTCCTCGGCCAGATCAACGAGCAGCGCCGGCCCTACACGCTCGGCGATGCGCAGGCAATCAGGACGCCGACGCTGCTGATCGGCGGCGGCGCCACCACCGGCAGCCTGTCGGTGATGTGGCGCGTACTGGCCGCGCACATCGCGGGCGCCGAGACGGCGGTGATCGCGAACGCCGGCCACTGGATGTTCGAGCAGGCGCCGCTCGAGTTCGGCGAGGTGGTGAGCAGGTTCTTGGCGAAGTAGGTCACACCTTCCACACGCCGATCGGCATCTTGATCGTCGCGTTCAGGCGGTTCCACACGTTGATCGTCGCGATCGCGAGGATCAGGGTGGCGAGCTCGCGCTCGTCGAAGTGCTTGGCGGCTTCGTTCCAGATCGCATCGGGCACCGGATCCTCGCGATCGGCGAGGCGCGTGACGGCTTCGGTCAGGGCCAGCGCGGCGCGCTCCGCGTCGGTGAAGTAGGGTGCCTCGCGCCAGGCGGATACGGCGAACAAGCGCTCGTCGGTTTCGCCCAGTCTGCGGGCGACCTTCGGGTGCATATCGACGCACACGCTGCAACCATTGATCTGGCTGGCGCGCAGGTGCACCAGTTCGAGGAGCCTTTCCGGCAGACCCTGCTTTGTCAGGTTGCCGAGGGACTGAAGGACATTCATGGCCTCCGGCAGGACCATGACAGGGTGTTTCATGCGTGCGTGCATCATGTTGCGTCTCCATCTGTCGAATTTCGAAGGTTCCGGTCACATCGGCCGGATTGGCTTCGTCATGGGCATGACGGATCGCGACGAGGGAATGTGACCGATGACCGGAGAAAATTTTCTGACTGAACAGTTCGAGGCGAGCAGGGACCATTTGCGTGCGGTCGCCTACCGCATGCTGGGCTCGCGCGCCGAGGTCGACGATGCCGTGCAGGAGGCTTGGCTGCGGGTCAGCCGCTACGACCTGTCCGACATCGCGAATTTGCGCGGCTGGCTGACCACGGTCGTGGCGCGCATCTGCCTCGACATGCTGCGCGCCCGGAAATCGCGTCGCGAGGATCCGATGGGTCCGCACGTACCCGAGCCGGTCGACGATACAAGCGAGCGAGAGGCGGAGATGGCCGATTCCGTCGGCGCGGCACTGCTGGTCGTGCTGGAAACGCTGCAGCCCGCGGAGCGGCTCGCCTTCGTGCTGCACGACATGTTCGCCGTTCCGTTCGAGGAGATCGCGCCGATCGTCGGCCGTTCGGTCGATGCCTCGCGGCAACTGGCGAGCCGCGCCCGGCGGCGCGTGCAGGGCGCGCCGGTGCCAGAGACGGATCGGACGCAGCAGCGAAGGATCGTCAATGCATTTCTTAAAGCCTCGCGCGAAGGCAATTTCGAAGGGCTACTCGCGGTGCTGGATCCCGACGTGGTATTCCGCGCCGATCAGGCGGCGGTGCGGCTCGGCTCGCTGGCGGAGGTGCGCGGCGCCGAGGCTGTCGCGCAGCTCTACAAGGGCCGCGCCCGGACGGCGCGCACGGCGCTGGTCGATGGCGAGATGGGTGCTGCCGTCATCCTCGGCGGACAGTTGCGGGTCGCGCTGCGCGTGACGTTCGCGGGCGAGCGGATCGGCGCGATCGAGGCGGTGGCCGATGCGGACGACATCGCCGCGATGGAGGTGCAGGTGCTGGATGAGTCAGATCCGGACCCCTTGTCGCGAAAACAACCCCATGCACAGTAGACGGACTTAGGAAAATCAACAGCTTACCCGGGTGACGTGAAGCCCTTGGGATCGCCCGAGATACGGCTTGACGCTCCACCTCGCCGAGCGTAAGTTCGAATACGGAATTCCGTATTCCTTCGTTATTCTGGAGCTGCCGGCGTGATCCCTCTCGACCCGCTCCCGAACCTGATCGACCAAGTCTATGCGCGGATCCTGGAGGCGATCTCCGACCGCACGCTTCGGCCCGGCCAGCGCATCCGGCAGAACGAGCTCGCCGATCGGCTCGGCGTGTCGCGCCAGCCGGTGTCGCATGCGCTGCATCTGTTGCATCGGCAGGGCCTGGTCGCCGAGAGCGGCCGCCGCGGCTTTGAAGTGACACAGCTCGATCCCGCGCGCATCCGTCAGCTCTACGAGGTGCGCGGCGCCATCGACGCGCTGGCGGCCGGGCTGGCCGCTCAGCGCGCGGCCAGCGACGCAGCGGGACGCGCGCGACTGGAGGCAGCGCTCGCCGCCGGGCGCCGCAGCGACCGCGACACCACGCTATCCGAGCTCATCACCCTCGATGTCGATTTTCACCGCGCGATCTATCAGCTCGCCGACAATCCCGTGATCGAGGAGACCATGGCGCCGCAATGGCCGCACATGCGGCGCTCGATGGCGACGGTGCTCTCCGAGCTCGATTATCGCGCCAGCGCCTGGGCGGAGCATGCCGATATTGCCGGACACATTCTGAGCGGCAGCGCGAAGGCGGCCGAACGCGCCGCGCTGGCGCATGCGCAAACGGCGGGACGGATGACCGAGGAGAGATTGCGGGCGACGGAAGAGGCGGCGGCGTAGCACGCCGTCATTCCGGGACGACGCGGCGGGACCGCGCGAAGCGCGGCCCGGGAGCGTCGAGCCCGGAATCCATTGGGCGGCAGAGACTGCGGAGGAATGGATTCCGGGCTCACGCTTCGCGTGCCCCGGAATGACAAAACAAAGCAAACAGGAGGACGACCCATGAAACTGTCTCAGGAGCAATTGGAGTTCTTCCACCGCGAGGGCTGGCTGTTCTTGCCTGAATTGTTCGCCCAGGAGGAGGTCGACCTGCTCGCGCGCGAGGCGGTCGCCATCTATGAGGCCAACCGGCCGGAGGTCTGGCGCGAGAAGAGTGGCGCTCCGCGCACGGCCTTTGCCGCGCATCTCTACAACGAGGCGTTCGCGATCCTCGGCGCGCATCCGCGCATGATCGAGCCGGTCGAGCAGGTGTTCGGCGAGCCCGTCTACATGCACCAGTTCAAGATCAACGCGAAATCGGCCTTCACCGGTGACGTCTGGCAATGGCACCAGGACTACGGCACCTGGAAGCGCGACGACGGCATGCCGGAGCCGCGAGCGATGAACATCGCAATCTTCCTCGACGAGGTGATGCCGATCAACGGTCCCCTGATGCTGGTGCCGCGCAGCCAGAACGCCGGCGATCTCGAGGCTTCGCATGACCTCGCCACCACCTCCTATCCGCTGTGGACGCTGGACGAGGATACGGTGACGCGCCTCGTCAAGCAGGGCGGCATCGTCGCGCCTACGGGCAAGCCGGGCGGCATGCTGATGTTTCACGGCAATCTCGTGCACGGCTCCAGCGGCAACATCACGCCCTATCCGCGCAAGATCGTGTACCTGACGCTGAACGCGGTCTCGAACCATATCCGTACACCGACCCGGCCGGACTACATCGCGCATCGCGATTTCACGCCGATCAAGACGGTGGACGACGACGCGCTGCTGCGGCTGGCACGGGCACCGCGGCAGGCGGCGGAGTAACCTTGTCATTCCGGGGCGACGCGCAGCGTCGAGCCCGGAATCCATAGCCACGATCGGGAGTATGGATTCCGGGCTCGCGCTTCGCGCGCCCCGGAATGACGAGCTTTGATTGTTGTACCCACGGATCTTCCCCATGAACCTCTTCCGCCTCCTGCAAGCCCGCGCATCCGCCGGCAAGCCCGTCCGTGTCGCGCTGATCGGCGCCGGCAAGTTCGGCTCGATGTTTCTCGCACAGGTGCCGCACACGCCGGGGCTGGAGGTGCCCATCATCGTCGACATCGACCGCGACCGGGCGCGCGAGGCCTGCCGGACCGTCGGCTGGGACGCCGAGCGCATCGCCGCGACCGTGTTCACCGATGACGGCGCGCGCGCCATTGCCGGCGGCGCCATGGACGTGGTGGTGGAGGCGACCGGCAATCCCGCCGTCGGCATTGCCCACGCGCGCGCCGCGATCGCGGCGGGCAAGCATATCGTGATGGTGAATGTCGAGGCCGACGTGCTGGCGGGCCCGCTGCTCGCCGACGAAGCGCGCAAAGCCGGCGTGGTCTATTCGCTCGCCTACGGCGACCAGCCGGCGCTGACGGCGGAGATGGTCGATTGGGCCCGCGCCACAGGATTTCACGTCGTTGCCGCCGGCAAGGGCACGAAGTACCTGCCGGCCTATCACGACGTGACGCCCGACGGGGTCTGGCAGCATTACGGCCTGACCGCGGGCGAAGCGCAGTCGGCCGGCATGAATCCGCAGATGTTCAACTCTTTCCTCGACGGCACCAAATCGGCGATCGAGATGGCCGCGATCGCCAATGCCTGCGGCCTCGACGTGCCCGCGGAGGGCCTGGCGTTTCCGCCGTGCGGCGTCGACGATCTGCCGCATGTCATGCGGCCGCGCTCGCGCGGCGGCGTGCTGGAGCGATCCGGTGTCGTCGAAGTGGTCTCCTCGCTCGAGCGCGACGGCAGGCCGGTGTTTCGCGACCTGCGCTGGGGCGTTTATGTGGTGCTGGAGGCACCGAGCGACTATGCCGCCGACTGCTTCCGGCAATATGGCCTGAAGACCGATGGCAGTGGAAGCTTCGCCGCCATGTACAAGCCGTATCATCTGATCGGGCTCGAGCTGAACATCTCGGTGCTGTCGGCCGCGCTGCGGGGCGAGCCCACCGGGCAGCCTTACGGATTCCGCGGCGACGTCGCCGCCGTGGCCAAACGTAACTTGCGTGCCGGGGAGATGCTCGACGGCGAAGGCGGCTACACGGTATGGGGCAAGCTGATACCGGCGGCCGCGAGCCTCAGGGCCGGCGCCCTGCCGATCGGGCTCGCACATCGCCTCAAGCTTAAGCACGACGTCGCCCATGGCACGTTGGTACGCTGGAGCGATGTCGAATTCGACCCCGGCAACGAAACGGTGAAGGCGCGCAAGGCCATGGAAGCCGCGTTCGCACCGCAGCATTAATCGGCGTTGGCGGCCACAACCAAAGTGCGCTTGATTTGCGGTTCCCCTTTGGTCATCCTGACTGCGATCCGGGAATACTGAATTTCGGACACCAAGAAACGTCGGCCAGCGGCGGAGACGAAAGCGGCAGCAAGACCGCGATTCCTCGTCGAGGACACGACATCACAGGAGGAAACGCATGGAACGTCGTAAATTCCTGACGGCAGGCGGACTGGGCCTTGCCGCAAGTGCAGTCGCTGCGCCGGCGATCGCGCAATCGATGCCCGAGGTGAAATGGCGGCTGGCGGCGAGTTGGCCGAAGTCACTCGATACGCTCTATGGCGGCTGCGAATATTTCTGCAAGCGCGTCGCGGAGATCACCGACAACAGATTCCAAATCCAACCCTTCGCGGCCGGCGAAATCGTCGGGGGCCTGCAAGTGCTCGATGCCGTGTCCAACGGTACCGTCGAAATGGGCAACACCGCGCTCTACTATTATTGGGGCAAGAACCCGGCATTCACGTTCGGCACCTCGCTGCCCTTCGGCCTCAATACGCGTCAGCACATTTCCTGGCTGATATGGGGCGGCGGTCAGGACATGCTCAATGATCTCTTGAAAGAGCACAAGGCGATCGGCGTCCCCACAGGCTCGACCGGAGCTCAGATGGGCGGCTGGTTCCGCAAGGAGATCAAGACCGTCGATGATCTCAAGGGCCTGAAATTCCGGGTCGGCGGCTTCGCCGGCACCATCATCTCAAAGGTCGGGGGCGTGCCGCAGCAGATCGCGGCTGGCGACATCTATCCGGCGCTGGAGAAGGGCACGATCGACGCGGCCGAGTGGGTCGGTCCGTATGACGACGAGAAGCTCGGCTTCGTCAAGGTGGCGAAGTATTACTACTATCCCGGCTGGTGGGAAGGCACCGGCCAGGGCCACAACATCATGAACCTCGAGAAGTGGAATGGGCTGCCGAAGCACTACCAGGCCGCCATCAGCACGGCATCGATGGACACCTTCACCTGGGTGACCGGCAAGTACGATTCGGTGAACCCGCCTGCGCTGAAACGGCTGCTGGCCTCCGGCGCAATCCTGAAGCCGTTCCCGCAGGAGGTGCTCGAGGCCTGCTACGGCGCAGCCAACGAGATCTACGCAGATCTCGCCAAGAACAACCCGCATTTCGGCAAGATGTATGCGAGCCTCACCGCCTTCCGCACCGAATCGCTTGCGTGGATGCAGGTGGCCGAGCTCAGCTTCGACACCTTCATGATGCGAATGCGGACGCGGACGTAAGCGCATCGCGCCGCGCGCGGCGAAACGACGAAAGCCCCGGAGAGG
>NZ_JADYVO010000010.1:257500-260320 GCF_020193825.1 Bradyrhizobium sp. NBAIM18
ATAATGAAGGATTCGCGCAACAATCTGCTGCACGACCCAACTCGGATCGATCTCCTCTTTACGATGTCAGAAAACACGCATCTTGCTGTCTATCCAGACTAGCAGGATGCGAAGTGATGTTTCGCGGACGGTGATGGTTACGGGCTGATCTCAACCAGCCCGTCTACGCTCAAGTGAGCTACGCCGGGCACGCTTCGACCGTGCTTGGCTGCGCCACGCGAAGCCTGAAAGGCGAAGCGTGGTGGAGCCAGACGGGATCGAACCGACGACCTCATGCTTGCAAAGCACGCGCTCTCCCAGCTGAGCTATGGCCCCGTAACCAGAAGACGAATGCTCACTCGATGAAAGTGGTGGGCCTGGGAAGACTTGAACTTCCGACCTCACGCTTATCAAGCGCGCGCTCTAACCAACTGAGCTACAAGCCCCTAACGCATATCCCGTCAGGGACCGTGGGATCCTGCTTGATGCAGGCCCAGCGCGTGTTCGTCCGCGAAGAAAGAGAAACGAAGACGGCGAAATCCCGCCAATGCAGCTCAACGATCTGGCGATCTGTTGGCCACTGATGTTTCTAAAACGATCCGATAGTGAGCGTGAGCTCGCTGAAGGATCATCCTTAGAAAGGAGGTGATCCAGCCGCAGGTTCCCCTACGGCTACCTTGTTACGACTTCACCCCAGTCGCTGACCCTACCGTGGCCGGCTGCCTCCCTTGCGGGTTAGCGCACCGTCTTCAGGTAAAACCAACTCCCATGGTGTGACGGGCGGTGTGTACAAGGCCCGGGAACGTATTCACCGTGGCGTGCTGATCCACGATTACTAGCGATTCCAACTTCATGGGCTCGAGTTGCAGAGCCCAATCCGAACTGAGACGGCTTTTTGAGATTTGCGAAGGGTCGCCCCTTAGCATCCCATTGTCACCGCCATTGTAGCACGTGTGTAGCCCAGCCCGTAAGGGCCATGAGGACTTGACGTCATCCCCACCTTCCTCGCGGCTTATCACCGGCAGTCTCCTTAGAGTGCTCAACTAAATGGTAGCAACTAAGGACGGGGGTTGCGCTCGTTGCGGGACTTAACCCAACATCTCACGACACGAGCTGACGACAGCCATGCAGCACCTGTGCTCCAGGCTCCGAAGAGAGGGTCACATCTCTGCGACCGGTCCTGGACATGTCAAGGGCTGGTAAGGTTCTGCGCGTTGCGTCGAATTAAACCACATGCTCCACCGCTTGTGCGGGCCCCCGTCAATTCCTTTGAGTTTTAATCTTGCGACCGTACTCCCCAGGCGGAATGCTTAAAGCGTTAGCTGCGCCACTAGTGAGTAAACCCACTAACGGCTGGCATTCATCGTTTACGGCGTGGACTACCAGGGTATCTAATCCTGTTTGCTCCCCACGCTTTCGTGCCTCAGCGTCAGTACCGGGCCAGTGAGCCGCCTTCGCCACTGGTGTTCTTGCGAATATCTACGAATTTCACCTCTACACTCGCAGTTCCACTCACCTCTCCCGGACTCAAGATCTTCAGTATCAAAGGCAGTTCTGGAGTTGAGCTCCAGGATTTCACCCCTGACTTAAAGACCCGCCTACGCACCCTTTACGCCCAGTGATTCCGAGCAACGCTAGCCCCCTTCGTATTACCGCGGCTGCTGGCACGAAGTTAGCCGGGGCTTATTCTTGCGGTACCGTCATTATCTTCCCGCACAAAAGAGCTTTACAACCCTAGGGCCTTCATCACTCACGCGGCATGGCTGGATCAGGGTTGCCCCCATTGTCCAATATTCCCCACTGCTGCCTCCCGTAGGAGTTTGGGCCGTGTCTCAGTCCCAATGTGGCTGATCATCCTCTCAGACCAGCTACTGATCGTCGCCTTGGTGAGCCATTACCTCACCAACTAGCTAATCAGACGCGGGCCGATCTTTCGGCGATAAATCTTTCCCCGTAAGGGCTTATCCGGTATTAGCACAAGTTTCCCTGTGTTGTTCCGAACCAAAAGGTACGTTCCCACGCGTTACTCACCCGTCTGCCGCTGACGTATTGCTACGCCCGCTCGACTTGCATGTGTTAAGCCTGCCGCCAGCGTTCGCTCTGAGCCAGGATCAAACTCTCAAGTTGGACTTGAACTTTGAACCGGCTGATCACAACGTTTGACGAGGTCCCACCATTATCGACCGAAGTCGATGTGCTGCCCGCGATTCACATCGCTGGCAACGATGGTGTTTCCTTTAAAACGTGTACCGCCGAAGTCTTTCGTCCGGTCTCGATCAGAAAAGCCGAAGCTTCTCGGAAGCGAGACCCGCAAGGACTCCGCCGTCCACGTTTCTCTTTCTTCATCTTCACTTGTCAAACAGCCCGAGACCATGGAGGCCTCAACCTTCCTGAGAGGAAGGGTTCCGACACCCTTACCGACGATGGATGAACTCCAACCGACTGGTGTCGGCTGTTGTGTCACTCAACAAGGTGAGGAGCATCAGTGGCGCGTTCGCTCGCCTTGGTCAGTGACCCGGCGGCGCCGCGCTCAGTGGTTGGGGTTATAGGCCCCACCTTCCGGCCTGTCAACGCCAATCGTCAACAAATCGTCGCACAGCGGACCAGCGAGAAAACACCCACGATTCCAGCCATTTAGAAAGCCGCGGGGCACATCGAACGAGCCTGCCCGGCAAAAAATCTGAAAAAAAGTTTGCCCGCCGGCGGGCTCCGGAGGGCGCCTTGGAGCCCTCCCTGGCGGCCTCCCCCGGGGCCTCTCCTCCGCACCTCCGCCAACCTGGGGGCGTGCCGTCCCAAGCGCTGGCGGCCCCCCGGCCAGACGCCCGCCTCCCCCGCTAGGTG
>NZ_JADYVO010000011.1:0-221394 GCF_020193825.1 Bradyrhizobium sp. NBAIM18
CGCCCCATGTGGTCCCCCAACCCCATGTAGCGCGATCAGAGGATGATGCCCGTGGAAGTGGCCGCCGATCGATGTCCCGCGATGTACGCGAAGGACGGCTAGGATTCCATTCCGGATCACTACGGACACGATGGCGCTTGCCATGTGCCCATTCGGCATCGCTCGCAGCGATCGCTTTTGCTTGAACTGCAGCACGCGCGGGCAGGATGTCCACATCTCGTCCACGCTGCGGAGGGCGCATTTCACGGGCCTGTCATTGAACTGGTCTAGCGCTGCTCCCGTCATCGCTGACGACGAAGGAGCATGCCATGTCGAAGCCGGTGCTGGGCGCCGCATTGTCCATCAAATCGATCCCCGCGCATCGTGAATGGCTTCTCGAAAAGCAGCGCGATCTGGAAATCCAGGACTTCTTCCGGGCCGATCTGCTCGATAGCGACTGGCGGGCAACTGCCGGCGAGATCAAGCAGATGCTCACCGGTCACACCGGCCGGCTCGGCATCCACGGCCCGTTCTGGGGCTTCAAGATCGACAGCCACGATCCGATGATCCGCCAGGCCGTAACTAAGCGCCTGCTGCAGGGCCTCGAGGCCGCCGAGTTCCTGGGCGCGACGCAGATGGTGATCCACTCGCCATTCACGACCTGGGACCACAACAATCTCGATCTCTATCCCGACAATCGCGCCAATATCGTCGAGCGCGTCAAGGCAACGCTCGCCGAGGTGATTGCGCGAGCCGAGACGATCGGCTGCGAGATCGTCATCGAGAACATCGAGGACAAGGATCCGCGCGACCGCGTGCGCCTCGCCAAGGCGTTGGAAAGCAGCAAGGTCCGCGTCTCGCTCGACACCGGGCACGCCAATTACGCGCACATCTCCACCGGCGCGCCGCCGGTCGACTATTACGTCGAGACCGCCGGCGACATGCTGACGCATGTGCATCTGCAGGACACCGACGGCTTTGCCGACCGGCACTGGGCGCCGGGCGAGGGCAACATTCCCTGGGGCGCCGTATTCCGCGCGCTGGGACGGCTGACGTCGAATCCGCGGCTGATCCTCGAACTCCGCAACCACGAAGACGTCCGCAAGGGCGCGGCGCATCTCGCCGCGCTCGGTCTCGCCGAATAACCGACATCACACAGGGCAGGGGTTATCCTCATGAGCAAGCTCACCCGTCGCACCATCCTGAAATCCGGCGGCGCTGCCGCAAGCACCTTGCTGCTGCCGCGCTTTGCCATCGCGCAAGCCGACAACCGTCCTTCTGTGACCATCGCGGTCCAGAAGGTCACGAATGCGAACGTGCTCGACGTGCTGCGCGAACAGTCCAATGTCGGCGAGCGCGTGTTCTTCTCCTCGATCTGGGAAGGCCTGATCTCGAAGAACTGGCGCGGCAAGCTCGAAGCTGTGCCGGGCCTCGCCACCGAATGGCGCCGCATCGACGACCAGACCGTCGAGGTGAAGCTGCGCCAGGGCGTCAAGTTCCACAATGGCGACGAGCTCACGGCGGAAGACGTCGTCTTCACCTTCAGCCGCGAGCGCATGTTCGGCGAGACCGAGGCCAAGAACCGCTCGACCATCAAGGCGTTCGAGAAGATCCCGACGCCGCGTCCGGGCAAGGAGCTGCCGCCGGACGTCCCCGCGGTCGCCCGCCGCATCTGGCCGGACCTGGTGCGCGTCGATGCCGTCGACAAGTACACGGTGCGCTTCTACAACGCGACGCCTGATGTCACGATCGAAGGCCGGCTGTCGCGCTACGGCTCCGACATCGTGAACCGCCGCGCCTGGGAAGAGGCGGCGAGCTATCTCGACTGGGCCCGCAAGCCCGTGACGACCGGTCCCTACAGGGTCGTCGAGCTCAAGCCCGACGTTTCGCTGACGTTGGAAGCCCACGACGAATATTGGGGCGGCCGGCCGCCGCTCAAGCGCATCCGCTTCCTCGAAGTGCCTGAGGTCGCCAGCCGCATCAACGGACTGCTCTCGGGCGAATACCAGTTCGCCTGCGACATCCCGCCGGACCAGATCGCCGGCATCGAGAAGAATTCCGCGTTCGAAGTGCAGGGCGGCACGATTCAAAACCACCGCCTCACCGTGTTCGACAAGAACCATGCCGTGCTCGCCAATCCGCTGGTGCGGCGCGCCTTCACCCATGCGATCGATCGCCAGGCGATCGTCGACAGCCTGTGGTCCGGCCGCACCCGGGTGCCGAAGGGTCTGCAATGGGAATTCTACGGCGACATGTTCAACGCCGACTGGAATGTGCCGGCCTACGATCCCAAGCTCGCGCTGGATCTGCTCAAGCAGGCCAATTATAAGGGCGACCCGATCCCGTACCGCCTGCTCAACAATTACTACACCAACCAGGTCGCGACCGCGCAGATCCTGGTCGAGATGTGGAAGTCTGTCGGCCTCAACGTCCAGATCGAGACCAAGGAGAACTGGTCGCAGATCATGGAGCGCGGGCCGGCACGCGCCGTGCGCGACTGGTCGAACTCGGCCGCCTTCAACGATCCAGTGTCGTCGCTGGTCGCCCAGCACGGTCCCAACGGCCAGCAGCAGCAGATCGGCGAATGGACCAACGCCGAGCTGAACACGCTCTCCGAATTCCTGGAGACCTCGACCGATCGCGCCGCGCGCAAGAAGGCGTTCCGCCGCATGCTGGAGATCGCCGAGCGCGAAGATCCCGCCTACACGGTGCTGCACCAGAACGCGACCTTCACGGCCAAGCCGAAATCGATCAAGTGGAAGGCGGCGCCCGCCTTCGCGATGGATTTCCGCGCCGGCAATTTCGAGGTCTGAAGGTGAAGCCGCTGGTCAGCATCGAGGACTTGCGCGTCGCATTCAATGGCGTGCCGGTCCTGCGCGGCGTCGACATTGTCTTGCAGAAGGGCGAGGCCGTCGGCCTCGTCGGCGAGTCCAGCTCCGGCAAGTCGGTGACGTGGCTGGCCGCGCTGGGGCTGTTGCCGCGCTATGCGCACGTCTCTGGCTCGGTGCGGCTCAACGGGCGCCAGATTCTCGGCGCGCCGGCCACCGAGCTCGACCAGGTCAGGGGCGGGCGCATCGCCATGATCTTCCAGGATCCGGCGAGCGCGCTCAACCCGGTGCTGACCATCCGCAGGCAGCTTTGCGAAGCGCTGGCGCTGCACCGCGATCTCCAAGGCAACGCCGTGAAGGCGGAAGCGCGGCGGCTGCTCGATCTCGTCGGCATTCCCGACGCAGGCCGGCGGCTCGAGGCCTATCCGCACGAATTCTCCGGCGGCCAGGTCCAGCGCATCATGATCGCGATGGCGCTGGCCGGCAATCCCGATCTCCTCATCGCCGACGAGCCGACCACTGCGCTCGATGCCACCATTCAGGCACAGATCCTGGAGCTGCTCTCCACGGTCCGCCGCGAGCTCGGCATGGCCATGGTGCTGATCAGCCACGACCTCGGCGTCGTCGCGGAGAATTGCGACCGCGTCGCGGTGATGTATGCCGGCCGCATCGTCGAGCAGGCCCCGAGCAACCAGCTGTTCGCCGATCCCGTGCATCCCTACGCGCAAGGATTGATCGGCGCGCTGCCGCCGCTCGAGGGTCCGCGGCGGCGCCTCACCGCCATTCCCGGCACGGTGCCCGATCCCGCGCACATGCCCGGCGGCTGCGCCTTCGCGCCGCGCTGTGCACCGGTCGCGGAAGCATGCGGCCTTGCGGCGCCAAGCCTGGTGCCGATCGCCGATGATCGCAGCGTCGCCTGCGTTCGCGCCGAGGCCTCGCGCCGCGCGCTGCTCGGGATTGCCGCCGAATGAGTCCGCCGCTCGTCGAGGTCTCCGCGATCTCGCGCACCTATGCGATGCGCTCCAGAATGTTCGGGAGAGCTGCGGCCGTGCATGCCGTCGACGACGTGTCGCTGACGATTCCAAGGGGCCAGACGCTCGGTCTCGTCGGCGAATCCGGTTCGGGCAAATCCACCACGGGCCGCATCGTGCTCGGCCTCGAGCCGCCTGATAGCGGCGAGGTACGGTTCGACGGCAAGCCGATGGCCGCGCTCGGGACAACGGCGTGGCGTGCGCAGCGCGCGCGGATGCAGATGATCTTCCAGGATCCGCTCGGTGCACTCGACCGGCGGCTGCCGGTCGCCACGCAGATCCGCGAGCCGCTCGACATTCACGGCCTCGGTACGCCGGCGGAGCGCGAGGAGCGCGTCCGCGAGCTGCTGCGCGCCGTCGAGCTCACGCCGGCGCATGGCGCACGCTATCCCGGCGCGCTCTCCGGCGGGCAGCGTCAGCGCATCGTGCTGGCGCGGGCGCTGGCCACCAAGCCGGATTTCCTGGTCTGCGACGAGCCGGTCAGCGCGCTCGACGTCTCGATCCAGGCGCAGATGGTGAACCTGCTTTGCGATCTCCAGGCGCAGCTGTCGCTGACGCTGCTGTTCATCAGCCACGATTTGCGCGTCGTCAGGCAGATCAGCAATGTCGTCGCCGTGATGTATCTCGGCCGCATCGTCGAGATCGGCAGCGCCGACGATTTGTTCGCGCGGCCCGAGCATCCCTACACCCAGGCCCTGGTCTCGGCCTCGCCCGCGCCGGGCCGCCGCAGTGCCGGCCGAATCGTGCTGTCAGGCGACCCGCCGAACCCGGCCGCGCGCCCCACGGGCTGCGCCTTCCATCCGCGCTGTCCGCGCGCCATCGCGCGCTGCGCGAGCGAGGTGCCGGCGCTGTCCGCCGTCGGCGGCGACCGGCAGGTCGCCTGCCATCTCGTCACCGGCGCTGCGACACGGGACGCCGCGTAATGGGACGCTATTTCACCATTCGGATCGGACGCGCCGCGCTCACGATCGTGCTCGTCGTGACCTTCGCCTTCATCGTGTTGCGGCTGTCAGGCGATCCCGCGCTGATGATCCTGGGACCGGAGGCGCCGCCGGAGGTGCTCGCGGCATTCCGCAAGGCTTGGGGCCTCGATGACCCGATCTGGGCTCAATATTTCGACTATTTCGGCGCCATCGCGAAAGGCGAGCTCGGCCGCTCCATGCGCGACGGCCGGCCCGCGATCGAGCTGGTGCTGGAGCGCATCCCCGCGACCCTGGCGCTGACCCTGCCGGCGTTCTTCTTCAAGGTCGCGCTCGGCGTTCCCGCAGGGATCTACGCCGCGCTGCATCGCGGCTCGGGAATCGACCGTGCGGTGATGATGACGGCGGTCGCGGGCTTTACCGTGCCGAGCTTCGTGCTCGCGCTGCTGCTGGTGCTCGTCTTCGCCGTGCAGCTGGGATGGCTGCCTTCGGGTGGGCAGGACAGCTGGCGCCACGCCATCCTGCCGATCGCAACGCTCAGCCTCGGCGGCGCGGCGGTGCTGGCGCGCTTCACCCGCAGCGCTATGCTGGAGGTGCTGGGCCAGCCCTATATCCGCACCGCATCCGCAAAAGGCGTGTCGTGGCGCAAGGTGGTGACCTCGCATGCGCTGCCGAACGCGGCGATCCCGACCGTGACCATCCTCGGCTTCATGGTCGGCACGCTGATCGCAGGCGCAGTCGTGGTCGAGAGCGTGTTCGCCTGGCCGGGAGTAGGGCGGCTTCTTGTCGTTGCGGTTGCCAACCGCGATCTCGCCGTCGTGCAATGCATCCTGCTGCTGGTTGCGATGACCATGGTGACGTCCAACTTGATCGTCGACTTCCTTTACGGCTTCCTCGACCCGCGCCTGCGCAGCAAGGGAGCGCATGCATGACCGACGCGACGCTGAAGGAGACCAAGGCGTTTTCACGCCGCATCAGCCTGCCGGCCATTCCGGTCTCGGTCGCGCTGGCGATCACCTGGATCGTCGCGATGCTGCTGATCGCGGCCTTCGCGGAGAAGATCGCGCCATACGGCTTCACCCAGCTCGACCTGCGCAACCGGCTCGCGGCGCCCGGCAATGCCGCGCACTGGCTCGGCACCGACGAGCTTGGCCGGGACGTGCTGTCGCGGCTGCTCGTCTCGATCCGCATCTCGCTCCTGATCGCGTTCGGCGCGACCGCAATCTCGGCCGTGGTCGGGACCATACTCGGCTTCCTCGCCGCGCATTTTCGCGGGGCCGTCGAGCAGCTCGTGCTGATGCTGACCGACTTCCAGGCCAGCATGCCCTTCCTGATCATGGCGCTGGCCGTGCTCGCGTTCTTCGGCAACTCGTTGCCGCTCTTGGTCGGGCTGATGGGCCTGTTCGGCTGGGAGCGCTACGCCCGCATCGCGCGGGGCCTTGCCATCTCCGCGAATGCGCAGGGCTACGCCGCCGCCGTCCGCCAATTAGGGGCGACGCCGTCGCGGATCTATCTCCGGCACATCCTGCCCAACATCGCCTCGACCCTGATCGTCTCGACCACGCTCGTGTTCCCCGAGGTGATCCTCATGGAGTCAGGCCTGTCCTTCCTCGGCCTCGGCGTGCAGCCGCCGATGACCAGCCTCGGCAACATGGTCGGCTATGGCCGGGAATATCTGACCCGCGCCCCCTGGATCATGCTGGCGCCGGCGACGACCATCGTGGTCACCACCCTGGCGGTCTCTGTGATCGGCGACTGGCTGCGCGACCGGCTCGATCCGACGCTGCAATAAATGCTCGTCATGGCCGGGCTTGTCCCGGCCATCCACGTCTTTGCCGCGCAGAACCAAGAACGTGGATGCCCGGGACAAGCCCGGGCATGACGGCTGAGATCGCCTATGCCCCCGCGCCGGGAGCAGGGGAGCCCTGTCCAACCCAAGTTCCCGTTGCGCCCGCCGGGTCCGTGCGCTATCCGGCCGGAAAGGCCTGAGGTGGCTCCACATTTTCCCGCCCCGGCCGACGCAAACCCGAGGACGGAAACCGCCATGCCAGCCTATCGCTCCCGCACCACCACCCACGGCCGCAACATGGCGGGCGCCCGCGGCCTCTGGCGCGCGACGGGCATGAAGGACGCCGATTTCGGCAAGCCGATCATCGCGGTGGTCAACTCCTTCACCCAGTTCGTGCCGGGCCACGTGCATCTGAAGGACCTCGGCCAGCTCGTGGCACGCGAGATCGAGCAGGCCGGCGGCGTCGCCAAGGAATTCAACACCATCGCGGTCGACGACGGCATCGCCATGGGCCATGACGGCATGCTCTACAGCCTGCCGTCGCGCGAGCTGATCGCAGACAGCGTCGAGTACATGGCCAACGCGCATTGCGCCGACGGCCTCGTCTGCATCTCCAATTGCGACAAGATCACGCCCGGCATGCTGATGGCCGCGCTCAGGCTCAACATCCCCGCCGTGTTCGTCTCGGGCGGGCCGATGGAGGCCGGCAAGGTCAAGCTGGCCGGCAAGACCAAGGCGGTCGACCTCATCGACGCCATGGTGGCCGCCGCCGATAGCAAGGTCAGCGACGAGGACGTCAAGGTGATCGAGCGCTCGGCGTGCCCGACCTGCGGCTCCTGCTCGGGCATGTTCACCGCCAATTCCATGAACTGCCTCACCGAGGCGCTCGGCCTCGCGCTGCCCGGCAACGGCTCGGTGGTCGCAACCCATGCCGACCGCAAGCGCCTGTTCGTCGAGGCCGGCCACACCATCGTCGATCTGGTCCGCCGTTATTACGAGCAGGACGATGCCTCCGTGCTGCCGCGCAACATCGCGAATTTCAAGGCGTTCGAAAACGCGATGACGCTCGACATCGCGATGGGCGGCTCGACCAACACCGTGCTGCATCTCTTGGCTGCCGCCCATGAGGGGCAGGTCGCCTTCACTATGAAGGACATCGACCGTCTGTCGCGCCGCGTGCCCGTGCTCTGCAAGGTCGCGCCTTCCGTCGCCGACGTGCATGTCGAGGACGTGCACCGTGCCGGCGGCATCATGGGCATCCTCGGCGAGCTCGACCGCGCCGGGCTGATCGACACCTCTGTTACGACCGTGCACGCGCCGACCATGAACGAGGCGCTGGAGCGCTGGGACATCAAGCGCACCAAGAGTGAGACGGTCCGGACCTTCTATCGCGCTTCGCCCGGCGGCATCCCCACGCAAGTCGCCTTCAGCCAGGAGCGCCGCTACGACGAGCTCGACGCCGACCGCGAGAAGGGCGTCGTGCGCGATCTCGCGCACGCCTTCAGCAAGGACGGCGGTCTCGCCGTGCTCTACGGCAATCTCGCGCAGGACGGCTGCATCGTGAAGACCGCCGGCGTCGACGCCTCGATCCTGAAATTCTCCGGCCCCGCGCGCGTGTTCGAAAGCCAGGACGCGGCGGTCGAAGGCATCTTGGGCGGCAAGGTCGTCGCCGGCGAGGTCGTGGTCATCATCTATGAAGGCCCGCGCGGTGGCCCCGGCATGCAGGAGATGCTGTATCCGACCAGCTATCTGAAATCGATGGGCCTCGGCAAAGCCTGTGCGCTCGTCACCGACGGCCGGTTCTCCGGCGGCTCCTCCGGCCTGTCGATCGGCCATCTGTCGCCGGAGGCCGCCGAAGGCGGCAATATCGGTCTGGTGCGGACGGGCGACATCATCGCCATCGACATCCCGAACCGCAGCATCAGCCTCGAGGTCTCCGACGAGGAGCTCGCCAAGCGCCGTGCCGCGGAGGAGGCGAAGGGCGATGCCGCCTGGCAGGCGCAAGGCCGCAAGCGCAACGTCTCGACCGCGCTGCAGGCTTACGCCGCGCTCACCACCAGCGCCGCGCGCGGTGCGGTGCGCGAGGTCAAGCGGCGTCCGAAGTAGGCGGCATCGGCGCCACTGGGCTGGATCGGCGATCTTCGGAACGCCTCGCGGCTCCGTGCGATCACCCAGATGCGCCGTTGCAGGAAGTAGCCGGAACGGAGATTGGGAAAGAACGGCCCCCGCCTCCCTAGGGCGTGGGGCTGGTTGGGGTGGGGAGCGGGAGCCGTTTGCGCAGTGGGCACCCGACGTGCGGGCTCGCCCGCCAGGCATCATCAACTTAGTGCATTTTCCACATTTTGCTATTTAATTCTTATTAATCTTGTTTTTATTTTTATTTAATCGTGCCATCCTGAGAAAAATCGTCGAAATACATTTTCCGAATCCGGCTGAGGCGGTCGCCGTATCGAGATTCGTCCGCAAAGGTCGGGATTGCCAATAGCGGAGTTAGCCATGAGTCATTCTCCATCACTCGTGCCGCAAATCACGACAGACCGGGACGTCTATCTTGTGCTCGATGATTTCGGCCGCCGGCTGGGCCGGGCTTGGTGCGAGACGGCCGAGGAGGACGCCAATCGCGCGACCCTGCTCAGACATCTCGCTGAAGGGCAATATCTCCATCCCGCACGTATCGTGGCCTTCAATACCGCGGAGGGATGGTCGCGCGATGTCACCGCCGAAATCGCCGATGAGCTGCGCCGCCGCTTCGTCGAACTCGAGGAGACCGATCCCTCGCTGTTGGAGTTTCTGGAAAGAGCAGCGAGGCGTTGAAAGGTCGAACATCGAACGCGGATGAACTGCAAATTTGCTCGAACGAGTACCGCGGCGATGTCCGATCGCGGACTCGCTGTCATGCGCACCCCCGCGCAAGCATCCCGCGCGTTAATGCGCGTGGTCAATGAGTTCTTACCGCCCCGCCGCGATCGATCGTTCGCATTAAGGATGCCTCGACGAAGTTCGGCAAGGCATGGTTTTGCGCCGTATACTCCCGCGACCTTCGCAGATCCATTTCGGGCAACTGGGGCACCACCGCAATGTCTCGTACTCTCGCTGTCGTTTTCTCAACGGCCGTCGCCGCCATTTCCATGACGGGCGCAGCCTCCGCCGGCTGCTACAATTGCTACACGCCGCCGCCGTGCACGACCTGCTACCAGCAACAATACGTGCCGCCGCAATACCGCACCGTCGACGAGACCGTGATGGTGTCGCCCGGCTCCGTGGTCGCGCACCGCACGCCGGCGCAGTACCGCACCGTGATGGTGCCGCAGACCGTGATGGTCGCGCCCCCCAGCGTCCAGTACGAGCGCATCCCGCCGCAATACGCCACCCGGCAGCGCGTCGAGATGGTCTCGCCGGGTTATTCCTATTACGCCCCGGTGCAGATGAACTGCGCGTCCTGCGGCTACTGAGGCAGACGCAGTAACGACGAACATTGGCGCGGCGCTCCTCGCGGGGGTGCCGCGCTTTCTGTTGCGCGACGCAAAGGTGAGGGAGCCTTTGAACCGCAAGGCCCGGAACGACACGAAACGGCATGAGCTCGTTTCTGGACTCCCTCGAGCGACGCAACTCGGGCTGGTCGCTGCTTTCGCCGTTTCACTGATGTGCGCAGTTGCGGTGGTCTGGTCGGTCGGCTCGACCGATCGCGTTACCTATCTCGGCCCGGGCCACGGCCAGGAGCAGGCCATCACACAGGTCCGCCTCAAGACGCTCCCGCAAGGGAGTTACGTGATCGAACGGGGCGCGATCTACAAGGCAATGCAGGCAGGGTGCCGCTACGACCTGAACTACAGCCCTCAATTCGGCCGCTACGTCAGCGACCGGCAGAGGACCAAATACGTCCGGAGCGCCGTCCTGGTTGATTGCCCGAAGAGCTAGACAGGTTGTGCAGGAAAAGGAGCGCGCCGCGCTCCGGCCGGCAAAGGTTTGAGCACTTGCGCCAACTTGGCGTTGCCTTGCGCGGTCGACTACGTTAAGCGACACCCATTCCCGGGACTGGAAGGGTGGCCGAGTGGTTTAAGGCACCGGTCTTGAAAACCGGCGTGCCCGCAAGGGTACCGTGGGTTCGAATCCCACCCCTTCCGCCATAAGTTCCCTTCATGGGGTGGCACGCTCCTTGCCAATCGGACTTGCCCGAGCATGGAGGCGTGCACCGATGGCACAGCGAGTTCGTATCTTAAAGCAATCCAAGGCCAGTTTGACACATATTGCCCGCGAGCTGGCGAGATTGTTGGACGCGATCGAGGAGCTCGAGGAGCTGAGAGAAAGGGTTCGGCTCGCAGAAGCCGCTCGCGTGTTGCACTAGCTTGCGCTGGAAAGGCCTCCATCTCCCTTCTTGGGGGGCTCGGCGCGTCAGTCGTTTCGCCCCGTCTCCTCGGACATGCGACTGAAACTCAGTCGTCAGCTCCTCGTATCACCACCCTTGATCGCGTCCCACGCCGCCTTGTTGGCCTGATCGAACGCCTTGCGGGATTCGGCGAGTGCGGCGCTCATCACCGACCAGGACTCGCTGCCGGCTTGCTTCAGCTTTTGCAGGCGTGCTTCGGCTTCGGAGGCGTCGGACTTCATCTGCTTGAGTGCTGCGTCGATGTCCACGGTGCGGGCAGCAGTGACCTTGCCTGCGGCCTCGCGGAGTTTCTCTGCGGCTTCGCCCCAGGCCTTGGCCTGTGCAGCCGCAAGATCCCTGAACGTGGCCTGCTGCTGCTCGAGCTGTTTGCCGGCGCTTTCGAAGTAGGTCTTCATCTGGGCTTCGAATCCGTTCCATTGCCGCTCCAGCTCGGCCCTGGCTTCCGCCCACGCCGCTTCACCGGCCTGCGCCTTGGCCTTGAGTAGCGCCTGAAACTCGTCGCGGCGCTGCGTCAGATCGGACAGGAGCTGATCGGTCTTCACCTTGGACTCAGCCTTGGCCTGGCCGGCCTTGACCTCGAACGAGGCCAATGCGGCATCCATCTCGTCGATCCGCTCCTTGGCCCAGTTGAGATAGAAATGCATACTGCTCTGCTGTGACATGGCCGTCTCCGTTGATCTGCCGAGGTCAGATTTCCAGAGGTTCGGCTTGCCTGTGTTGACCTGTCTCAATGACACCGTGGACGAAAGCGCAGCGCGCTCGAGCCAAGGGACGCACGGACTTGCGTCAGGAACGCTATCGAATGTGAGAGATTAGCCCGACAACAAGCTTCACAGCGGGCAACGCATGTTCTTCTTTTTCTCGAACCGGCTGGGATGTCTCGGCTCGCTGCTGATCTCCGGCCTGGTCACGGTGGCGCTGCTCTTCCTGTTTGGACTCATTCGGTTCTGATCATCAGCGCCTGGGATCCAACCGTCATCCTCTTGCGTGCTCCCTCAGGAACTTGGCCTCGGCTCGCCTGTTGTTCGCAGTCTCGAGCACACGGAGAGCAGCCTTGGAAAGCACCATCATTGGAGAATTCGACACGCGCCGCGGCGCCGAGCTTGCGGTTGAGCATGTCGTGCAGGAATGCGGCGTGCCGCGAGGCGACGTCTTCGTCCAGCCTGCCGGCGCTGCGAACACCGTGGGAACACGCGCGGCAGGTCCTGACGTCAAGACAGCGCCCACACCGGAGGGGCGGCAGAAGCTGGAAGGCCTGATCGAGGTTTCCGTCGATTTTCACGGCGATGCCCCTGAGAAAATTGTCGATGTGTTGAGGAGCGCCGGCGCGAAGTTTGTCCGCACCAAATGACGACTTGTGCGACGGGCCCAGAGGGCGCGGGACATTCGGCATTCGCATCGAACCGCAGCCGTTGACCGCGTGGAACCCCTTGAGCCTCCAGGCGTTTAGACGCAAACGCGAATTGCGAGGTTCACCTGCTTCAGAGCGCATCGACACTCACTCCCGGCGACACCGTCTGGCGGCGGTGCAGGGCGCGGCGCGTGGCGGTTCTGAACGATGCCGCCGCCTATTTCGCAGCCCTGCGGGAGGCCCTGCTGGAGGCGCAGGATCTCGTCTACATCATCGGATGGGACATCCATAGCAGGACACGCCTGGTCGGAGCCTCCGGACGTGCGGATGATGGCCTGCCTGAGGAGCTGGGTCCCTTCCTGCGCGCCCTGGTGCAGCGCAGGCCCGCCTTGCGCATCAACATTCTCGTCTGGGACTTCGTCTCGTTTTACGCTTCCGAGAGAGAGTGGAATTCCGCGGCGAAATTTACCGCCGACACCGATGGCCGCGTCCGGTTTCATCTGGACGCCACGCTTCCGTTCGGTTCGGCGCAACACCAGAAGATCGTCTGTGTCGACGGTTCATTGGCGTTCGTCGGCGGCCTCGATCTGACGATCAGGCGCTGGGACACGAGTGACCACCGCGCCGACAATGCCATGCGCTGCGACCCTCAGCGCAAGCCGTATCCGCCGTTTCACGATGTTCAGTGCTTGGTCGACGGCGATGCTGCGGAGCAGCTGTTCGCCCTCGCGGAGCAACGCTGGCGTGCGGCAGGCCAACAGTCCGATGAATGGTGCGCACCGAGGAACGGTCGCTGGCCGGCGAACGTGCCTGTGGAGGCCGAGCACGTGCCGGTCGGGATCGCCAGGACCGAGGTGGTCTGTCCTGCAGGCTCGACCATCAAGGAGGTCGAACGCTCCTTCATTGCGGCGATCCGGTCGGCAACGAGCTTCGTGTACATCGAAAATCAATTCACCAGCGCGACCCGGATGGCGCACGAATTGGCGGGGCAGATGTGCCGCGTGCCGTCGCTTCGGGTTCTGGTGGTCGCTCCGAAACTGCATTCCTCGTGGTTTGAGTCCCAGGCCATGCAGAACGGCCGTGGCGCCTTCATCAACTGCTTCAGCGCGGCTGGCGTGGCCGATCGCATCCGCTTCGTCCATCCGGTCTCCCGCAGCGGCAATAAGGAAGCCGCCGTGATGGTGCACAGCAAGCTCATGGTGGTCGACGACCGGATCTTGCGGATCGGCTCCGCCAATCTGAACAATCGTTCCATGGGCGCCGACAGCGAATGCGACCTCATCTTTGAAGCTGAATCCGAGCAGCATCGGGATTTCATCGCCTCCGTCCGCCGTCGTCTCATCGCTCATTTCTGCGGTCTCGACGAGCAGGCCATCGCAAGAAACGAGCATCGGCTCTTCGCTCTGCTAGACGACGTCTCCACATCTCATGGCGCCAAGACGTTGCGGAAAGTCCAGTCTTCGGTTCTAACCAGCACGCTGGCCAGCTTGGTTCAGCCTGTGGCGGACCCTGAGCTGCCACTTCATCTGGAGCGCACGGCATCTCGCATGTGGACGACGAAAACCATCATCGGGATCGTTGCGATAGCCGTGGCTCTTTTTGGGCTGGCGCTGGCCTGGTCTTACACGTCCTTGAGCGATCTCGCCGATGCAGGTCATCTTTCGGCGCTTCTGTCTGCCTATTCGCAGTCCATCTGGGGGCCGTCATTGGCGATCGCAGCCTTCGTCCTTGGCGGGCTCGTCGTCTTTCCGGTTCTCGTGCTCATTGCGGCAACGGCCGCCGCACTCGGGCCGTGGCTGGGGTTCGCGACCGCCATGGCGGGCGTCCTGCTCAGCGCCTTGATCCTGTTTGCGATCGGTCGCTTCGTCGGCCGGGAACGGCTTCAGCGTCTGCTGGGCCGACGTGCCGCACGCATCCAGGAACGCGTGGTCGGGAAGGGGATCCTGGCGGTTGTCGTCATCCGGATGCTTCCCATAGCACCGTTCTCACTGGTAAACGTCGTGGCAGGCGCAAGCACGCTGCCTCTTCGTGACTTCATGGTTGGAACTCTGCTGGGCAGCACGCCCGGAATCCTGGCCATGGCGGTTCTCGGCTCGCAGATTGCAGAGCTCGCCAGAAATGCGTCCTGGAGCAACATAGTGCTTCTGATACTGGCATTCCTCGGCTGGCTCGGGGTCTGCGTCGGCGCGCAATTCGTGACGACATGGCTCGCCGGGAGGCGCTGATGGTGCCCGTGCGCTTCATGACGTGGAATGTGCACGGCACGTTCAATCTCAATCCGAAATTCGATCTGGAGGGTGTTTGCTCCATCCTGCGCAAATGGGCCCCCGATGTCGTCGCACTGCAGGAGGTCGACTCGCGGTCGCGATCCGACGACCCCTTTGGGAAGTTGGCAAGCGTGATCGGTGATCACCGCGTGCACGCCAAGTCGATCGTCACCGAGGATGGTGACTATGGCCAGATGCTGCTGAGCCGCTTTCCGTTCTGCAGCGTGCCCGAGATCGTGGACGTCTCCTATCGAGAGCGGGAGCCTCGCCGGGCGATCGCCACGGACTTGCTGACCCCTGCCGGCGACGTGCGCGTAGTGGCCACGCATCTCGGCTTGAGTATCCATGAGCGCTATGCCCAGGCGCGGTCCCTGGTGAGCCTGGTGCGACCGGCGAGAACCGTGGTTCTCGGTGATTTCAATGACTGGTTCTGGGTCCGATCCGTGCGGCGCGTGCTCGCGCAGGTCTGTCCGAACCGGTCGCGGTTGCGAACCTTCCCGTCACGCTTGCCCTTGATGCGGCTCGACCGGATCTATGCAACCCGTGACAGCCGGATCGGGAAAGTTTGGACCGACGAAGCGGCGAGGGCCTATTCCGACCATCTGCCCGTGATTGCAGACATCGAGATCGCCGCGGGCAGCTGATCTGCTCGCAGGCCCATGCGGGGGCAGGCGCGATTTGGGCGATTCCGAAGGCAGGGAAGGCCACGGTTTTTGCCCGACGGCGCAGCCGCCTCGCGCTCTTTAGAAAAGGCTTGAAATCAGAAAGACTTGGCTACTGTGCATGGGGTTGTTTTCGTAAGTATCACCTGGACTCCTCTCGGGACCGTGCGGAACTTTTTCCGCATCGCCACGTTATCTCGCCATGACTGAAGACCTTTCCTTCCGACGCAAGCCCCTGACCCCCGAACAGCGCCACGCCCGCGATGCGGCTCGCCGGATCGAGGCAGAGAAGGCCATGCGCGACCACGAAGCGGCGCAGAAGGCGTTCTACGCCAACAAAGAACGGCTGAAGGCCGAGCGACTCGCGCGCGAAGCGGCGGCGGCGAAGGGTTGAGCGAACACGCTCCGTCGCGCCATTTCCAAAAATCGCATCTGCTGGCGGCCTGCATTTGATTGTCGGCCGCCAATGCCGCTTGGGTGTCTGCTTCCCATCGGCAGGCTTGACGGCGCTTCGCTTCCGGGAGGAAGCTTCTGATGATCCAAAACTGACCTGAACCATGGAGACGTTCGCTCCCAGCAAGTCCGATCCTCATCAGCGACGCAGAATGGAGCTGACCATGACCACGTTCGACAAGCGCGAGCAGGGCTTTGAGGCCAAATTCGCCCGGGACGAGGAATTCATGTTCAAGGCCACGGCGCGGTCCAACAAGCTGCTCGGGCTTTGGGCCGCAGGCCACCTCGGGCTCAGTGGCGATGCCGCTGCAGGCTACGCGGCGGCGCTGGTGACGGACCATCTGGAGAGCCGGACGATGGACCATGTGGTCGGCAAGGTGGCGGGCGATCTCGCAGGCAAGGGGATCGCGCGCGAGCAGGTCGCCGCCAGGCTTCAGGAATGTCTCCACCAGGCGCTGGCGCAGCTCGAAGCGGAGCGGCAATGACACCCGCTGCCGCGTTCATTCGGCGCGCTTGCCGCCTTCCGACGGCTGTGCCGTTTCGTGCTACCGTGCCAGCCGCCGAGACGGCGGCGAGCGGGAGGTGGGGCATGTCTCGGAGCAGCTTTGGCAAATGGTCCGGCGTGATCGTATGCGCCGGCGCCATGCTGGTCGCTGCAGGTGGCGCCGAGGTCTCGGCGACGCCGCTGACGCCGTTTCGCTACGAAGCGCAGGCCCAGCGTCATTGCCCGCGCGACAAGGTGGTTTGGCTCGACTTCGGCAAGGGCGTTTATTACCGCAAGGGTCAGAAGCGCTACGGCCAGGGCTTCGACGGCAGCTTCGTCTGCCAGAACGAAGCCCGTGGCAGCTTCTACCGACGCTCGCTGTTGGGCCTGCGCTGAGCGGCGGGTTTCGGCGGCTGGCGGACGCGCCGGCTATTTCGCTGACGGCAGCCTGACCGGCACATGCGGGGAGGTGCTGATAACCCGGGGACTTCCATCCGGATAGGTGCGGTTGCCGCGGATCAGGGATTCCAAGACTAGGAAGAACTTCTCGGCAAGCATCTGCGTCACCCTCGTTGGTGATGGCCTCTTGCAATTGGTCGAGGCGCCGAACGCAATAATTCAATCAACTGAATGGGAGCGGGGACGGCCGCGCCTGCTGCGCCGCAATGGAGAGAACCGTATTGGCCAGGAGGACGTGCGGTTCAGGCAAACGCCAGCGCGACGAGACTCGAGCAGAGCAGCACCAAGCCGCCGGCGGTCAAGGCCAGGAAGCCATCGGATACGAGGTCATGATTACGCATGGGACACCTGCCGCTCTCGTGTTCGATGCGCGAGTGGATCGATCAAGACCGTCCGAACGCGCCGCTTTGAAAGAGGTGATGCTTGCCGTCCGCGCGAGTGCCTTCAGGCCCTCGTGCGGTAACCCTCGAACGCATGGGCCAGGAAGATCCCCGCGCTTACCAGACCCATCAGTGCCGAAACCGTCTCGATCATCGTTAAATTCCAAATCCCGCCCTCGCATCCGAGAGAACGCGGGCGGCCTTGCACAGTCAAAAGAATTTCGGTGAGCGGCGCGACAATGGGGGTGGAGTGAGGATTTGGCGCAACAGACTGTCCGGCACTGGCACAGTGCGGGGGCCATCGCCCCGTAGAACAACGGAAAAATGCGAACGTCTCGTTTACCATCCCGGCGTGATCGCCATGGGCTCCCCATTTCCGCCGCGTTCGGGTTGCGTTATCGTTACCGCGTCCGAGACGGTGGTGGGCCGCCTCGGATGAGATGACCGGACAGCGCTCCCCGTAGCCAAAGCGGGTTGGGTACGCCTCCGGCAAAGTGGTATTTGGGGCGCATGGGGATCCGTCGGTCAGATTCGGTTTTGCGAGCCGCGCGCGGTGTTGCGGCGGTCGCGACCTGCCTTGCGCTCGCCAACTGCGCCTCCTCAAACAAGTTCGCCAGCCGCGTCGACCCGAAATACGGGGTGTCCTCGAGCCCGCGGGTGGTGGCCTTCGGCGATCCGGTCCCGAAGGGTGGCGGCACCTACCGCGTCGGCAAGCCCTATGTCGTGGCGGGCCGGACTTACGTGCCGGAGGAGGACGTCAACTACCGAGCTGAGGGCATGGCCTCCTGGTACGGCGACAGTTTCCACGGCCGCCTGACCGCCAATGGCGAAGTGTTCGACATGACCTCGCTGACCGCGGCGCATCCGACCCTGCCGATGCCGTCTTATGCGCGGGTGACCAACGTCTCGAACGGCAAGTCGCTGATCGTCCGCGTCAATGACCGCGGGCCTTACCACGGCAACCGCCTCATCGATGTCTCGAACAAGGCTGCCGAACTCCTTGAATTCAAAGGGAACGGCGTCGCCAAAGTTCGCGTCGAATATGTCGGCCGGGCTCCGCTCGAAGGCTCCGACGACCGCCAGCTTCTGGCGACCCTGCGCACCGGCGTTCCGGCGCCGTCGCCCTCGATGGTCCGGGTCGCCTCGGCCAAGCCGTTTGTGCCGGAGCTGCCGTCCTCGACCCGCGGTGCCATTCGCGGCGAGGTCCCGATGCCGGAGGGGCGGCCATACAATCTCGGCAGTACCTCGGCCGATATGGCTTCGCTCAATGCTACCTCGGAAATGTCGGCCTCGAGCCGCAGCCGGGGCCGGGCGCTCCAGAACGCCCGCGCAGTGTCCTATGGCGAGGACGGTCGCTACGCCGCCGACAGCGCGGCCGCATCGACCGACGGCGCCGCCGAGGCCCGCAGCATCCTGAGCGGCCGCGGCCTCTACTGAGCCGCGCTCTCCTTCAAGAACGTGACGAGCGCCGCATTCACCTCTTCGGGCCGCTCCTGCTGCACCCAATGGCCGGCGCCCTCGATGATCAGCTTGCGCTTCAGATTGGGCAGCACGCGCTCGAGCTCGTTGACCCGCTTGGCCCCGATCAGGCCGGTGATGACGGCGTCCTTCGAGCCTGCGATGAAGAGGGAAGGCTGGTGAATCTGCGCGTCCTGCCAAGGCGCGGTCAGCTCCCAATTGCGGTCGATGTTGCGATACCAGTTCAGCCCGCCGCGAAAGCCGGACTTGCGGAAGGCCTCGGTGAAATAGGCCAGGTCTGCCTCGCTGAGCCAGCCAGGCAGCGGCTCGTCGGCGCCGGCATGACCGAGAAAGCCCTTGCCCTCCTGCACGAACATGGCGGCGGTGGGATCGGCGAGGCCCCGCCCGCCGAGGACGATGCGCATGGTGCGTGCGACGTCACGCTCGAGCTCGGCCTCGGCGACGCCGGGCGTCTGGAAATACTGCCAGTAGAAATTGGTGACGCCGCCCTGGCGCAGCAGGTCGAGCGGCTTGCCGCGGCCCCGGAACGGCGGCGGCACGCTCAGGCCCGCGACCGCCGTAAAGATGTCCGGCCGGAACAGCGCCGCGTGCCAGGCGACCGGCGCACCCCAATCATGGCCGACCACCATCGCCTTTGTCTCACCGAACGCCTGGACGAGGCCCACCACGTCGCCGACCGTGTCGAAGATCGAGTAGGCGTTCATATCGAGTGGCGCCGCGCTCTGACCATAGCCGCGCATGTCGGGGGCGACGACGTGAAACCCGGCTTCAGCGACTGCCGGGATCTGGTGGCGCCAGGAGTAGGACAGTTCCGGCCAGCCATGGCACAGCACCACAAGCGGTCCCTGTCCGGCTTCGCGGACGAACAGCTCGACCCCGTTGGCCTTGATCATGCGGGTTGAGGGCATTCGCTTTTCCGCCTTGTTTCACGGGTTTGGTCGAAAAACATGAGGCGCCACGATAGGGGCGCGGCGAGAATCGTGCAATCTCGGCGACGAGCGTCCAACCGCGTGTTGTTCGCATCTGTTCCAGCTGTTAGAACGCCTCTCTCAGGGCTTCGCCATGGCACTTCGTCTTCCTTTGCTTCGTCGCAACCGGCTCACCGCCGGAACGCTGGCACGCGGGCTGATCGCGACGGTTTTGGCAGCGGCCATCGGCTGGGGCGGGGCGCTCCTTGCGGCCAACCAGAGCGTCCAGGGCGGCAAGAAAGCGGAAGATGCCGGCTTCGACGGCGATGCCCCGACCGCGATCCTGATCGAAGCCTCCTCGGGCAGCGTGCTGTTCGAGAAGAACGCCGACGAGCTGCGCGCGCCCTCGAGCATGATGAAGCTGATGACCGCGGAGGTCGTCTTCAATGCCATCAAGAAGGGCGACATCAAGCTGAACGACGAGTATCGGATCAGCGAGAATGCCTGGCGCAGAGGCGGGGCCCCCTCGGGCGGCTCTACCATGTTCGCCGCCATCAACAGCAAGGTCTCTGTCGACGATCTCCTGCGCGGCGCGGTCATCCAGAGCGGCAACGACGCCTGCATCGCGCTGGCCGAAGCCATGGCGGGCAATGAGCGGATCTTTGCCGCGGACTTCATGACCAAGCGCGCCCGCGAGCTTGGCATGACCAGGTCGACCTTCGCCAATTCCAGCGGTCTGCCCGATCCCGGCAACAAGATGACGGTGCGCGAGCTCGGCATGCTTGCCCGGCACATCATCCTGGACTTCCCCGAATTCTACAAACTGTTCGGCGAGAAGGAGTTCACCTGGAACAAGATCCGCCAGCAAAACCGCAATCCGCTGCTCAATTCGATGGAAGGCGCTGACGGCCTGAAGACCGGCTACACCAAGGAAGGCGGCTACGGCATGGTCGGCTCCGCCGTGCAGAACGGCACGCGGCTGATCGTCGTCGTCAACGGACTTGACGATCCCGAGGACCGCGCCACGGAAGCCAAGAAGATGCTGGAATGGGGTTTTCGCAATTTCGAGACCCGCACCCTGATCGCAGCCGAGCAGCCGGTCGGCTACGCCAAGGTGTTCGGCGGCGAGAGCCGGTCGGTCAAGCTCATCGCCAAGACCCCTGTGAAGGTGATGGTGCACAAGAACGGCAGCGACAAGCTGATTGCGCGCATCGTCTATAGTGGCCCGGTGCGCGCGCCGATCGAGGCCGGCCAGCGGGTCGGCGTGGTCAGGGTCTGGCGCAGCGGCAACATCGCGGTCGAGACGCCGGTCTACGCCGCGGAGGCGATCGGCACCGGCTCGACCATGCGCCGCGCGATCGACGGCGCCAGCGAGCTCGTGATCGGCATGTTCCGCGCAGGCGCCGAGAAGCTCTGATCATGAGTGAGAGCGCTGCACAGCGGCCGTCCGGACGGGGACGCTTCATCACCTTTGAAGGCGGCGAGGGCACGGGCAAGTCGACCCAGATCAAGAAGCTCGCCGACCGCCTCAAGGCGGCAAAGCTGCGCATCCGCGTGACGCGGGAGCCGGGCGGCTCGCCGGGCGCTGAAATCATGCGTCATCTGGTGCTGTCGGGCATGGGCAAGCTGCTCGGCCCCGAGGCCGAGACGCTGCTGTTTGCCGCCGCGCGCGATGACCATGTCCGCACGGTGATCCAGCCGGCGCTGAGCCAGGGCGTCTGGGTGCTGTGCGACCGCTTCGCGGACTCGACGCGGGCGTATCAGGGCAGCCTCGGCCAGGTGTCTGATGGCCTGATCAACGCGATGCAAAGGGTGACGATCGGCGACCTCAAGCCGGACCTCACCATCATCCTCGATTTGCCGGTCGAGATCGGCCTGCAACGTGCCGCCGCGCGCCGCGGCAGCGGCACGCCCGACAGGTTCGAGGCCGAGAAGCTCAGCTTCCACCAGGGCCTCCGCGAAGCCTATCGCAAGATCGCGGCGGAGGATCCCGCGCGCTGCGTGCTGATCGACGCCAATTCCGATCCGGACACGGTCGCCGCGCGCATCTGGACGGCGCTGCGCGAGCGCCTGCTGCCAACGCCTGCGTCAGTGGTGTCGGTATGAGCCCGCGTCAGGCCGAGCGCGAAACCGCCATACCGCATCCGCGCGAGACGTCGCAGCTGTTCGGCCATCGCGAGGCGGAGGCCGCGCTGCTTGATGCCTATCGCAGCGGACGCATTCCGCATGCCTGGCTGATCGGCGGGCCACAGGGGATCGGCAAGGCGACGCTGGCCTATCGCATGGCGCGCTTCGTGCTCGCCCATGCGCAGCCGCTGGCGCCGGCCGTGCAGCGCGCCGAAAGCCTTGCGATCGATCACGACGACGCCGTGGCGCGGCAGGTGGCGGCCGGCTCGCATGGCGGCCTGCTGACGCTCGAGCGCACCGCCAACGAGCGCGGCGTGATGCGCACCGTGATCACCGTGGACGAGACGCGCGAGACGATCGGTTTTTTCGGCTCGACCGCCGCGGCCGAAGGCTGGCGCGTCTGCATCGTCGACACCGTCGACGAGCTCAATCCGAACGCGGCCAACGCGCTTCTGAAGATTCTCGAGGAGCCGCCGCAGCAATCGCTGTTCCTGCTGGTGAGCCACGCGCCCGCGCGGGTGCTCGCCACGATCCAGTCGCGCTGCCGCAAGCTGCGCCTGCGGCCGCTCGCGACGAACGATGTGGTCGGCGCCGCCGCTTCGGCGGCTGAGCTCGATCCGAACGATGCCGCGCTGCGCGAGGCGGCCGAGGCCTCCGAGGGCAGCGTCGCACGGACGCTGACGTTGCTCGGTGGCGAGGCCCTGAAGCTTCAGCAGCGCACGGCGGCGCTGCTCGCGCGCCTGCCGCAGGTCGATCCGCGCGAATTGCACACGCTCGGCGATTCGCTCGGCACCAGCGACCGCGTGGCGCTTGCGGCCTTCATCGACGGCATCGACCGCTGGATTGCGGAGCGCCTGCATGCGGATGAGGCCAATGCCAACCAGAACCTGCCGCGCCTTGCGCGGCTAGCTGAGGTATGGGAAAAGATCGTCCGCGCCGCGCGCGACACCGAAACCTACAATCTGGAGCGAAAGCCCTTGGTTTTCTCGGTGTTCGGCTGGCTCGCGGACGCAACGCGCTAAAGCATGATCCGGAAAAGTGCGCAGCGATTTTCCGAATGATCATGCGCAAAACAATAACGGAACGCCGAGCCGTTTCCAAAATTCGAGAAGCCGGTAAAGGAATTCGTGGTGGCAACGCGAGCTAAGAAATCCGTCAAACGCAAGAGCGGCAAGAAGGCTGCGAAGAAGGCCGTCAAGAAAGCCGCGAAAAAAGTCAAGGCGCGCGCGGCCAAAGCTGCCAAGAAGGTCAAGAAGACCAAGAAGGCTGCCGTCAAGAAGAGCGTGAAGAAGGGCGCCGCAAAGAAGGCCGCGAAGAAGCAGGTCGTCGCCAAGAAGGCGGTGAAGAAGGCTGCCAAAAAGCCGGCCAAGAAGCCGACTAAGGCTCCGGCGAAGAAGGTCGCGAAAAAGGCGGCTGCGCCTGCCGTGACCGCCGCACCGACTCCCGTCGCGCCTGTGAAGCCAACGGCGCCGAAGTCAAAGGCCCCGCGCGCGCCGAAGCCCGTCGCTTCTCCGCAAGCTGCCGCGCCTGCGGTGGCCGCCCCGCGCGACAACGTCTTCTACATCACCACCGCGATCGCCTATCCCAACGGTAGCCCGCATATCGGTCATGCCTATGAGGCGATCGCGACCGACGCCCTGGCGCGCTTTGCGCGGCTCGATGGCAAGGATGTGTTCTTTTTGACCGGCACCGACGAGCACGGTCAGAAGATGATTCAGACGGCGGCGAGCGAAGGCATGTCCACCGCCGCGCTCGCGACGCGCAATGCCGGCCGCTTCAGAGAGATGGACGAGCGCCTGGACGTGTCGTTCGACCGCTTCATCCGCACCACCGAGGAGCAGCATCACCGCTCCAGCCAGGAGATCTGGCGGCGCATGGAAGCGAATGGCGACATCTACGCCGACACCTATTCGGGCTGGTACTCGGTCCGCGACGAGGCCTATTACGCCGAGGACGAGACCCGTGTGAACGACGATGGCGTGCGCTTGGGGCCGCAGGGCACGCCGGTGGAATGGGTGGAGGAGAAGAGCTATTTCTTCCGCTTGTCGGAGTACCAGGACAAGCTGCTCAAGCTCTATGCGGATCAGCCTGACTTCATCGGGCCGGACTCGCGCAAGAACGAGGTGGTGAGCTTCGTCAAGGGCGGCCTGCGCGATCTTTCGATCTCGCGCACCACGTTCGATTGGGGCGTGAAGGTGCCCGGCGACGAAGAGCACGTGATGTATGTCTGGGTCGATGCGCTGACCAACTATATCACCGGCGTCGGTTTCCCCGATGAGAGCGACAAGAATTGGCGCTATTGGCCGGCCGACGTGCACGTCATCGGCAAGGACATCATCCGCTTCCATGCGGTGTATTGGCCGGCCTTCCTTTTGTCGGCGGGCATCCCGCTGCCGAAGCGGGTCTATGCCCACGGCTTCCTGTTCAACAGGGGCGAGAAGATGTCGAAGTCGGTCGGCAACACTGTCGATCCCTTCAACCTCGCCGACCAGTACGGCGTCGACCAGTTGCGCTACTTCTTCTTGCGCGAGGTGCCGTTCGGCCAGGACGGCAACTACAATCACGAGGCGATCGTCGCCCGCATCAACGCCGATCTCGCCAACGATCTCGGCAATCTCGCGCAGCGCTCGCTGTCGATGATCGCAAAACAGCTCGGCGGCGTGCTGCCCGAGCCCGGCGAGTTCAGCGACAACGACAAGGCGATCCTGGCGATGGCGGACGGCATGATCGCGGCCTCGCGTGAAGCCATGGCGACGCAGCAGATTCATCAATGGCTCAACGCCGTCTGGGCCGTGGTCGCGGAGGCCAACCGCTATTTTGCGGGTGAAGCGCCGTGGGCGCTCGCCAAGACGGATCCGGCCAGGCAGAAGACGGTGCTCTACGTCACCGCCGAAGTCGTGCGTCAGATTGCGATCCTGGCTCAGCCCGCGATGCCGACCGCCTCCGGCAAGCTGCTCGACAGCCTAGGCATCCCCGAAGCCGAGCGCAATTTTGACATGCTCGGCGGCGCCAAGCGCATCGCGCCCGGTTCGACGCTGCCGGCGCCGATGCCGGCGTTCCCGCGCTACGTCGAGCCGGCGGCCTGAAGGCGTTCGCACGATGCTGGTGGACAGTCATTGCCATCTGGATTTTCCCGACTTTGCGGAAGATCTCGACGGGATCGTGTCGCGGGCGCGTGCCGCCGGCATCGCGCGCATGGTCACGATCTCGACGCGGGTACGGCGGCTGCAGGACCTGCTCGCTATCGCCGAACGCTATGACGACGTCTATTGCTCTGTCGGCACCCATCCGCATCATGCGGACGAGGAGGACGGCATCGCGCCGGACGAGCTGGTTGCGTTGACCCGGTATCCCAAGGTCGTCGCGCTCGGCGAGGCCGGGCTCGATTATTTCTACGACAACGGCTCGCCGGAGGCGCAGGCGAGGGGCTTTCGTGCCCACATCGCCGCCGCCCGCGCCACCGGCCTGCCGCTGGTGATCCATACCCGCGAGGCCGACGAGGACTGCGCGCGCATCCTGGAAGAGGAGGCCGCAAAGGGATCGTTTCGCGCGGTGCTCCATTGTTACACGGGCGGGCGCGAGCTGGCACTGAAGGCGGTGTCGCTCGGGCTCTATATCGGCTTCACGGGAATCCTGACCTTCAAGAAATCGGAGGCCTTACGCGCGATCGCAGCCGAACTGCCGCCCGATCGTATCCTGGTCGAAACAGACTCGCCCTATCTTGCGCCCGGCAAGTTTCGGGGCAAACGCAACGAGCCGGCCTACGTGGTCGAGGTCGCAAAGGTGCTCGCCGAGACGCGCGGCGTGTCCCTTGACGAGATCTCGCGCCAGACCAGCGAAAACTTCTTCCGCCTGTTCTCGAAGGTGAAAACTTGAGACTGGGAGCCACATGACGCTGACGCTGACGATCCTGGGCTGCGGCTCCTCCGCCGGCGTGCCGCGCCCGGCGCTCGGCTGGGGCGCCTGTGATCCCAACAATCCCAAGAACCGCCGTCGCCGCTGCTCGCTGCTGGTCGAACGGACGTCCGAGCATGGCACGACACGCATCGTGATCGACACCTCGCCGGACCTGCGCGAACAATTGCTCTCGACCAATGTCGACCACATCGACGCGGTGTTCCTGACGCACGAACATGCCGACCAGACCCACGGCATGGATGATCTGCGCTCGGTCGTCATGCACATGCGCCGGCGCATTCCAACCTATTTCAACCAGTCGACCGCCAAGGACATCCTGTCGCGGTTCTCTTATTGCTTCATCTCGCCCGAGGGCAGCGATTATCCGCCGATCCTGACGCGGCATTCGATCGAGGCGGGAGAAAGCCAGACGATTCTGGGGAAGGGCGGCGCGGTGACAATGACCGCCTTTCTGGTGCAGCACGGCAACATCCCCGCGCTCGGCTACCGCATCGGGGATGCGGCCTACACGCCTGATCTCAATGATATCCCGCGCGAGAGCTGGGAGGCGCTAGAAAATCTCGATCTCTGGATCGTCGACGGCCTGCGTTACACCGGCCATGTCAGCCATTTCAGCATCAACGACGCGCTGTCCTGGATCGAGCGCTTCAAGCCGAAGCGCGCGGTCATCACCAACATGACCGCCGACGTCGATTATGAGGTTATCCGGCAGTCGCTGCCCCCTGGCGTGGTGCCGGCCTATGACGGGCTGCGGCTCGAGACGCACTAAACCCGCGGTGGAAATTCTCCTGCCAGCCGGCATAGACCTTGCTTGCACCGGCCCCATCATGTTGATCTAACGTCTGAAAGACAGGCGTTGGGCAGGGCGATATTCAAACAGGACCGGCAGTCGGATGCTATCGGTCCGTCGAGTCGCCTTGTGTGAGGATGGGGATCGCGTTGGCAGAGGACGATGTAGCGACTCAGGGACCGGTACGACGCGCGCTGGACCTCCTCTATCTCGGCGCGGGCTATGCCGCGGGCGGCTTCCTGGTCGCGATCTTCGCAATCATGATGGTGATGTCGGTCGGGCGCCAGTTTGCGCTCAACATTCCCGCGGGCGATGATTTTGCGTCCTGGTGCATGGCCGCGATGGCGTTCCTCGGCCTCGCTCACACCTTCAAGCGCGGAGAGATGATCCGCGTCGGCCTGCTGCTGGAGCGTTTGCACGGACGGACCAAGCAGATCGCGGAGGTCGTGGCGCTCGGTATTGCCGCTGCCTTCATTCTCTACTTCACCCGTCATGCTGTGCAGATGACCTACGATTCCTGGCGCTTCAACGACGTGGCGCAGGGCGTGGTCGCGCTTCCGCTCTGGATTCCCCAGCTCGGATTCGCCGGCGGCCTCGTGATCCTCTCGATCGCGCTGATCGACGAGATGGTCAACGTCATCGGCGGCAACCGTCCGAGCTACGAGAAGGGCTCGCCCGACGAAACTCCGGAAGAGTTCGTCGAACGCATCTCGCAGGGCGGTGGGGGCTGACCATGGCCAGTCTCGGCATGATCGAGCTGTCGTTCGTCCTGCTCGGCGTCATGATCCTGCTGCTGGGAAGCGGCGTCTGGATCGCGGTCTCGCTCGGGCTGGTCGGCTTCGTGGCGATGGCGCTCACCACCAGCCTGCCGCTCGGCACCGTGCTTGCGACCACCACCTGGAGCGCGAGCTCATCCTGGACACTGGCGGCCCTGCCGTTGTTCATCTGGATGGGAGAGATTCTCTTCCGCACCAAATTGTCGGAGGAAATGTTCCGCGGCCTGTCGCCCTGGGTGCAGTGGCTGCCGGGACGGCTGACACATGTGAACGTGATCGGCTGCGGCATCTTCGCGGCGGTGTCGGGTTCGTCGGCGGCGACCTGCGCGACGATCGGCAAGATCGCGCTGCCGGAGCTCGACAAGCGCGGCTATGACAAGGGCCTGAGCCTCGGATCGCTGGCGGGCTCGGGCACGCTCGGCCTGCTGATCCCGCCGTCGATTCCGATGGTGGTCTATGCCGTCACGGCGAACGTCTCCGTGCTTCAAGTGTTTCTCGGCGGCTTCCTGCCGGGATTGCTCGTGATCGCGCTCTATTCCGGCTACATCATCATCTGGTCGCTGCTCAACCCGACAAAGGTTCCGCCGCGCGATCCGCCGATGCCGCTCCGGCAGAAGCTGCGCGAGTCCGCCAAGCTCGCGCCCTGCCTGCTGCTGATCCTGGCGGTGTTCCTGTCGCTCGTTCTCGGCTTTGCGACGGCGACGGAATGCGCGGCCTGGGGCGTTTCCGGCGCGCTGCTGCTGGCTTGGTGGAGCGGCACGCTCACGCGCAAGAACTTCCTCGAGAGCATCATGAGCGCGACGCGCCTGACCTGCATGATCATGCTGATCCTGGCAGGCGCGGCCTACACCACGGCGGCGATGGCCTATACGGGGATTCCGGCCGCGCTCGCCACCTGGGTCCAGGGCCAGCAGCTCACGCCGAGCATGCTGGCGCTGTATCTGAGCATCATGTACATCATCCTGGGTTGCCTGATCGACGGCATCTCGATGATCGTTCTGACCGCTGTCATCGTGCTGCCCATGGTCAGGCAGGCCGGCCTCGACCTGGTCTGGTTCGGCGTCTATCTGATCATCCACGTCGAAATGGCGCAGATCACGCCGCCGGTGGGGTTCAACCTGTTCGTGCTCCAGAACATGAGCGGCCGCGATACGTTCACGGTCGCGCGGGCGGCCTTCCCGTTCTTCGTGCTATTGCTCGCTGCGGTCTTCATCATCACGGAGTATCCGCAGATCGTGACGTTCCTGCCGAAGCTCGCTTTCCCAGACTGAGCGTACCCGTTCTCTAGATCGACTGTGAGGAGAAGTCCGATGATGTCTCGCTTATTCCACGCATCCATGATTGCCGGCGTTGTGCTGGCCGCGACACCTGCCTTGGCTCAGAGCAAATGGAATCTGCCGGCAGCGTATCCTGCGGACAATCCGCACTCCGAAAACCTGGTCGCGTTCGCCAAGGACGTCGAAGCCGCCACCTCGGGCAAGCTCCAGATCACGGTTCATCCGGGCGCCTCGCTGTTCAAGGCGCCCGACATCAAGCGCGCCGTGGTGACCGGGCAGGCGCAGATGGGTGAGGTGCTGCTGTCGATCCACGAGAACGAAGACCCGATCTTCGGCGTCGACGTCGTGCCGTTCCTCGCGACCAGCTTCCCCGAGGCGACGAAGCTGTATCAGGCCTCCAAGCCTGCGATCGCCAAGAAGCTCGACGCGCAAGGTCTCAAGCTGCTGTTCGTGGTGCCGTGGGCACCGCAGGGCGTCTACGTCAACAAGCCGCTGGCCACGATCGAGGACATGAAGGGTCTGAAGTGGCGCGCCTACAATGTCGGGACCGCGCGGATCGGCGAACTGGTCGGCGCGCAATCGGTCACGATCCAGGCTGCGGAACTGCCACAGGCGTTGGCGACCGGCGTGGTGAACTCCTTCATGTCGTCGGGCGGCACCGGCTACGATTCGAAGGCGTGGGAGTCGCTCAAATACTTCTATGACGTGCAGGCCTGGATTCCGAAGAACTACACTTTCGTCAACAAGGCTGCGTTCGAGGCGCTCGACAAGCCGACCCAGGAGGCCATCCTGAAGGCCGCCGCCACCGCGGAGACGCGCGGCTGGAAGGCTTGGGAAGAGAAGGCCAATTGGTACCTCGGTCAGCTCAAGGCCAAAGGCATGACTGTCGAGCCGCCGAGCCCGGCACTGAAGGCCGGCTTCCAGAAGATCGGCGACCAGCTCACGGCCGACTGGCTCAAGAAGGCAGGGGCCGACGGTCAGGCGGTGCTCGACGCCTACAAGAAGATGTGAGGATGAGAGAGCTTCCGCCCGCCGCAGGCGGGCGGAAGCTTCTTTGGCCGCTGGTCAGGCCGAGATCGCCTTCACCGAGCCGACTTCGTTGCGCAGCAGGAACTTTTGGATCTTGCCCGTGGACGTCTTCGGGATCGGCCCGAACACGACCGCCTTCGGCGTCTTGAAGCCGGACATCTGGCTGCGGCAGAAGGCGATGATATCCGCCTCGCTGGCACTGGCGCCCTCTTTCAGTTCGACGAAGGCGCAGGGCACTTCACCCCATTTCGGATCGGGCTTTGCCACCACGGCCGCGAACAGCACGGCCGGGTGCTTGTATAGGATGTCCTCGACCTCGACCGAGGAAATGTTCTCGCCGCCGGAGATGATGATGTCCTTGGAGCGGTCCTTGATGATGACGTAGCCGTGCTCGTCGAGCACGCCGAGATCGCCGGTATGAAACCAGCCGCCTTCGAAAGCTTCCTTCGTCGCCTTCTCGTTCTTCAGGTAGCCTTTCATCACGATGTTGCCGCGGAACATGACCTCGCCGATGGTCTCGCCGTCGCGCGGCACCTGCTGCATCGTTTGCGGGTTGATCACGGTGACGGCTTCCTGCAGCGGGTAGGGCACGCCCTGCCGGCGCTTCATGCGCGCGCGCTCGGCGGCAGGCAGGTCATCCCAGCCCGGCTGCTCGGCGCAGACCGAGGCGGGGCCGTAGACCTCGGTCAGGCCATAGACATGTGTCAGCTTGATGCCGATGCTTTCGGCGCCTTCCAGCACCGCGACCGGCGGCGCGGCGCCCGCGATCAGGCCGACGACGCGGCGGGCCGCATCGCCCTTTGGTGCATCGGGCGCGTTGATCAGCGTGTTGTAGACGATCGGCGCGCCGCACATATGGGTGACGCCGTGTTGCTTGATCAGCTCGAAGATCCTGGTCGGCTCGACCTTGCGCAGGCAGACATTGATGCCGGCGGCCGCCGCAATGGTCCAGGGAAAGCACCAGCCGTTGCAGTGGAACATCGGCAGCGTCCAGAGATAGACCGGATGCTGGCCGAGATTGCCGGCGAGGATGTTGCTGACGGCGTTCAGATAGGCGCCGCGATGATGGGTGACGACGCCCTTGGGATTGCCCGTCGTGCCCGAGGTGTAGCTCAGCGCAATCCCGTCCCATTCATCGCCCGGCGTGATCGGCGCGAAGCCTGGATCGCCTTCGGCGACGGCTGCCTCGTATTCGATCTCGCCGATGCGCGTGCCGCCCTTGAACAATGCGTCGTCGACGTCGACCACGAGCGGCTTGGGGCCGGTCATCTGCGCCAGGGCCGCAGTGATGACGCCCGAAAACTCTGGATCGACCAGGATGATTTTCGCGCCGCCATGATCGAGCTGGAACGCGATCGAAGGCGCATCGAGACGGATGTTGAGCGCGTTGAGCACGGCGCCGGTCATGGGCACCGCGAAGTGCGCCTCGTTCATCGCGGGAATGTTGGGCAGCATCGCCGCGACGGTGTCGCCGACGCCGATGCCCTTGCTCGAAAGCCAGGAGGCAAAGCGCTTGCAGCGCTCATAGGTCTGCGCCCAAGTGAAGCTGCGGCCTTCATAGACCGTGCTGACGTGATCGGGATAGACCGCGGCGCTGCGCGCGAGGAAGCTCAGTGGGCTCAGCGGCACATAATTGGCTTGCGTCTTGTCGAGGCCGATATTGTACGGATTCTGTCGCTCGCTCATCGACACCCTCCTTAAACCGCATCAAAGAAATCCGATCGAGATCCAGGGGAAGATCGCGACGATGATCAATCCCACCAGCAGCGCCAGCAGATAGCCCCAGATCGGCCTGATGCCTTCGGCCGGATCGACGCGCCCGATGGCGCAGGCGGCATAATAGCCGACGCCGAAGGGCGGGGCGAATAGCCCGATACCCATGGCGAGAATGATCACCATGGCGTAGTGCACCTCGTGCACGCCGACGGCGCGGGCGATCGGAAACAGCAGCGGTCCGAACAGCACGATCGCCGGGATGCCCTCCAGCACGCTGCCGAGGATGGTGAAGGCCAGGATCGACACGGCGATGAAGGTCGCAGCCCCGCCCGGCAATCCCGTCATGGCCGCAGCCAGCGAGCGCGAGAAGCCGGATTGGGTCAGGCCCCAGGCCATGCCGGTTGCGGTGCCGATGATCAGGAGGATCGCACCCGACAGCGCGGCGGTCTCGACGAGCATCGGAAACAGCCGCCGCCAGTCGAAGCGGCGGTAGATCAGGAGGCCGACGAGGGCGCCATAGACGATGCCGATGGTGGAGACTTCGGTCGCGGTCGCGATGCCCTCGACCACGGCATAGCGGATCACGAAGGGCAGCGCGAGCGCGGGCAGGGCGACGACGAAGGTCTTGCCGATCTCGCCAGCCGTCGCGCGGCGGACGTGGCCCATGTCCTCGTGGCGGTAGCGCCACCACACCAGCATGCAGAGCGTGACGGCGAGCACGACGCCGGGCAGGAGGCCGCCGGTGAAGAGGGCGGCGATCGAGACGCCCGTGACCGAGCCGATCGTGATCAGCACGAGGCTGGGCGGGATGGTCTCGGTCTGGGCGCCGGTGGCCGCCAGCAGCGCGACGAGATCGCCGGGCTTGGCGCCGCGCTCTTTCATCTCCGGGAACAGCACGGGCGCGACTGCCGCCATGTCGGCCGCCTTGGCGCCAGAGATGCCGGAGACGAGGTACATCGCGCCGACGAGCACGTAATGCAGGCCGCCCCTGATATGGCCAAGCAGGCTTGCCAGGAACGCCACCATGGCCCGCGCCATGCCGGTCATCTCGATCAGCAACCCTAAGAACACGAACAGCGGCACGGAAAGCAGGATGAGGTGGCTCATGCCCTCGTCCATGCGCCCGACCAGCACCATGACCGGCGTGCTCGTGGTCAGCGCGAGATAGCCGTAGATCGCAAGACCAAAGCCGAACGCAATGGGAACCCCGGCAAACACGCAGAAGCCGGCGACGCCGACGAAGAAGATGATGAGGTTGAGATTGCCGAGCGGCCGCAGCAATGGCTCGGCCAGCCAGAACAGGCCGATCACGACCGCAACCGACAGCACGGCGGCCGCAACCATGCGGTGGTCGGCCGCGCGCGCGAGCCGCAGCAAGGCGAAGGCCGCCATCAGGCCGATGCCGGCCGGCAGCGCAGCGGCGCGCCACATATTGGAGATCTGCAGCGCCGGCGTCGTGATGTAGCTTTCTTCATAGGCGTAGTCGCAGGCCGGCCACACAATCAGGATCAGGAACGCCAGGGCCGCGGAGGTCGCGACCAGATCGAGATAGGCCCGCATCGCCGGCCTGGCGCTGGCGACGACCGCCGTCATGCGCATGTGCTCGGAGCGGCGGAACGCAACCGCCGCGCCCAGCATGGCGAGCCACAGGAACAGAATCGAGGCGAGCTCGTCCGACCAGATCAGCGGCCGGTGCAGGCCATAGCGTGCGACCACGCCGGCAAACAGGATCACGATCTCGGCGACCACCAGGATCGCCGTCGGGATTTCGACGACGAGGCCGAGCACGCGCTCGACTGAGGCCAGCAGCGAAGGTCGGCGAGGGGACTGCAACGTCACCTCGCCCACCACTTCGGTCACCTCGATCTCGACGTGAGCCATCCTGATACCGACCTCGACGGCCCCAACACGCTACGACAGCTTGCCGACGGCCTTCTCCAGAAGCTCCCAGGCCTGATCGCCATATTTGCCCTTCCATTCGGCATAGAAGCCGGCCGAGCGCAGCTTGTCGCGGAACGGCGCGATGGCCGGCTGGTTGAAGGCCAGGCCCTTGCCCGCGAGTTCCTGCTGCAGGTTGGCGTTCAGCTTGGCGGTATCCTCACGCTCCTTGACGGCGGCGGCATTGATGTTCCTGGCGACGATGGTGCGCACGTCCTGCGGAAGCTTTTCCCAGGCTCTTCGGTTGGCCAGGAACCAGAATCCGTCCCACATGTGGTTGGTCAGGGAGCAGTACTTCTGCACCTCGTAGAGCTTGCCGGTCGAGATGATGGCCAGCGGGTTCTCCTGGCCCTCGACGATCTTGGTCTGGAGTGCGGAATAAACCTCGCTGAAATTGATCGAGGCGGGCGCGGCATCGAACGCCTTGAACATCGAGGTCCACAGCGGCGACACCGGCACGCGGATCTTGAAGCCCTTGAGATCGTCAGGGCCGGCGATCGGCCTGGTCGACGACGTGGTCTGGCGGAAGCCGTTGTCCCAGATCTTGTCCATGACCTCGAGGCCGGCCTTCTTGATCTCGCCGCGGACATGGGCGCCGAGATCGCCGTCCATGGCCTTCCAGACCGTGTCGTAGTCCGGGAACGCGAAGCCGATGCCGTTGATGGACGCCGCCGGCACCAGGGTCGACAGGATCAGGCCGGACAGCGTGAAGAACTCGACGCCGCCGGAGCGGATCTGGCTCAGCATGTCGGTGTCGGAGCCGAGCTGATTGTTCGGGAAGATTTGCAGGTCGAACTTGCCGCCTGTCTCGGTCTTGATCGCCGCCGCCATCTCCTTGGCACGGACGTTGAGCGGATGGGTGTCGGGCAGGTTATTGGCGTACTTGTAGGTGAACTCGGCGCTCTGGGCGCGGGCCACATGGGGCGCACCGAGGCCGCCCAGGACAGCGGTCGCGGCGGAAGCCTTGAGAAGCGTGCGTCGGGAAAAGCGCGTGGAAAGGACCATGGGTCTGCTTCCTCGGAAGGTTTGTTGTTGTTCTGAGATGCAAACCTATACGGGCGGTCGGCCTTAGGGTCATCTGCGATCTCGCGGATGCCTCGCTTATTGCAGCCGGACACGGTCACGGCAATATCGGCTTTCGCAGACCTCGACCCGATTCAAAACCTGAAAAACAACCCCATGCACAGTAGACGTCAAGAGCTAAGACGACGGCCGACGCGCAGACGGAGATACAGGCCTTGGCGAAGCTCGGATGTCAGCAATTCCGCCAAATCATTGATCTCATTGTACATAAAGATATTCCATAATATACCTTATGCGAATTATGGATTTTGCTGTGGCGACGGCATCCGACCGCTCGGATCGCGCCGAGGCCCACCCCTGAGATTCCGTCTGGGACGCTTTCGACGGCCTGCCGGCCACTGTCCTTAAGCCCCCATGCGATCGACGGCAGCCATTGCCACGATTGCCGCAAGCGCGTTACGCCGCCGACAGCGATCGGAGCCAGGCCAATCGGGCGATCGCTTGCTCTGCCAGATGCTGCAGGCGTTCGAGATGGGCCGCATCGGTCGACCGTTCGGCGCCTTCGAGGTAGCCGTCGACGAGTGCTTCGGCGACCTCCAATGGGCCCTTGTGTTCCACGGAGGCGGCAAAGCTGCCGAGCCCCGAGGCGGCGGCGGCCATCTCGATGGTCTGTTGGCGAATGTCTCGGATCCGCACCGCCGCTGGTTCGCTCAGGCGCGGTTCCAGGTCGTCGAGCTGCGCGGCCAAGCGGAGCTCGAGCCGTCGCGCATCAATTTGCCGCGGCGGCCCCGACGATGCACCGACGTTGCTGCGATCATGTTCATGATGATAGGCGCGGCGCCTCTCCTTCCGCAGTGTGGCGACATGCCCGAGCTCTTCCCTGGCCATCATCTCGGAAGCCTTCTTGATGTCGGCGTCATCGGAATAGGCGGCGAGATAGGACCAGAAGGCGAAGGCGCGCTCCTCGTTGCGAACCGCCATGGCAAGCGCACGGTACGGCGTCATCAGCCGTGAGTTCCTGACTTCAGCGGCAGCGTCCGGCGGAAGCGGTTCCGGCGCTTCCCAGCGCACCAGGGCGGGATCCGGGCTCTTGCCGCGGCGGGATTGCGACCAGCTTGTGACGCTGTCCACGTGATCGCGCTCGGCCGCAGCCAGCCGCGTGAACACCTCCGCCAGCTCATTCTTGCCCTGCCCGCGCATCTCATCGGCAAGAGAATCGTACTTGTTGGCCGCTTCCTGCTCCATTGCATGCGCTAGCGCAAAGAGCTCGTCGAGCGACTGCAATACACCTGCAGGCTCGGCACGGAGCAATGACGTGCGTAGGAACGGCATACCGAGGACTCCACATGCAGATTTCAGAACCGGTTCCGCGCGACCACAAGTCTCACGAGCGGGGTTGACAGAGTCAGTCGCGCGCGATGAGCTTTGCACGTCAGCAGCGACAAATCATCGAAGAAGAATCCTTGAGCATGCGCGGCTGGATTGGTCGCGCAGATCGTATTTGAATCGACATGTCGAAGCGACCGGATGAGGATACCGCCCTCGCACGGCGTGCAGCGCTTGCGCTCGCAGGCTTGCTGCTGGTGTGCCTGACTTATATTTCACCCGCTCACGCGGCCGGCGATTTGCCGACATATCTGCCGAAGATCGTGCCTGCGGAGTTCTTTCCGGGGGCAGATCGCTTCGGGCCGCCCCAAGGCGATCCGCCCATCGTACCGGTCTATCGCGGCGATCAGCTCCAGGGATTTGTATTTCTCAACTCCGATCTGGCGAATTCCGTCGGCTACTCCGGCAAACCGATTCACCTGCTGGCCGGCATCGATCCGAACGGCGTCATCACCGGCATCAAGCTCGTCGATCACAAGGAGCCGATCGTGCTGGTCGGCATTCCCGAGGCGCGCATCGTCGCTGCCGTGAACGCGCTGATCGGCAAGGACATGAAGCCGGTCGCAAGTGGTGCCGAGAGGCCACCGCAGGTCGACATCGTCAGCGGCGCAACCGTCACCGTGCTGGTGATGGGCGACAGCATCGTTCGTGCGGCGTCCAAGCTGATCCGAAGCGGCCGCATTGGTGGCGGCGATGGTGCGACCGCGTCGGCTGCCCTGCCCCCCGTCATCAAGACACTCGATCTCGAACGCAGCGAAGTCCGCGACTGGGAGAGCCTCGTCGGCGACGGTTCGATCCGCCGGCTTCATCTCGGGATCGGCGACATCAACGACGCCTTTGCAAAATCCGGCAGCGCGGCGGCGACTCAATATCCCGAACCGGGTGACGCGAACGACACCTTCATCGATCTTTACGTCGCCCTCGCGAGTGCGCCCACGATCGGCCGCAGCCTCCTTGGCGAGGATGGCTATCGACGCTTGAAGGAGGGCCTTAAGCCCGGACAGCAGGCGATCATCGTCGCCGGCAACGGCCCCTACTCCTTCAAGGGCTCGGCCTATGTGCGCGGTGGTATCTTCGATCGGATCGAAATCCTGCAGGAAGGCAACAGCACCCGCTTCCGAGACCGGAACCATACCCGCCTTGGTGCGCTGGACGCGGTCGGCGCGCCGGAGTTCAGGGAAGTCGCGCTGTTCGTCACGCCTCCCGAGTTCACGCTGGATCCAACGCAGCCGTGGCAGCTTCAGCTCCTGGTGCAGCGCAGCCTCGGCGGCCGCGACAAGGCATTCCTGACCTTCGACGTCAACTACATCCTGCCCGATAGCTACATACGCCGCGAGCAGCGGGCCGTGACCGTGCCAGAGAGCGCAGCGCCTCCGCCCTCGCAGGCAGCCGTCGCGGCCGCCCCGCCGGCGGAGGCGGACGAGCCACTCTGGATGCGGATCTGGCGATCGAGCACGGTCTCGATCGCCATCACCGCCGTCATGCTGGCCGCCCTCACCGGCATCTTCTTCTTCCAAAACCTCTTGGTGCGCCGCCCGGTGCTCTACACCTGGGTGCGGCGGGGCTATCTCGCCTTCGTTCTGGTCTGGCTCGGCTGGTACGCCAACGCGCAGCTCTCCGTCGTCAACGTCGTCACCTTCACCAACGCGCTGGTGACCGGCTTCCACTGGGAATTCTTCCTCGCCGCGCCGCTGATCTTCATTCTATGGGCGGCGACGGCCGGCGGGCTCCTGTTCTGGGGGCGCGGACCGTTCTGCGGTTGGCTGTGTCCCTTTGGCGCACTGCAGGAGCTCACCAACACGGCTGCGAAATGGCTGAAGGTGCCGCAAATAACGGTGCCGTGGGGACTGCATGAACGGCTATGGCCGATCAAGTACATCATCTTTCTCGGACTGTTCGGGCTGTCGCTCTACTCCGTCGAGATGGCCGAGCGATTTGCCGAGGTCGAGCCGTTCAAGACCGCGATCATCCTGAAATTCTCACGAAGCTGGCCGTTCGTGGCCTATGCAGTCGCCCTGCTCGTCATCGGCCTCTTCATCGAGCGCTTCTTCTGTCGCTACCTCTGTCCGCTCGGCGCGGCGCTCGCGATTCCCGGGCGCATGCGGACGTTCGAATGGCTGCGCCGCTGGGAAGAATGCGGCTCGCCGTGTCAGCGCTGCGCCAAGGAATGCCCGGTGCAGTCGATCCATCCCGAGGGGCACATCAACGTCAACGAATGCATCTACTGCATGCATTGTCAGGAACTCTATTACGACGACCACCGCTGCCCGCACATGATCCAGGTGCGGCTCAAGCGCGAGAAGTTCGCGGCGATGTCGTCGCCCTCGATGCGCTCCGGCGGCAAGGGTCCCGCGACCGTCATTAGCGCCGGTGGCAAGCCCGTTGCCGCATCGGCAGTCCTCTCTCCACCCCCAAACTGAACCCGAAGCCGAGGAGGCAATCATGAGTGAAAACGAAAAAACCAAGGGCGTCAGCCGACGAACCGTGCTCGGAACGACGGCGGCCGCAGCGGGCGTGGGCCTCGCCGGCGGAGTGATGCTGAAGGACGGCGGATTCGTCGCGCCTGCGGACGCGCAGACCAAGAATGCCGCGCCGAAAGCACCGGCAGCCCGGCCGGCCGTTCACAAGACCGAGGTCGCGCCCGGCGAGCTCGACGAATATTACGTGTTCTTCTCCAGCGGCCAGTCCGGAGAGATGCGTGTCGTCGGTCTTCCCTCGATGCGCGAATTGATGCGCGTTCCGGTTTTCAATCGCTGCAGCGCGACCGGCTGGGGGCAGACCAACGAAAGCATCAAGGTTCTGACCGAGGGGATGCAACCTGCGACCCGCGAGTTCCTGAAGAACCGCGGCGGCACCTACCTGAACGGCGACCTCCACCACCCGCACATTTCGTTCACGGACGGCACCTATGACGGTCGCTATGCCTTCATGAACGACAAGGCCAATAGCCGCGTCGCGCGGGTGCGCCTCGACATCATGAAGTGCGACAAGATCATCGAACTGCCGAACCAGCACACCGTTCACGGCCTCCGCCTGCAGAAATATCCGCGCACGGGCTATGTCTTCGCCAACGGCGAGGATGGCGTGCCGCTGCCCAATGACGGCAAGATCCTGGACGATCCCAAACAGTATCGTTCGATCTTCAGTGCGATCGACGGCGACACGATGAAGGTAGCCTGGCAGGTGATCGTCAGCGGCAACCTCGACAATGTCGATGCCGATTACCAGGGCAAGTACTGCTTTGCGACCTGCTACAACGGTGAGGAAGGCGTCACTCTCGCGGAAATGACCGCCAGCGAACAGGACTGGGTCGTCATCTTCAACATCAAGCGGATCGAAGAGGCCGTGAAGAAGGGCGACTTCAAGGAGATGAACGGCGTGCCCGTGATCGACGGCCGCAAGGGTTCGGCCTACACCCGCTACGTTCCGGTCTCGAACAATCCGCATGGCATGAACACCGCTCCGGACGGCATCCACATCGTGGCGGCCGGAAAGCTCTCGCCCACCGTGACTGTGATGGACGTCCGCAAGTTTGACGACCTGTTCGATGACAAGATCAAGCCGCGCGACGTTGTCGTTGCAGAACCGGAGCTTGGCCTTGGCCCGCTGCACACGGCCTATGACGGCAAGGGCAACGCCTACACCACCCTTTTCCTCGACAGCCAGGTCTGCAAGTGGAACATCGACCTCGCCAAGCGCGCGTTCAAGGGCGAGAAGGTCAACCCCATCCTCCAGAAGCTCGACGTGCACTATCAGCCGGGCCACAACCACACCTCGATGGGCCAGACCAAGGAGGCGGATGGAAAATGGCTCATCTCGCTGAACAAGTTCTCGAAGGACCGCTTCCTGAACGTCGGCCCGCTCAAGCCGGAGAACGATCAGCTGATCGACATCTCGGGCGATCAGATGAAGCTCGTGCATGACGGCCCGAGCTTCGCCGAGCCGCATGACGCGACCATCGTCCACCGCTCCAAGATCAACCCCGTCTCGATCTATGACCGCGCGGATCCGATCTTTGCGGATGCGGTCAAGCAGGCCAAGGCCGACGGCATCAACCTCGAGGCGGATTCCAAGGTGATCCGCGACGGCAACAAGGTGCGGGTCTATATGACTTCGACCGCGCCGGCCTACGGACTCGATCAGTTCCAGGTCAAGCAAGGTGACGAAGTGACCGTCTTCGTCACCAACATCGACGCGGTCGAAGACCTGACGCACGGGTTCTGCATCGTCAACTACGGCATCAACATGGAGATCGGGCCGATGGCCACCGCGTCGGTGACCTTCACGGCCGACAAGCCGGGCGTCTACTGGTATTATTGCTCCTGGTTCTGCCACGCCATGCATATGGAGATGAAGGGCAGGATGTTCGTCGAACCGAAATCGGTCTGATCGGAGTGACTTCGTGCGACTTCTGTTACGCATGTTTCCGGCGGCGCTGGCCGCCGCCGGATTATCCGGCTTCGCCGAAGCGGAGACCTTGACGGCTGCGCCCGGCCAGCCGCTGCAAGCCGTGCTGGATCATGCGCGCGCCGGCGACGTCGTCGAGCTTGCGCCGGGCGAATATCATGGTCCGATCCGGATCGACCGCTCCTTGCAGCTGGTCGGGAGTCGGGACGCTGTGCTCGATGGCGATGGTTCCGGCAACGTCATTACCGTCAGCGCGGCCGATGTGACCATTCGCGGCTTGACCATTCGCGGGTCCGGCCGCGACTTGCAGGCGATGAATTCCGGGATCTTCCTGCAGAAGACGGCCGAGCGCGCGAGGATCGAGGACAACCGGCTGGTGGAAAACCTGTTCGGTGTCTATGTGCATGGCGCCAGGGGCTCGCGGGTGGCGCGCAACGAGATCGAGGGACTGCGCGGCGGGCGTCTCAGCGAGGCCGGCAATGGAGTCTCGCTGTGGAACGCGCCCGATGTCACCATCGCCAACAATACGTTCCGCTATGGCCGCGACGGCATCTTCTCGATCTCCAGCAGCAAGGACCGCTTCATCGACAACCGCTTCGAGCAGGTTCGCTTCGCGGTCCACTACATGTACACCAACGACAGCGAAGTCAGCGGCAACGTGTCGATCGGCAACCACGTCGGTTACGCCATCATGTACTCGAACCGTCTGGTGATCCGCGGCAACAGCTCCGATCGCGATCGCGACTATGGACTTCTCTTCAACTACGCAAACTACGCCCTGATCGAAGGCAACCGGGTCACCGGCGGCCAGCTGAACGCGACGATGCAGAAGCCGGAGGACGGGCCGGCCGAGGAGCGAGGCATGCTCCCGCAGCAGAAGCGGGAGAGCTCTCTCAAGACCGGCCCGGAAAAGTGCGTGTTCATCTACAACACCAACCACAACAAGTTCCGCAACAACTGGTTCGAGCGCTGCGCGATCGGCGTGCACTTCACGGCCGGCTCCGAAGGCAACGAGATCACGGGCAACTCCTTCGTCAGCAACGCCAACCAGGTGAAATATGTCGGCACCCGGCATCTCGACTGGTCGATCGGCGGGCGCGGCAATTACTGGAGCGACAATCCGGCTTTCGACCTGAACGGAGATGGTATCGCCGACACGGCCTACCGGCCGAACGATCTGATCGACCGCGTGCTGTGGACGGCGCCTGCGGCCAAGGTCCTCATCAACAGCCCCGCCGTCCAGGTGATCCGCTGGGCTCAGGCGCAGTTTCCTGCCCTGCTGCCGGGCGGCGTCGTCGACAGCCATCCGATGGTGTCGCCGCCGAACGGCCGCGCAGCGAAGGAAACGCCATGACGGGGATCGTACGCGTCAGCGACGTCACCAAGACCTATGGGCCGGTCAAGGCCGTGCGCGATACCTCCTTCACGCTTGGCCAGGGCGAGCTGGTTGCCTTGATCGGCCACAACGGCGCCGGCAAGACCACGCTCATGAAGCTCATGCTCGGGCTGATCCGGCCGACCAGCGGCTCCATCGAGGTTCTCGGGGACAATCCCGCCGCCGGTGAATTCGCGGGCCGACGGCAGCTCGGCTATCTCCCGGAAAACGTCTCCTTCGACCCTGCCCTGACCGGCCGCGAGACGCAGGCCTTCTACGCCAGGCTGAAGCGGGAGCCGGTTGCCAAGGGCCTGGAGTTGCTTGATGCCGTGGGCCTCGGCGCCGCCAGCCGCCGCCGGGTCAACACCTATTCGAAGGGCATGCGCCAGCGTCTCGGACTCGCGCAGGCGCTGCTGGGGCAGCCGCGCGTGCTGCTGCTGGACGAGCCGACCACCGGTCTCGATCCGGAGCTGCGGCAGACCTTCTACGACATCATCGCGCGCCTCGCCGCGGCGGGTGCGACCGTGTTGCTGTCGTCGCATGCGCTGACCGAGCTCGAAGAGCGCGCCGGCCGGGTCATCATCATGAACCGCGGCGTCAAGGTCGCGGACGGATCGATCGACGAGCTCCGTCGTCTCGCCCGGCTGCCTACCAGGATCCGCCTCAAGGTCGCCGGCCTTTCGCCCAGCGAGATGCCCGGATGGGCTCCGCAAGACGCCACCTGCCGCCGCTTGAACGGCCACATCGTCGAGATCGACGCCGCACCGGAGCGGAAGATCGAGCTGCTGCATCGCGCAACGGCCGCCGGCAATGCTGTCGAGGACGTCGACGTGGTCCCGCCGAGCCTCGACGAGCTCTACGCTCACTTTCTCCGACGATCGGAGCAGGCCTCATGAATATCCTGATCATCGCAGCCAAGGAGATCCATCAGGCGATCCGCAATCGCTGGGTGCTTGCGGCGACGCTGCTGCTGGCCGGGCTTGCCCTGTCGCTGACGTTTCTCGGCAGCGCGCCGACCGGCAATGTCGGCGTGCGCACGCTCGACGTTATCATCGTCAGCCTGTCGAGCCTGACCATCTTTCTCGTTCCGCTGATCGCGCTGCTGATGTCCCACGACGCCATCGTCGGCGAGATGGAGCGGGGGACGATGCTGTTGTTGCTCAGCTACCCGGTGGCGAGGTCGCAGGTGCTGTTCGGCAAGTTCCTGGGCCATCTCGCCGTTCTCGCCTTCGCGACCTGCCTTGGCTACGGACTTGCCGTGGCGGCGCTGGCGGCGACGGGCGGCCGTATCGATGGCGACAGTCTCGTGGCTTTCGTGGCCATGATCGGCTCCTCGGTGCTGCTCGGAGCTGCGTTTGTGGCGATCGGCTATCTGGTCAGCGCGCTCGTGCGTGATCGCGGAACGGCTGCCGGCATTTGCATCGGATTGTGGCTGCTGCTGGTGCTCATCTACGACATGGCGCTGCTGGGCGTACTTGTGCTCGACCAGGGTCGCAGCATCTCTGCGGCCGCGCTCAACGTCATGCTGCTGGCGAACCCGACCGACGCCTACCGGCTGATCAATCTGACCGGCTTCGCCAATGTCAGCACGTTCGCCGGCATGGCCGGCCTCGCCCAAACCACGTCGCTGACGGTGCCGGTCCTGCTGACCGCCCTGCTCGGCTGGACGCTGCTGCCGCTGGGCCTGGCCGCGCTCGCCTTCTCGCGGAGGGAGCTATGAGGCGCCGAACGCTGCTGCTCGCCCTGCTGCTGCCGCTCGCGCTCGCGGGCTGCAACGACAAGCAGGCTGCCAATATCCCGCCGCCGCATCGGATGACCGCGGAGGATATCGGCCACTACTGCGGCATGAACGTCCTCGAGCATCCCGGACCCAAGGGTCACATCTTCGCCGCGAGCTTGATCCAGCCCGTCTGGTTCTCGTCGGTGCGCGATGCGATCGCCTTCACCATGCTGCCGGATGAGCCCAAAGACATTTTGGCGATCTACGTGTCCGACATGGGCAAGGCGCCCGACTGGGACAAGCCTAGCGCCGACAATTGGATCGAGGCGCGCAAGGCGCTGTTCGTGATCGAGAGCCGAGTCAAGAGCGGCATGGGCGGCGACGAGGCCGTGCCGTTCTCGGACCGGGCCGCCGCCGAGAGATTCGCAAGTGAGAACGGCGGCAGGATTGTCGGCTTCGACGAGGTGCCGCGGGACTACGTCCTCGCTTCCGCGAATGCCGGCGGCGCGGCGCCGGACGAAGCGTCCGAAGGGGCGCCGGGTGACGGAGCGAGGAGGACGCCATGACGCCAATGCTGTCCCGCCGACGCTTCATCCGGATCAGCGCCGCTGCCGCGGGGCTCGGCGCGCTGTCCGTCGGACGTCCCGTTTGTGCCGAGGCCGCGCCGGTCACCTGGCGCGGCACGATGCTGGGCGCGGTCGCAGCGCTGGAGATTCACGACGAAGACCGCCGCCGGGCCGAGCGGCTGATCGCGCTGGCCTGCGCCGAGGCGCGCCGGCTCGAACGGCTGTTCAGCCTCTATCTCGACGATTCCGCCCTGGTCGCGCTGAACCGGACGGGTGTCCTGGTTGATCCGGCCGCCGAAATGGTCGATCTGCTTTCAACCTCGCAGCGCTACGCCACGCTGACGGGCGGTTTGTTCGACGTCACGGTGCAGCCGCTGTGGGAGCTCTATGCCCGCCATTTCGCGCGAGCTGACGCCGATCCGGCCGGCCCTCGCCCAGCCGAGATCGAGGCTGCGCTGGCGCGCGTCGACAGCAGCCGGCTGTCGGTCAGCCGCGACCGGATCGTGATGCCCAGGGGCATGGCCGTCACCCTGAACGGGATCGCGCAGGGCTACGTTACGGACAAGGTGGTCGACCTGCTGCGGGCGCACGGCATCTCGCACAGCCTGGTCGACATGGGCGAGGCCCGGGCGATCGGCTCGCGTCCGGACGGACGCCCCTTTGACGTCGGTATCGCCGATCCGGACAGCGCGGGCCACACCAAAACGGTGCTGCCGATCGTCGACCGCGCCGTCTCCACCTCAGGCGGTTACGGTTGCCAGTTCGATTCCGGGGCGCGCTTCAACCATTTGTTCGATCCCCGATCGGGCGGCTGCGCCCACCGCTATCGCAGCGTGACCACTGTTTCCCGCAGCGCGACTGCAGCGGACGCCTTATCGACGGCGTTCAGCCTGATGCCGGACGACCAGATTCGATCGCTGTTGCGGCGTGTCGATATCGACCGCGTGCACTTGATCGACGCGGCCGGCAAGTCGGTCGAATTATTGGCATAATACCCAACGACGACGCTCGTTTCCTTTCGGCGACTTCCCGGTTTGCGACCGCGAAGAAAGTTCGGAATTGTGGGCCAGTTCATAAAAGCTGGAGAGCCGCAGCCGCAGAGTTGATCCGCTCTGGCTCGAGCTGCCGCAACGACCAACTTCGCGACCGAAATGCCTGCATTAAGTCCATGAGCGCATTGGAAACATTGCGAGCCAGATTGCACGTTTGAGGAAGTGAAGCCGTAATTTTCACATTTTGGGAGCGCGCAGCGAAGAGACGCTCGCAGCAGGGGAGCCAGAGACATGCGTCGTGATTTGACCATCAAGACCGGCAGCATGGCCGGCACGTCCGATTTCAGGGTGATGGCTCCGATCAAGAAGGGGTTCGTGCCGTCCCTGGATGCGACCACGTACAAGACCCGCGTCAAATACGTGCTACGGGCGCTGAATGGCGGACGCGCCAACGCGTATGAATACGAGCTCGCCCGCGTGCTGACCGATTCCGTTGACCGCGTCGGGCGGATCCACTCGGTGGGCATCGCCGTGCTCGAACCCGAGGACGAATCCGTGGACGGCATGGACTATGTGCTGCTGACCGCCACGTTCGACGGCTCCTGGGAAGCCTATGTCCGCGTCATCTGGCAGAAGGCCGCCCGGCTGCTCGACCTCATCTTCTGCAATACCGATGGTTATGTGCTCGGATACGAGAACACGTACGAAAACTGGGGTATCTGGCTCAAGAGCAAGCAGACCGAAGCCTATTTCCTCTATGCCACCCCCGACCTGACCGTGGATGACACGCGCTTCCTGCGGATGGAGGAGCGGGTCTATCGGCGCGCCTCTGGCGCCGGCGCCGACAAGATCGTCACGCGGATCAGGATTCCCTCGCCGGAAGACATCGCGCGACACTCGATATTCGCGGTCGACGGCCAAGTCGGTGTCGATCCGACCAATGCCGGCTTCAGCAAACCGCTCAGCATCGAAGCCGCCGCCCGGCCTCCGTTTCGCCACGGCATCCGCGCACTGGCGGGACTCTACCGTCTGGCCGACTTCTATCCGCCGGGGACGCATGACGGGGTGCTTCTGCATCGGGCCGGCCACGAGCTGCTGCCCGAATTCGTCACCATGATCAACGACCCCACCTACGCGGAAGGCGTCAAGCGCGCTCGCCGGCGCTATGATGAGGCCCTGCGCTGGTTGATGACCCCGCCCGATGTGGCGCCGGTACGGCGCAACCTGCCCCTCGCCCCGCCGGCAAAACTGCCGTTGCAGGATCCCGGCAACGTGCAGGGCGGAATTCTGACCGCCTACAATTCAGATCACGGCTGCCTGCTGCTGCTGCAGTTCGCCAATCCGGCCGCACTGGCCGCGTTTCTCGACGTCCTCGAGGTGACTTCCGAAGCCGACGTTCTGACGCCGGGGCAGATCGTCACCAACATCGCATTCACGGTCGAGGGACTGCGTCAGACCGGCCTGTCGGACGAAGAGGTGCGCACTCTGCCGGAAGAGTTCGTGCAGGGCATGGAAAGACGCGCCGGCCTGCTCGGCGACGTGCGCTGGAATCATCCGCAGCGATGGCGCCTTCCCGCCAGCAATTGGGCGCTCGGGACCGACGCGCCGGACCTGCCCGAAGGCGACCCGGCGCCGCGCATCAGCATGAGCTCGGTCCATGCCGTCCTTCAACTTCGCCTATTGCTGTCCAAGGATGCGCAGCCGACGGCGGATGCGAGACAGGCGTTGATGGCCGAAATGAAGCGCCTGGTCGAGGTCGATGCAGGCATCAAGCCCCTTTCGATCCAATGGATGCAGCGGCAGCGCGATAAACGATCCGGCGACATGCAGGACCATTTCGGGTTTGCCGACGGCGGTTCAGACCCGGTGCTGCGTGAGTGCCAGGCAGGAAAGTATTATTCCAATCAGGTGCATCTCGGCGAAGTTCTGTGCGGCTACCCGAACCTTGCCGACGAGACGGCACCGTTCGGCGACGCGACCAAACGTGCTCACGCAATGCTCCGCGACGGCAGCTTCATGGCACTGCGTAAGCTGCGACAGGACGTCGAGCAGCTCGACGAAGTCCTGGCCCGCGCGACGCGACAAGCAGCCGAGACGGCCGGACCGGACGCACCTGCCCTGACGCGCGAGACGCTGATGGCCAAGATGATGGGACGCTGGCCGACCGGCCATCCCCAGGCCGGCCAGCCGCTCACCCCGACTCCGCCGCCCGCCGCACAGAGCAACGACTTCAATTACGACCCCGACCCACAGGGCCAATCGTGCCCGTTCCACGCGCATATTCGGCGCGCCAATCCGCGCGTCTCGATCACCAAGGCCGATGCCGGCGCCCGGCCCCCACGGATCGTCAGGCGCGGCATGTCCTACGGTCCCCCGGTTGACCCGCAAGCCGCCAAGGCCGCGCTGCAACCAGAGCGCGGCTTGGTCTTCATGGCCTACAATGCCAGCCTCGGCGAGCAGTTCGAGGTGGTGCAGAGCTGGCTCTCTGGCGGCAACAGCGCGGGTTCGTCCTCGGGGGTCAGCGATCCTTTCCTCGGCCTCGCCGAGCCTGGCCGGCTCCGGCATTTCCGGTTCGAGCATGAAGGCCAAACCATTCGCGTCGCGCTCGACGGCTCGGACCGGCTCCACGACGAACCTCGTCCGTTTGTTCGTCTGGAATGGGGAGCATATTTCTTTGCGCCATCGAAGAAGGCGCTTGCCGATCTAAAGCAATGGGCGGCGAGCCGGGGGTATAAACCGGCCGTGACATGGTGCGCGGATCGGGGAGAAAAGGAGATCGTGCGTCTACGCCTGATCGAGCGCCAGCAGGGCGAAGCCGCGGCGATGGCCGCGTGGAAGACGGCGCTCGAAGATCCGGATTCAGCCTCGCATTTCGTCAACGCCTCGATCTGGGCTGCGATCCGCGAGCGCCACGGCGGCGCGCTCCGCACGCCCTTCGGGGTCTTGGTCGCCGACCGCGACATGGTCTACAAGGTGTTCGCCGATTCCGACACCAAGCTGACCATCACCGGCTATCTTCCCCGCATGCTGCGGTCGTTCGGCATCCTCTATCTTGGCCGCGACGCCGGGCAGCCAGACCAAGTCTACGAGCAGGAATCCGAGGCCTGCAATGCCGCGATCATGGCCCTTGACCAACCCGCCGCATTCGAGCTGGCGCGCGCGGTCACACAGAAGGTGCTGGGCTTCATGGTCAAGCAGACGATCGACTATGCCGCCAGCGACGGCGAAGCGACCTGGGAGCTGACCGTCGACGTGCACGAATTGGTGGATCCGCTGCTCGCCGCCTTCTGCGAAGCGTGGTTCGGGTTGAGCGAGGACGGGGGTCATTTCCGCCGCGTCGGCTATCGCTGGGATTGGACGCCGGGCGAGCCGCCCGGCTATCCCGGCCATTTCCTGTCGCCTTCGCGCTACATCTTCCAGCCGCACCCGAACGCGACAGTGGAGGCGATCGGCGCGGCACATGGCGACGCTGCGCGCCGTGCGATGGAAGGTTTCCTGACGCAGTTCGGGCCGACAAACGCGCCAGTGACCAAGGCAGTCTATAACTCGCCGCGTGGCACCGGCGACATTCCGTTCGTGGCGCGCACCGTCGCCGGCGCCATGATGGGATTCATTCCGACCGTCGACGGCAACCTTCGGCGGATACTGAACGAATGGCTGCGCGAAGGAACGCTATGGGCGTTGCGCGCTCGCTATGCCGGCACGAAGGCAAAGAACTACATGGACGCCCTCAACCGGCTAAGAGACGACTTCATCCCCGCGATGCAACTTCGCGCGGTGCCCGAATTGATCTGGCGGACAGCCGTCGTTTCGCAAAGCATCGGAGGGGTCGAGGTGAGGCCTGGCGACGTCATCGTCGCCGGCGCAGTCTCCGCCACCCAGCAAAGTCTCGCCGAAGGTCGCCAGGACATCTATCACGCCTTCGGCGCCAACCGCAGGGTCGCGGGGCATCCGACGCATTCATGTCCCGGAGCAGACCCGGCACTGGCGGTGATGCTGGGTTTCTTCAGCGCACTGGTGGAGACGGAGCTGCCCTTGCGGACCGGCCCCATTCCAATGAGCCTGACGATGGACGGAAGAGTTCCCGCGCCGAGCCCACCGCCACCCTGAGCGGTGGACAGGTGCGCAGCGATTAGACGGCACAATGCCGAGCGAGCTGATCGTTGGCGTAGCCGACGGGTATGCCGATGACGAGCCTGATCGTCTCCTCCGCATGCCAGTGCATGCCGAGCGCGCGCAGTTTCTCGGCGGCTTCCATCATGGTCTGGCGGGCCGCCTCGCCCCGGCCCTGCCCTGCGAGAAGCTCGCCGCGCAGGGAGAGGTTCAGAGCCGCATCGCGCAGCGAACCGCGCCAGCCTGCGGAGGTTTCAGCCCGTCGCAACCAGCGCTCGCTAAGACCGCGATCCTGGCGCAGGGCTGCGAGTTTCGCCAGCGAGCGGCATGCCGCCGCCTCGCCCAGTCGCTCGCCTTCGCGTGCGCGGCGCAGGACATGGGCGGCATACCGCCGCGCCGTCTCGACATCGCCTTCAGCCGTCGCCGCCTCAACGAGCCAGCTATATTGGACCGACGTGTAGAAATGAAAATTGCGCCGCTCCATCCATTCCGCGGCATTCCGCAACTGCAGCAAACCATCGGCGTCGCCGGTCGCCGACCAGCGGGCAAATCCCGAGGCGGCTCGGCAATCGGCCAGAAGCAGCAGGCTGCGCGTGTTCTCGGCGATGCGCGCCCCTTCCACGGCGAGCTGCTCCGCCTCCTGCCAGCGGCCCTGCCAGATCAGCGCGACCGCAATCCAGTTGCGCACGGAGTTGACGACCGGGTGGGTCGAACCTCCGACCAGAGCCATGGCTTCACTGAAACAGGCGTGGGCGCCCTCGAAATCGCCGCGATCCGCCAGGATGCCGCCCTTGCACGACAGCGCGTAGGCCGCTCCGAAGGATATCGCACCATGCCGACGGGTGCGCTGCTGCTTGGTGGAAATGGCGGCGTCGATCAAGGCGATGGCTTCGTCGTACTGACAGCTTGCAGCCAGAATCTGCCCGAGCGTAGCTTCGATCTGGGCGATCAGGCGACGATCTTCGAGCTTGCGCGCCAATTCCAGTGCCGTCCGTGTGTGTGTCACGGCCTCCCGGAAGCGGCCGAACCCGTAGCACATATAGCCGAGCCATTCATAGGCACTGGCCATCGCGGCGGTCTCGCCGAGGGAGGACGCGATCGCAACCGCGCGTTCGAACACAGAGGTGTCGTCGGTCAGCGACAGCGGGTCGAAGATGTTGGCCATACCCAGCTTGTTGGCCAGCAAGCACCAGCGCAGCGATTGCTCGCGCGAGCGATCGGGCACGCGATCCAGCGCCTGCATCGCGACCTGGTACTGCGCACTGGCACGATCGAGCGCAAATGCAGCCATGGCCTTGTCGCCGGCACGTTCGGCATAATGGGCTGCGCTTTCCCAATGACCTGCGCCTTGCGAATGGTAGGCCAGAGCTTCCATCGCATCCTCGCGATCAGCCTGCTCGGACCGCGCCAGCAGGGTGTCTTCGATCCGCTTGTGCAATGCCTGACGCTCGTGCAGGCCAATGGTGTCGTAGACCGCATCGCGCGTGATGCCGTGCTTGAAGCGAAGGACGCCGCCCGCTGGATCCGCAAAGAGAAAGTCCGCATCCGCCAATGCCCGCACGATGGCCGGGTCGGGTTCGCTGCCGCAGGCCGAAACCAGCAACCCGTGCGGCACGGTGTTGCCGATAACGGCCGCGGCGCGCACCACCTTCGCCTCATCGGGCGGCAGGCGTGCCAGGCGCGAAGCGACCAGGGTTGCGATCCAGCCCTGTTTGCTGCGCGCTTCGAACGAGGCAGGATCGTTGGCGGCGATGGAATGGCAGAGCTCTTCGATGAACAACGGCACCCCGCCCGCATAGGCATGGATGCGGGCTACCAGGAAGGGATCGGCCTGCGGGACCCAACGTCGTACGGCAAAGTCGGTTTCCGGCCCCTGAAACGGTTCGAGAAATAGGTGCGGTGCGCCGGAAATCCATTCGCTGCCGTCCTCGCGCGGCCGGCTGGCGAGGATGACGTGAGGTCCGTTGGGCAATTCCAGCAAAGCCTGCAGCAATTGGCGGCTCGCGTCGTCGGACCATTGCCAGTCGTCGATCACCAGCACCAGCGGGCCATGTGCCGACAGTCCGGTGAAGAACCCGAGCAGATCGCCGACGACGCCGTCGACGGTAATGCGGCCGCCACGCGCATCGGCGCCGGCCGACACCAGTGCCAGGATCGATTCTGCATTCGGACCGAGCTGGGCCGCCCATGGCTCCAGAGCCGCGCGCGCCGTCTCCTTTGCCTCGACGAGGGAGGCGTCCGCTCGAATTCCCAGCGCAGCGCGCAGCATTTGCAGGAATGGTTGCAGAACCTCGGCACCGACGTAACTCTCGCAACTGCCTCGCAGCAGCCTGATGCGCTCGGTGCCGACGTGCCCCAGCACCTCTTCCAGAAGGCGCGTCTTGCCGAGTCCGGGCCCGCCGATGACCACCGCGCAGCGTTGCGCCTGCGCAGGTGCTTCGCTCAGAAAGCGTGTCAGGAAGCCGAATATCTCGTTGCGGCCGATGAAGGGTGTCAGGCCCCGGCGCGAGGTTGCCTCGAAGCGTCGGGTCGCCGTGCTTCGACCCAACACCAGCCTCGCCTGCGGCATTCCCGAAGCCGCTGGGAGGTGGGCGGCGAGCTCGAAGAAGTTGGCATGCGGCCCAAGGGCATCGAGGCTGGCCAGGATCTGATCCGGACCGGCGTGGCGCGACAGGTGCGCTGCCGTGTTCACGACATCGCCGATCAGGTCATACCGGCCGGACTCGATGTCGCCTTGGGTCAGGAGCACGGTGCCGGCATGGATACCCGAATGCATTCGAAGCGGCATCAACGCCGGCGATACGCCATCGTGGCGCAACTCTCCGACCCATTCGTGAATATCGAGTGCTGCTTCCGCAGCACGACGACCGTCATCTTCGCCGGATTGGGGATAGCCGAAAATGGCGAGGGCACCGTCTCCCTGCGTACGGATGATGCGACCACCGTGCTTCGCCACCGCTTGATGCCAGATCTGCCGCAACTGGCTGAGGAGTTCGGAAAGGTGCTCGGACTCGACATCCCGGCCCAGGGCGGTTGATCCGACAAGGTCGGAGAACAGCACCGTCAATCGATGACGTTCGCCTCTGGGGTCGCGGGTCTGCGTAATCATCGTCAATCGCAGCCAACTCGTTGACGAACCGCAAGAACGGTCTCCAGCGGGTGCCAGACCGGATGCAGCAAGTATCGCAAAAGGCCATAGTAACTCGCCCGACCCGCAAGTGGAAGCTCGCGGGGATTGCATCCGCCGAATATGACGATCAGGACGACCGCATTGGCCTAACCTATTCAAAAACCTCGTGTCTTCCGTTTGCCGACGGCGCGGCGCCGCCTCGCCTGCGCAGGCCAAGGCGTGGTTCAAAGCCGGTGATTCAAAGCCGGAGGATCACGGCGGAGGATATCGAGCTGGCGTTCCTAGGGAAGCGGCAGCCGCTCCAGCTGGCTCTGCGCCTTCTTGACGGCGGCCGCATACCAGCTCTGGCTCGGGGCTTCCTTGGCGAAGCACGCCGTGAAGGCGGTCATTGCCTTGTCCTCGCGGGCCATCTCGCCGCGCGGGTCTTTCTTGTCGACGGGCTTTGCCATCATCTGCTTCCAGACCTTCTCGCAGGTCGGGATCGGGGCGGTCTTCACGGCCTCCCTTGCCGCGAGGAAATAGACCTTGTCGCCCTGGATCGCGACGACATCGATTTCGTCCGGCGGGCCCTTGAGGCCGCCATTGCCGCGCACGCCGAGCACAGCGGCTGCCACGCTCGCCTTGACCGGCTTGGTGATCGGCAGCTCTGCGTAGATCGCAAAGGCGGCGTCCTGGATGGCGTAATAATAGAAGCGGTCGGATTTCAACGCGGCGCCGCTCTCCTGAGGCATGCCGTCCTCGCGATGCTCGCCAAGCCAGTGCTTGAGCAGCCCGGTCGTGGTCACCACGGCCTGCATCTTGTCGCCTTCGGATGCGAAGCTCAGCCCGTCGAGATGGCCGAAGCCGATGTCGTCCTTGAACAGCGTATCGACGTTCGACTTGCCCTCGGCCGGGAGTCCCTTGATCGCGACCGGACCGATCAGACCGCGCAGCACGCCGGCCAGCTCCTTCAGGGCCGCTTCGTGCTGCTTGTAGATCTCGTCGCTCTCCTTGGCATTCGAGAATTTTGCGATGTAGCGGTCACGCAGGTCGAGATAATGTTGCTCGGGCGCGGCCGCCGCGGCGGGCGCGGCCAGGACGAGCAGGCAGAGCAAGGCAAGCAATCTCATTGCAATTCCGGAAGACTGGAGAGCGATCTCCATCTTTGTGCCGACGCCGCGTGCCAAGGTTCATCCATTGGCGGAACGCGGGTGCCCTACTCTGCCGGCGTCAGTTGCTCCCGGTTCAGCCGCACGGCCGCCGTCTCCCGCACGCGAACGCGGGCGCGGCGCTTGCGCCACCAGATCACGACGCCGGTGACAGAGAGCGCGGCGACCACGAGGCCCATCACCGAGATCAGGATACGCCCGAACAGTCCGACGATGCGGCCCGAATGCAGCGGAAACTGCGCCTGCACGAAGATGTCGGCGGCGGTGCCGACCCAGGGCAGCCGCTCGCCAATGGGGCGGCCGTCCTCGCTGTCGTAATAGAGCTGCGCCGGGCCGACGCCGCCGGCACCGTGATCGTCGCCGGGATGGAAGAACGCGGCGGCGTAGACGCCATGGGCCGGGCCGTAGCTGAGCGCGCCGACCGGGGTGGTCCAGCCTCGCGCCTTGCCGTCGGCGGCCGCGCGGGCAGCAATCTCGGCGAACGTCATCTTGGGCTCGATCGGATTATCGAGATCGCGATAGGGCCGCTGCTCATAGGGTGTCGGGGTGTAATTCGACACCATCTTCATCAGCGGCGAGAACACCTCGAAGTAGAGGTTCAGCGAAAACGCGGTGAAGGCGATGATGAACAGTACGCCCCACGTCCACAGGCTGAATGCGCGGTGGATGTCGAAATTGATCCGGTAGGCGCTGCCCGAGGTCTTGATGGTCCAGGCCGGGGCCCAGCGCGCCCAGAAGCCGCGCTCGAGCTGGCGCGTGACCTCAGGCGCACGCGCCGCCTTGGCGCGCCGGCGCGAGGGCAGCGTCAGATAGAACCCGACGAAGCAATCGATGGTCCAGATGATGGCGATGATGCCGAGCACGCGCATGCCCCAGCGGTCGCTGCCCCAGAATTCCGGGATGTGCATCGTGTAGTGCAGCTTGTAGAGAAAAGAGACGAAGTTTTCCCGCGTGACGGGCCAGACCGCGCCCCAATAGCGCCGGCCGAGCTCCGCACCCGTGTTGGGATCGAGGAAGACCTGGTTGTAGTCGAGCGGGTAACGCTTGCCGGTCGCGGGGTCGATCCGCGGCATGACGAAGAACCACAGCGAGTGGCCCTGCTCCGGCGTCATGAAGAGGTAGACGACGCGCGCGCGGGGATCGCGCTGCTCGATCATCTTGGCAAGCTCGAGCGAGGGAATGGCCGGGCCCTTCGTCGAGACATCGAACAGATGGCTGTTCAGGACGTCGTCGAGCTCGTGATCCCAGGAGATGATCGCGCCGGTGATGCCGGAGAAGAACAGGAAGGCGGCCGTCAGCAGTCCCGCCCAGCGATGCAGTTTGCCGAATATCGCTCTCATCGCTCAGATCTCATTCCCACTGGGCCCGGCCCCTCATTTGCCGGACCGCTTTTCGATTGGACTCGCCGCCGGCAGTTTAGCCGGTGGGCCTTCGGCCTAACGCAGGGACAGTTGCAGTGCGAGAGGTCCGACATTAGAATTTATCGAGACTGGCCACTAAGCTGCGCGACAAAGCGTCCATGCGTGATCGGGTGTTCGCGCAGCCGCGTGCGTTACGGCCAATCGGCAAAATTCAGCGTCGGTCTCGATCGCCCCGCTCTCGCGCGTGCCGCAACGCGCCGACGCCATACGCCCGGTGCCTCGCCGGTGTGCTTGCGGAAAAAGCGGCTGAAATAGGCGGTGTCCGTGAAGCCCAGCGCAAATGCGATCTGCTTTACGGCGATGGTTCCAGCCTCCAGCCGCGTCGCCGCTTCCCTGACGAGGCGCTGCTGAATCAGTTCGCTCGGCGAGCGCTTCAGCTCGCGGCTGCACAGCGCGTGCAGGCGATCCGGCGTGGTGCCGAGTAGCCTGGCGTAATCGCTGACGCGCAAGTGCTGTTGATAGCGCTCCTCGAGCAGCCTGCGGAACCGGCTCAGGATCTCGGTGCTGCTGCTCTCCTCGTTGCGGGTCCCGTCGCCAGCGAACAGGCGCCAGAATCGCAGCACGCACAGCGTCAGCTCCGCCGACATGATCGACGCTGCACCGCTGCGTGCGGGCGTGGCGACCTCGGCGGCGATCGCCGCGATGGAACGCGCGATCGTGGCCGCGAGATCGGCCTCGACCTGCAACGCCAAGATGCCGCCCGCCCCCTCGAGCGCGAGATAGGCCGCCTCTGCCGATGGCGGGAGATAGCGATGCCATGTGCCGGCGCGCAATTGCAGCAGCTGCGCCGTCGTGCCTGCCGACACCTCCAGATAGTCGGCGGATCCCGCCGGGAGCCAGACCAGCGCGGGTCCGACCGTCCGCATGGTCTGGCCGGACTGACCGATCTCGGCGGTCCCGCCGCCGGGAAGGCAGAGCAGATGAATGAACGGACGGGCCGCTTTCGAGGTCAGCGCCCATCGCCGCGCGACGTAATGCGCTCCGATCAGCTCGGCGCCCACAGGGACAGCCCCATTCGGCACGATCGCCGGCGCCGGATCGGGGCCCGCGACGCCTCGACGCACTTGGCGGTCAAGACCAGAACCGTCCAATCTTTCACCGGATTTGTCCATTGTGCGAGCAAAGCTCGGGATGCTTGCTAGGTCAAGTCCCGGTGGCGGCCGGCTCAATGATGCCGCCCTAGAGAAAGTCGGGACCAAGGGGAAACGACCACTCACTGCGATGCCGACCATCGCTTGAGTGCAACAGGAGGGAGACACGATATGTTTTCAGCGAACCGTCGAACGTTGCTGCGCGTCGCTGGCCTTGCGGCTCTGGCCGGAACGCTCTGGACCTTTCCGTCCACGGCCGATGCGCAGGAGAAGATCCGGATCGGCTACGCCATTTCCAAGACCGGTCCCTATGCCGGCGGCGCCGGCATCACCACCCTGCCCAATTATGAGCTGTGGGTGAAGGACGTGAATGCCGCCGGCGGCATCAAGCTCGGCGACAAGAAGCTGCCGATCGAGGTGGTCGAATATGACGACCGCAGCAGCTCGGAAGAAGCCGTCAAGGCGATCGAGCGCCTCGCCAACCAGGACAAGGTCGATTTCATTCTTTCGCCGTGGGGCACGGGTCTCAATCTCGCGGTCGGCCCGACTCTGAACCGTCTGGGCTACCCTCACCTCGCGGTCACGTCGGTGACCGACAAGGCGCCGGAGCTTGCCAAGCGCTGGTCGAACGCGACGTTCTGGCTCGGGACGTCGGCCCAGATATCCGAGGGGCTCGCCGATCTGCTCGGCAAGCTGAAGAGCGAAGGCAAGATCGGGGCGAACATCGCGATGGTCAGCATCGCCGACCAGTTCGGCATCGAGCTGTCCGCGGCGGGCCGCGAGGCCTTCAAGAAGCACGGCTTCAAGCTCGGCTATGACAAGACCTATCCGATGGGCACTCAGGATCTCCAGCCTCTGTTGAAGGATGCGATCGCGTCGAACCCGGATGCGTTCATTGCCTTCAGCTATCCGCCGGATACGATCGCGCTGACCGAGCAGGCGCAGCTGTTGAAGTTCAACCCGAAGGTTTTCTATGTCGGCGTCGGCACCGCGTTCCCGCTTTACAAGGGCAAGTTTGCCGCCAACAGCGACGGCGTGATGGGCATCGGCGGTTGGAATGCCGAGTCTCCGCAGCTGAAGGAGTATCTGGCGCGCCACAAGGCCGCCACCGGCAAGGAACCGGATCGTTGGGCGAGCTCGATCACCTATGCGAGCCTGCAGGTGCTCCAGCAGGCCATCGAAAAGGTCGGCAAGCTCGATCGCACCGCTGTCGCGGCGGAAATCCGTGCGGGCACGTTCGAGACCATCATCGGCAAGGTCAAGCTGAAGGACGGGCTGCTTCAGGAGGTCTGGAACGTCGGGCAGTGGCAGAACGGCGAGTTCTACGCCCTCGCGCCAACCTCGCTGCCGGGCGCACGTGCCGCGGTCGTGCCCAAACCGCAGTGGCAGTAAGGCTGGTTGGCAGGCCTTGCGTCCGCGAGGCCTGCCTGCCGTCCGCTCAAGGGGACGCCGCTCCATGTTGCTTGTCGACATCATCCTGCCGGGCCTCGTGCTCGGCGGCATGTACGCGCTGATCGCGCTCGGGCTGACGCTGCAATATGGCGTGGCGCGGATCATGAACCTCTCCTACGGAGAGTCGCTGGTCGCGGCCGCCTTCGGCGCGTTCTCGCTCTATGGCGGCCTTGGGCTGAGCCCGCTCGCGGCGCTGCTGCTGGCGGTCCCGGTCGCGATGGTGCTGAACTGGCTACTGTATCGCTTGCTGCTGGAACGGCTGATGCGGCGCGGCAAGGACCGGGGCGCGCAGGAGATCGACAGCATCCTCGTCACCTTCGGCGTGCTGTTCGTGATCCAGGGCGCCATGCTGGTCGCCTTTGGCGGCCAGTACTACAGCTATAGCTATCTCTCCATTCCGCTGACGATCATGGGCTCGACGCTTGCCGTCAATCGGCTCGTCGCGCTGCTGTTCGCGGCGCTGGTCGGCGGCGCCGTCTATCTCGCCCTCACCCGCACCCGGATCGGCACTGCGGTACGCGCCATCGCCGTCGATGCCAACGCCGCGCGTCTCGTCGGCATCGACGTCGCGGCCCTGTCGGGGCTGGCGTTTGCCTTCGGCGGCGGCCTCGTCGCCGTCGGCGGTGTGCTGATCAGCATGTTCCTCACCTTCAATGCCGCGATGGGCGTGGTCTTCACGATGAAGGCGCTGGTCGTCGTCATCATGGGCGGTGTCGGCAACGTCATCGGCGCGCTGGTCGCCGGGCTGCTGCTTGGTGTGGTCGAGACCGCGGTGGCGCGGCTGGTCGATCCCGGTCTGACGCTGGCTGCGACCTACGCACTGTTTCTCGGCGTGCTCGTGATCAAGCCCACCGGCCTGTTCGGCAGGGCGGCGTCATGACGGGGCCCGTCCGCATTCTGCTGTGGTGCGCCGGCCTCGCTCTCGCCGCATGCCTCGTCACCTATCCGCTCTATGCCAACGGCTATTATCTCGCGCTCGGCATCAGCGTGCTCTATTTCACGATCCTGGCGACCGCGTGGGCGATGTTCTCGGGCCCGACGCGCTACATCTCGCTTGCAACGGTCGCGTTCTTCGGGCTCGGCGCTTACACGGCTGCGGTGCTCGGCGAGACCATGCCCTGGCCGGTCGTGCTGCTGGCCGCAGCCGGCGTGGGCGCACTCACCGCCGCAATCACCGGGCTTTCGACGCTGCGGCTGTCCGGAATCTATTTCGTGATCTTCTCCTTCGGCCTGGCCGAGCTGATCCGGCAGCTCGTAATCTGGTACGAGGTCAACATCCACAAGTCGGTCGGCCGCTATCTCTTCAGTGCGGTGACGCAGGACGTTCTCTACTGGCAGCTGCTGGGCTTGACCGCGGTCGTCTTCCTGGTGGGCTGGATGCTCGGGCGCTCGCGCTATGGGCTGGCCCTGCGCGCCATCGGCGCCGACGAGACCGCGGCGAGCCATTCCGGCATCGATGCCACGCGGATCAAGCTCGGCGTCTTCATTCTGAGCGCGACCTTCATGGCGGTGACCGGCGCGGTCATGGCGCCACGCTGGACCTATATCGATCCGGCCATTGCGTTCAATCCGACCATCTCGTTCCAGGTCGTGATCATGGCCCTGCTGGGCGGCGCGGGCTCGCTGTTCGGGCCCGTGCTGGGCGTCATTCCCCTGGTCTTGCTGTTCGAGGTGCTGACGGCGACGCTGCCCAACCATTTCAGCATCGTGCTCGGCGTCATCTTCGTGTTCATCGTGATGGTGTTGCCGAACGGGGTGATCGGCCTGTTCGGGGCGGGCCGCTGGCGTGTTCCGGCCGGCGGTCCCGCCGCCGCGCCCGCCCGCGCGGGCGATGCACCGCTGCTCGCGGTCGACGGTGTCAGCAAATCGTTCAGCGGACTACGCGCCGTCGACGGTGTCAGCTTCACAGTCACGCCGGGCGAGATCATCGGCATCATCGGCCCGAACGGATCCGGCAAGACGACGCTGCTGAATACGCTGTCCGGGGCGCTGCGGCCCTCCTCGGGCACGATCCGGCTGGGCGGCATCGTCCTCAACGGTATGCGCGCGCACCAGATCGCGCGCCTTGGCCTTGCGCGCACGTTCCAGCTGGTGCGCGTGATGCCGGACCTGACGGTGGCCGAAAACGTTGCGGCGGCGCGGCTGTTCTCGACGACGAACGGCTCGGGCGCAACCGCAAGCGAGCTGCTGGATCTCGTCGGGCTCGGCAAGCTGCAGGAAGCGCCCGCGAGCGAGCTGACCTATATCGACCAGAAGCGGCTCGAGCTTGCCCGCGCGCTGGCGCTGCAGCCGCGCCTCGTGCTGCTCGACGAATGGCTGGCGGGCCTCAACCCGAGCGAGCTCGAGACCGGCATCGCGCTGATCGCGAAATTGCGCGATCGCGGCCTCACCATCATCATGGTCGAGCATGTCATGGATGCGATCCGAGCACTGTGCAGCCATTGCATCGTCATGAATGCCGGCAGCGTGATCGCGCGCGGCGCGCCGGAGGCCGTGTTGTCCGATCCAAAAGTCGTTGCAGCCTATCTCGGAGGCGACGATGCTTGAGGTCGCCGCCCTCTCCCATTTCTATGGCAAGCACCAGGCTCTCGCCGACATTGCGCTCGCTATTGGGCAAGGCGAGATCGTCGCGATCCTCGGCGCCAACGGCGCCGGCAAGTCCACCCTGCTCAAGAGCATCGCCGGGCTGGTCAAGCCTGCCCACGGCGCAACGATCCGGTTCGAGGGACATCACATTGGCGAGCTGCCCGCCCACCTGATCGTGGAGCGCGGCATCGCGCTGGTGCCCGAAGGCCGCGGCGTATTCGGCGATTTGACGGTTGCCGAGAATCTGCAGCTCGGCGCCTACCCCGCCCGCGCCCGCGCAGGCGAGGCAGACCGGCTCGCGAGGATCCTGCGACTGTTCCCGCGCCTTGCCGAGCGTATGGCCCAGGCCGTTCGCACCATGAGCGGCGGCGAGCAGCAGATGGTGGCGATCGGCCGGGCGCTGATGTCGAACCCGCTGCTGCTCCTGCTCGATGAGCCTTCGCTCGGCCTGTCGCCCCTGCTCAGCCGCGAAGTGTTCCGTGCACTGGCGGAGATCCGTAGCAGCGGCCTCAGCGTGTTGCTGGTCGAGCAGAATGCGCGGGCGAGCCTCGACATCGCCGACCGTGTCTACCTGATCGAGTCCGGCCGCAACGCCGGCAGCGGGCCGGCCAGTGCGATGAAGAACGATCCGGAGGTCCAGCGCGCCTATCTCGGCAAGGCCCGCGCGGCCCCGTCCCCACCATAATCGCTCAATCCCGCCTGCAACCTTTGGAGTGCATCATGAACGCGATCGACCTTCTCATCGGCGGCAAGGACCAGTCGGCCAGCCATCAGCGTACCTTCCAGCGCCACAACCCGATCTCCGGCGACGTCGCGACGATCGTGGCGGCGGCCTCGATCGACGACGCGATGCGGGCCGCGGACGCTGCGGCCGCCGCGTTCCCGGCCTGGTCACAGCTCGGTCCGTCGGAGCGCCGCAAGCGGCTCAATGCGGCCGCCGACATCCTCGCGCGCCGTGCCGCGGAGTTCACCGCGCTGATGGTCGCCGAAACCGGCGCCACCGCGGGCTGGGCCGGATTCAACGTGCACCTAGCCGAAGGCATGCTGCGCGAAGCCGCGGCCATGACGACGCAGATATCCGGCGAAGTCATACCGACCGACAAGCCCGACAACCTCGCCATGGCGTTTCGCCAGCCGGTCGGCGTGGTGCTCGGCATCGCGCCCTGGAACGCTCCCGTGATCCTCGGCGTGCGATCGGTCGCGATGCCGCTCGCCTGCGGCAATACCGTGGTGCTGAAGGCGTCCGAGATGAGCCCGGGCGTGCATCGGCTGATCGGAAGCTGCCTGGCGGAGGCCGGCCTCGGTGACGGCGTCGTCAATGTCGTGACCAACGCGCCGGAGGATGCGCAGGCGGTGGTCGAGGCGCTGATCGCCCATCCTGCGATCCGCCGCGTCAACTTCACCGGCTCGACCCGCGTCGGCCGCCTCATCGCGCTGGCCTGCGCAAAGCACCTGAAGCGCGCGCTGCTGGAGCTTGGCGGCAAGGCCCCGCTCGTGATTCTCGACGATGCCGACCTCGACGCCGCCGTGAATGCGGCAGCGTTCGGCGCCTTCATGAACCAGGGGCAGATCTGCATGTCCACCGAGCGGATCGTCGTCGACGACAAGGTGGCGGACGCCTTCATCGCCAAGTTCGCCGCCAAGGCCAAGAGCCTTCCCTTCGGCGATCCCCGCAAGGGCAATGTCGTGCTCGGCTCGCTGGTCAGTGACGCCGCCTGCGAGCGCGTCCGGGGCCTGATCGACGATGCCGTCGCCAAGGGCGCCGTGCTCGCTGCCGGCGGTCACGGCAGCGGCACCATCATGCCCGCCACCATCGTCGATCATGTCACGCCGGCGATGCGGATCTATGGCGAGGAGAGCTTTGGTCCGGTCGTGACCGTGGTGCGCGTGAGCGGGATCGACGAGGCCGTGCGCGTGGCCAACGACACCGAATACGGCCTCTCCTCGGCCGTGTTCGGCCGCGACATCGCCCGTGCGCTCGGCGTTGCCAGGCGGATCGAGGCGGGCATCTGCCACGTCAATGCTCCGACCGTGCATGACGAGCCTCAGATGCCGTTTGGCGGGACCAAGGCGTCAGGCTATGGCCGCTTCGGCGGCAAGGCCGCAATCGACGAGTTCACCGAACTGCGCTGGATCACCGTGCAGACCGGGCCCCGGCACTATCCGTTCTGATCGGCGGGATGCAGGTCCGGTCTCCAAGGCCGGACCGTCCTCGCATTGTGCTCACCAGCGGTAGGTCAGCCTGGCGATGGCTTTCCGCCCTTCCGCGTAGAAGCAGCCCGACATGCTGTAACATGAGGCGACATAGCGGGTGTCGGCGAGATTGGTGACGTTCAGCGCCAGGCGCCAATTGTCCCTGTTGTAGGCCAGCAGCGCGTCGAGAACGGTCGACGATCCCACCTTGAACGTGTTGGCCTCGTCGCCCCAGGTCGCGCCGACATAGCGGATGCCGCCGCCGAACTGCAGGCCGGCGAGCGGCCCGTTCTGCAGCGTATAGTCGCTCCACAGCGAAGCGCGGTTGAGCGGCACCGTAGTTGGCGCCTTGCCGACATTCACCGGATCCTGCGTGACCATGGCGTCGACATAGGCATAGGCGGCGCGCAGGTTCCAGCCATCGGCGAGCGACATCGTGCCTTCGAGCTCGATGCCGCGCGACTTCACCTGCCCGATCTGTTCGTAAAAGGTGGCCGCGGGCACGTACACAGCGACGTTATCGCGCGTCAGGTCGAAGGCGGCGAAGGTGAACAGCGCGTTCCAGCCGATCGGCTGATACTTGACGCCGACCTCGTATTGGACGCCGGTCTCGGGATTGAGCATTTGTCCGCCAAACCCGGTCGCGAGCAGCGGCAGGAACGATTCCGAGTAGCTGAAATAGGGCGCGATGCCGCTATCGAAATTGTACATCACGGCGGCTCGGCCGGTGAAGGCCGAGGCGTCCTTCGCGGCCGTGGTATTGGCGATACCGTTATCGACCTGCGTGGTCACGAAATCCTGACGGCCGCCGAGCTGGAACGAGAGCCGGCCGAGCTTGATCTGATCCTGCGCATAGACGCCGACCTGGGACTGCTTGACGCCGGTGTTGTCGTACATGGCGCCGATGGCGTAGTCGTAGCTGTAGTTCGGGTTGAAGACGTTGATCTCGGGGGACGAGGTCGTGACGCCGAAGGCGGTGTCGCGGAAGGAGGTGTTGCGATAGTCGACGCCAACCAGCGTGGTGTGGCTGAGAATGCCGGTGGTGAACTTGCCCTGGAGCTGGTTGTCCACGGCGAATGAGTTGATGTAGGAGTTGCTGTAGCTGCCATAGCGCGCGAGCTGCCCTGCGGCTTCGTTGGTATAGCCGCCGCCGTAAAACACCTTCTCCTCGTTGTGCTGATAGGCGTAGCGCAGATTTTGCCGGAACGTGACGTTGTCGGTGAAATTGTGCGCGAGCTGGTAGCCGACGGTTGCGATCTCGGTGTTGAATGCGTCGAAGCCCGGCACGCCCGCGAAGAACGAGACCGGGATGGTGCGGCCGTTGTTCGGCCAAACCGTGCCCGAGGCCGGCAGGAACTGAAGGCCCCACCCTGCCCGGTCCCGCTGATAGTTGGCGAGCAGGGTGATGGTGGTGTCCTCGTTCGGCTTGAAGGTGACGGCGGGCGCGATGAAGACGCGGTTGTCCTTGCTGAAATCGACCTGGGTCTCGCCGTCGCGCACGACGCCGGTCAGGCGCCACAGCACCGTGCCTTCCTTGTTGGCGGCGCCGCCCATGTCGAACTGGCCCTGATAGCGGTTGAAGCTGCCACCCGAGATCGAGACCTCGCCGAACTGCTGCGCCGTCGGCAGCTTGGTCACGTAGTTGAGAACGCCGCCTGTGCCGCTGCCGCCATACATCGCGGAGGACGGACCCTTGAGCACCTCGATACGCTCGGCCCCATAGGGCTCGAGGCCATTGAAGTGCACGTAGTTGCTGGAGGGAATCCGCAAGCCGTCGACGAAGAGGCCCGGCATCGTCATGTCGAAGCCGCGGATCTGGAGGCCGCCGAAGCGGGTGTCCGAGCCGCCATTGACGTCGCCGCTGACGCCAGCGGTGTAGCGCAAGGCCTCGCCGATCGAGACCGCGCCCTGGTTTCTGATCTGGTCGGTGGTGATGACTGACACCGACTGCGGCGTTTCGATCAAGGGCGTATCGGTCTTGGTGGCGGTGCCGCTGCGCGTCGCAACGAAACCGCGTACCGGGCCATTGGCGCGTTCGCCCATTGCACCGTTCGATGAGGCCGACTGGGTTGGCGCAGCCTGCTGCTCCGTGCTGCGACGATTGGCGCGTGCGGTACGTGTCGCCCCCGCCCTTCGCGACGACGCAATGGCCGCCGGACGAGCCCGCTGCGTCGGCGCTTCGACGGTGACAGAGGGAATCTGCGTCTGGGCTTGGGCAGAGCCGAAGACCACGGCGAGAGCGAATGTGCTGGCCGCACCTAGGAAGAGCGTCTGAATCTGTCGGCGGCGCGTGTTCTTACGCGAAGAAGGTTGGAAATCGGTCACGTCTGTTGAGCCCCACGCACTGCCGGCTTTGCCGGTATCGATCTTGATGGCCCGCCCTAACTCAGGCGGTTTCGGAGTGCGATAGGAACGGCGTTAGAATTTCTCCAGACGTGTGCACAGCACGTGCGACGCATGCGCTCATGCGCGCTGCTTCTTTGGGATTGGAATCCCTCTAAAATGATTCTGTCAGTGTGTTAGGAGCCCGACCGGATGCGACAGCCGCGTCGCGCAATCAGTGTTGCGACCAAAGCCAGGGGTGGGAGCGGATGAAGGTCACGTCCGGTCTGCGTGACAACAGGTCGTGCTCTTCTCGCCAGACAGCACGCTGCGGCTGTTGCGGTCCGGCGGAAGGTCGCCAGCCGCATTCGCCGCAAAGAATCCGGTTGGCTTCAACACGAAGCCGGCATATTCCACCGGCATGATCGGGAAGTCTTCGGGCTTGCAGACATGGGTGTGGCCGAAGGAGTGCCACACCACGATGTCGGCATTCTCGATATTGCGATTCTGCGCGGCATAGCGCGGCAGGCCGTCACCGCCGGCGTGAACGTTGGGATAGTCGCCGCTGGCGTATTTCTCGGCCGGATCGAATGCAGTCACCCAGACATGCTTGGTGGCGAAGCCGCCGCGCTTGCGCACGTAACTACCCTCCTGGGCCAGCATCAGCGGGCTGGGATTGACGACGAGCTTGTAGGCCGGTGCACCGCCGACCGAGTTGATCTCGTTCGGATTACTGATCTTCCAGAATCGGCCGGTCTCGCCATTGGCGACCGCTGCGGCGTCGCGCTCGCGCGACAGCACGCGCGTGGTGGTGTCGAACACGTTGCCGTGCGGATTGTCGTCGCCCCAGGGCCGCGGCACGAACTCGTGCTCCGTCACCGTGTTACCGCCGCCGTCGAGATCCATATGCAGGCGGACGTTGAAGAAGTGCTGGTGCGTGGGGCCGCCGAGATTATCGTCGACCATGCCGCCCCATCGGTACTTTTCGCCCGGCCGCACCGCGGCAGTCTGGATGATGCCGGTGAGTTTCGTCTCCAGCTGAATCGTGCCGTCCTGATAGAGATACCAGTAGAAGCCGTAATCGTAATTGCCGACGGTGGCGAAGAACGAGATCACGAGCCGCCGGGATCTCCGCACCTCGAACAGGCCGTTGCGAAACTCGTAGTGCTTCCAGGCAATCCCGTAATCCTCCTCATGCATGCAGATCGCGTTCTGCATGACGAAGGGCTCGCCCTTGTTGTCGGCGGCAGGCACGTCGAAATAGTGGATGTTGCCGAGGCAGTCGCAGCCCAGCTCCAGCGCGTTGGCGAGCATGCCGAGCCCGTATTCGCCGGCATCGAAGGCCGACTTCCAGAAATGGTTCGCGGTCGGATCGGCATAAGGCACCACCATCTCGGTGACGCTGGCGCGGTGGATCAGCGACCGCTTGCGCCCGCCGTCCTGGTAGGCGAGCTGATGCAGCACGAGGCCCTCGCGCGGCGTGAAGCCGACGCGGAAGCTCCATTTCTGCCAGTCGACTTTCCAGCCGTCGACCTTGAAGCTCGGCCCTTGCGGCTGCTCGATATGCAGAGGCTTGATGTCGGTGCGCGGGTTTGGCACGTCATGCGCGCCGTAGTTCCGTTTCTTGCGCGGAATCGGCACGATCGGATCTTGATCCGTGAGCTCGATGACCTTGCCCCCGATGAGGTCGACCACAGCGATCACGCCCTCGATGGGATGGGCGTAGCCGTTGTCCTGGAGGTGCTCGCGAAAATAGCTGACGGCTCGCACGATGCGGGCGCCGCGCTCGAACTCCTTGTCGAAGAATCCGGAGGAGAACGGATCGACCTGGACCAGCTCGATGTCCTTGTCGGTCAGCCCGCGCCGAACCATCGCCGCCCGCCAAGCGGGATCGGCCTTCACCACGGCATCGCACTTGAAGAACTCTTCCAGCATCACCGGCGGCTGCCCATAGGGCGCCTCGCGGTTCGGCACGACCTTGCGGCCGACGATCTCGCCGCGGCCGAGGTCAACGATATGCTCGATCGCCTCGCCCGTGGTGACGTCGAGCGTCAACGCGAAGGCGCGGCGCTCCACCTTGCCTGAAGCCAGCTCCTGCTTGGTCGGCTCCTCCAGCCGCACCGTCGGGAAACGGCAGTTCTCCGCTGAAGTGGCCGCTGCCCGCACCAAAGCGCAAGCCGCGGCGATCTCGTCGGCCGTCAGCGGATCGAGCGGATGCGGTGTCGCGGTCTGCGCTCGCGGTTGAGCTTTGGCGGTTTCAAGCATGAGGACGTCCAAATATCAGGCGAGATGTGCGGTGATGGCGCGGAAGGCAGCAAACCAGCGCTGGTCGATCGGCACGTCCATTGCCTTGGGCTGTGTTGCGAGCTTGACGATGACGGTGTCGGAGTCGAGGTCGACATAGAGGTGCTGGCCGTGAATGCCGATCGCGGTGAGCGCGTTGCGCGAAGGATCGATGGTGAACCATTTGCTGCGGTAGCGCGCGCCCGGGAAGAACTCGGCGAGGTCGCCATCGGCCCACGCCTTGGGATCACCGTTCTCGCGGATGTCGTCGATCCACCAGCCCGGCACCACCTGCCGGCCCTCGACGACGCCGCCGCAGCGGATCATCTCGCCGAAGCGGACGAGATCGCGCGCGGTGACCGAGATGCCGCCCGCAATGCGGCCCATGCCGTGGCTGTCGAGTGTGAGAGAGCCGTCCTCCTCCGCGCCCAGGGGCTGCCAGAGAAACTCGGAGAGAATAAGATGGTAGGGCATCCCGCAGGCGCGTTCATACACCCAGCCAAGCACCTCGGTATTGGGCGAAACGTAGTGGAACACCTTGCCGTGCGGTTTGCCGCTGCCGCGCAGCGTCGTCAGATAAGCGCGCTGATGGCTGGGCTCGACGCCCGGCGGCGGCACGTCCCAACCCGAGGAGAACCGATAGCGCGCGAGGTCGCCGGCGGGGTCCTCGTAATCCTCCTCGAACTTGATGGCGACGGCCATGTCGAGCAGGTTGCGGACGGTGCAGCCGGCGTAGGCCGATGTCTCCAGCTCCGGCACGTAGCGCAGCACCCTCGCCTCTGGATCGACCAGGCCGCGCGCGGCCAGCACGCCGCCGAGCGTGCCAGCGATCGCCTTGCTGATCGAGCAGATCAGATGCGGCGTGGTCGCGCTCATGCCGTCGCCGTACCATTCATGGATCAGCGTGCCCTGATGCATCACGAGGAGCGTGTCGGCAAAGGTTTCGCGCAGCGCGCATTCGATCGTGGTCGCTTTGCCATCAGGCCCGGTGAAGCCGAGCTTTGCCAGTTCGCGCGGGGCGCTTCTCATTGGCGTCGGCCGGGCGGAGCGACGAATCTCTGCGGTCGGCAGCACTTCGCGGGTGTGGGTAAAACCCCAGCGGATCGCGGGAAAGCTGCGCCAATTGGCGCGCGTCACCTGAGCCTCGGGTACGGGCGGGCTGCCGCGCATGACATCGGTCGATCGCATCTCGCTCCCTCCGCGAAGCGCCGTCCCGGCAGCGATGTCGGAACGGCAGGACGGAAGCCTGCACCGCGGCGCTGTCAGGCGTTATCGAGATCCGGCAATATTTTGCTGGACAGCGTCTCTGGCCGTGCCAGTCTGGCGCGGGTCCTGCTCGGTGCTGGACTCAAGGATTTCGACGTATTGCCATGGCCTTAAGGGCAACTCTTCCGATTCAAGACTCGGCTGCCGGCTTGCTCCAGGCGAACAGCACGGATGTCGATGAGCATTGCGCAAGCCTCGGCCGCTGGCGGCTGAGCTACGATCAGATCAGCGCCGGCGCGTTCCGGGGCAGCTTCACGCAACTCTCCTTGCCGCGGCTGGAGGTGTTCTGCGAGATCACCAGCCAGCAGGTCCGCCAATATGGCCAGCTTGGTGCCGACAGTTTTGGCATCGGCCTGCCCTGGCACGGCGACGGCGAGCTCAGCTTCAACGGGACCGGTGCCAGCGGCGCCCGCGTCCTCGCCAGCATCGACGCCGAGATCGACATGTGTACCCCGAAGGCCTTCGAGCTGCGCGGCGTCGTTGCCAGCACGATGCTGATCGCAGAGCTCGCCGCCCGGCTCGACATCGAGCTGCCGCGCACCGCCTGGCACCGGCTGCAGGTGATCGAAATGGCGGAAGCGCCGGTCGCGCGGCTGCGGGCGCATCTGGCCGCCATTCAAGCGACGATCACGACCGCTCCGGCAACGTTCAACGATCCGGCGGCGCGGCAGGCCCTGGAAGACGCCCTCCTCGTCGAAATCATGGACATGCTGCCGACCGCACGTCCGAGCGATCCCGGCCGCAGTGCGGCGGCTCGGAAGCGAACCGTGGATCGTGCCCGCGAGCTGATGCATGGCAGGGGCGATCGCTCGCTCTCGCTGCTGGAGGTCTGCAAGGCCGTCGGCGCCAGCCCGCGCAAGCTCGGCTATTGCTTCCAGGAGGTTTTGGGCACGAGTCCGATGCACTATTGGCGCGCGATGCGACTGAACCGTGTGCGGCGCGATCTCAAGGGCGCCGGCGGCAACGAGACCTCGGTCTACGACGTGGCGGTGCAGCACGGATTCTGGCACTTCAGCCAGTTCTCGCTCGACTACAAGCGTCACTTCGGCGAGCTGCCCTCGCAGACGCTGCGTCGCGCGAGGTGTGCCGCCTGATCGGATTCAGCGATGCCGCAGCCGGCGGTTGACCCGGCGCGCCAGGTAATCGCCGGCGCTCTGGACTATCTGCACCAGTGCGATCAGCACGACCACGACGGCCAGCATCATCTCCGGCATGAAGCGCTGATAGCCGTAGCGGATGCCGAGATCGCCAAGGCCGCCGCCGCCGACTGCGCCGACCATCGCGGAATAGCCGAGCAGGCTGACCACCGCGAGCGTCAGCGCCAGCAGCAGGCCGGGCAGCGCCTCCGGGATCAGGACCTTGAACACGATCTGAAGGGGCGAAGCGCCGAACGAGGACGCAGTCTCGATCAGGCCGCCGTCGACCTCGCGGATCGCAGCCTCGACGAGGCGCGCGATGAACGGCGTCGAGGCGATGGTCAGCGGCACGATCGCGGCGGTCGAGCCGATCGAGGTGCCGGCAACGAGGCGCGTGAACGGGATGATGGCGACGACGAGGATGATGAAGGGCGTCGAGCGCGTCGCATTGACGACGATGCCGAGCACGCGATTGACGATGGGCGCCGCGAACAGCTCGCCTTTGCGGCTGGTGGCCAGGAACACGCCGAGCGGCAGGCCGAAGACGGTGCCGAGCAACGCCGCGATGCCGACCATGTACAGGCTTTCGAAGGTAGCCTGGACGATCAGGTTGATGAGTTCAGGCGACATAGCCGAGACGCTCCGCCGAGAATTGATATCGAGAGAGCCAGGCGAGCGTCCGCGTCACCGCGTCCTCGCCGACGGGAATTCCGAGCGTCAGCGAGCCGACATGCTGGCCGCCAATCTCGTCGATGCGCGCCGACAGCAGCGACACGTCGAGGGCTAGCTCACGCGCGAGGCGGGCCACCACGGTATCGCCGGCCCCTGCCCCGCGCACCTGGATCCGGATCACGGCCTGCCCGCCGGCAGGCTGCGTCGAAACGATTCGGCTCGCCAGCGAGACCGGCAGGCTGTCGCCGATCACCTCGGCCAGGAAGGACTGCGTGATCGGATGTTTTGGATGCGTGAAGATGTCGGAGACGTCACCACTCTCGACGACGCGGCCGGCGTCCAATACCACCACCTCCTTGGCGAGCTGGCGCACCACGGACATCTCATGCGTGATCAGCACGATGGTCACGCCGAGCTCGCGGTTGATGTTCGCAAGCAGATCGAGGATCGCGCGCGTGGTCTGCGGATCGAGTGCCGAGGTCGCCTCGTCCGACAGCAGCACGCTTGGCCGCGTCGCCAGCGCGCGGGCGATGCCGACGCGCTGCTTCTGGCCGCCGGACAGTTCGGAAGGATAGCGGTCGTGCTTGTCGGCGATGCCGACCAGCGCGAGCAGCTCGGCGACGCGGGCCTTGATGTCGGCCTTGGTCCAACCGGCGATCTCAAGCGGCAGCGCGATGTTGTCGGCCGCGGTGCGCGAGGACAGCAGGTTGAAATGCTGAAAGATCATGCCGATCGAGCGCTGCGCCAGCCGCAGCTCGCGGCCGGCCAAGGCCGAGATATCGCGGCCGTCCACGATCACGCGGCCCGTGGTCGGCTTCTCCAGGCCGTTGATCAGCCGGACCAGGCTCGACTTGCCGGCGCCAGAGCGGCCGATCACGCCGGTGATGGAGCCGCGCGGAATGGCGAAGTCGATGTCTTGCAGCGCGTTGACGCCGGGCTTGCCGCGATAGGCCGGATAGGTCTTGGAGATGCCGGCGAAACGAACCATCGCGTCCGGCTCGGCGGGCGCGGGTGAAATCGCTTCGAGCGTTTCGATCGGTCGTCCGATCGCGAGCGATTGGCGGGCATTCATGGAGATGGCCTTCATGCACGATAGCTCGGTCACCCAGATGCCCAGAGCAAATGGGAACCGGTCGCGTCTGCGACGGGGTGAGAATGGCGACGAGGGCTCGATCGAGCGCGCTGCACCGCAGCACGCACCTTCGCTCTTTCTGGTCTTCCTTGCAATCTCAGATATTTGGGAGGACTTGGAGGAAGTTTTCCCGATCGCCTCCTGGCGGAGAAGATTATGCGCCGACTATCGGCGCTGTGATCACCGACCTCGGAACCGCGGCTTGCGGCGCGTCAGGAACGCCTCCACGCCCTCCTTGTGGTCCTCGCTGAGGCTTGCGAGCGCGAACTGATCGACATCCATGTGGCTTGCAAGATCGTCCAGCGCATGCGCGAGCCGGTTGACGGTCAGCTTGGTCATGGCGACGGACAGCGGCGGCTGCGCGGCAACCTTGCGGGCAAGCTCCATGGCGGCATCGAACGCATGGCCGGGATCCGCCACCTGCTCGACGAGCCCCCATTCATAGGCCTCGTCCGCGCTGATGCGCTGGTCGGCCAGGATCACCGCCTGCTTGGTGCGGGCCGGCCCGATCAGATGCAGCATGCGCGGGATACTCTGCCAGCTCATATTCATGCCGAGCCCGATCTCGGGCACGCGCAGATGCGCATCGCGCCCCATCACCCGGAAATCGAGCGCCACCGCGAGGGCAACGCCGCCGCCGACGCAAAAGCCTTCGATCGCAGCGATGGTGATCTGCTCCATGTCCTGCCAGGCTTGGGTGAGGCGCGGCCCGAGCCTGAGGTGCCGCCGCAACGCGCCCAGGTCCATCTCCTTGCGCGAGCGTCCCTCGGCGTCCTTGAGGTCGAAGCCGGCGCTGAAGGCGCCCGAGCTGCCGGTCAGCACGACGACCGAGGTCGCTGCATCGTCCTCGAAGCTGCGCGCAGCCGCCGTGAGCTGGCGCAGCGCCTCAGGCGAGAGCGCGTTGATGCCGTCGCCGCGGTCGAAGCGCACGACCGCGATCCGCCCCTCCGGCCCGAGACCCTTCTCGATCTTCACGTAATCGGTCACCATCATCTCCACGCTGTTTGCGGGATGCTACCGTACAAATGCCCTCACGCATACGTGCCAGGTCTGCGCTGCAACGAGCCCTCGACAGGTCCGGGGCATTGCGCCTATCTTCCGCGGCATGAGCCAAGATCACGACCATCATCACCACGATCACGATCATTCCGAGCTGTCCGAGACCGAGCTGCGCGTGCGCGCGCTCGAGACGATCCTGACCGAAAAAGGCTATGTCGAGCCGGCTACGCTCGATGCCATCATCCAGGCCTATGAGACCAAGATCGGCCCGCACAATGGTGCGCGCGTGGTCGCCAAGGCCTGGACCGATCCGGCGTTCAAGACGGCGCTGCTGCAGGACGGCTCCAAGGCGATCGGCACGCTCGGCCATGTCAGCCGCGTCGGCGATCATCTCGTCGTGGTCGAGAACACGCCCGAGCGGCACAACATGGTCGTGTGCACACTGTGCTCCTGCTACCCCTGGGAAATGCTCGGACTGCCGCCGGTCTGGTACAAGGCCGCGCCCTACCGCTCCCGCGCGGTGAAGGACCCGCGCGGCGTGCTCGCCGATTTCGGGGTCGCGCTGCCGAAGGACATGGAGATCCGGGTGTGGGATTCAACCGCCGAGACGCGCTTCCTGGTGCTGCCGATGCGCCCCGCCGGTACGGAAGGCTGGAGCGAGGAGCAGCTCGCCGAGCTCGTGACGCGCGACTCCATGATCGGCACCGGTTTCCCCAAGACGCCGGGAGCACCGTCGTGAACGGCGTGCACGACATGGGCGGCATGGACGGATTCGGCAAGGTCGAGCCCGAGCCGAACGAGCCGATGTTTCACGAGGAATGGGAGTCGCGCGTGCTGGCCATGGTGCGCGCGATGGGCGCGGCCGGCGCCTTCAACATCGACACTTCGCGCTTCTATCGCGAGACCTTGCCGCCGCACGTGTATCTATCGAGCTCCTATTACAAGAAATGGTTTCTCGGGCTCGAGGAGATGCTGATCGACAAGGGCTATCTCACCCGCGAGGAGGTCGCCGCCGGCCATGCGATGCAGCCTGCAAAGGCGCTCAAGCACGGCAAGTTCGACCGCGCCAATGTCGAGCGCATCATGGTGCGCGGCAAGTTCGGCCGCCCTGCCCCGGCTCCGGCGAAATTCAACATCGGCGATCGCGTCCGCGCCAAGAATATTCACCCTGCCACGCACACGCGGCTGCCGCGCTATGTGCGCGGTCATGTCGGCGTGGTCGAGCTGAACCACGGCTGCCACGTGTTTCCTGACACGGCGGCGATGGAGCGCGGCGAGAACCCGCAATGGCTCTATACTGTGGTGTTCGAGGGCCGCGACCTCTGGGGCGAGGACGGCGATCCCACGCTGAAGGTCTCGATCGACGCATTCGAGCCCTATCTGGATCCGGCGTGATGAGCAGCGCGCTTGCGGCCGCCGCGACGGCGGCGATCCCGAGCATTCCGTGCGACGACGACGGCCCGGTGTTCCGAGCGCCGTGGGAGGCGCATGCCTTCGCGATGGCCTTGAGCCTGCACGAGCGCGGCGTATTCACCTGGCCGGAATGGGCCGCAGCACTCGCAGACGAGATCAAGCGCGCCCAGGCCGCCGGCGACCCTGATACCGGCGAGACCTACTATCTGCACTGGCTCGCCACGCTGGAGGGCCTCGTCGCCCGCAAGGGCGTCGCGTCGATGGAGACGCTGCACCGCTATCGGAATGCGTGGGACCACGCCGCGGATCGCACGCCACACGGCAAGCCGATCGAGCTCAGGCCAGAGGATTTTGGCTAGCTGATTGCTCCGTCGTCATTGCGAGCGCAGCGAAGCAATCCAGAATCCCTCCGCGGTGGCAGTCTCGATTGCTTCGTCGCAAGGGCTCCTGGCAATGACGACAGAGCGAGCCTACCGTCCCGCCACGTACTCGTTCCACCCCTTCGCCCGCAAACTGCAGGCCGGGCACTCGCCGCAGCCGTAGCCCCAATCGTGCCGTGCGCCGCGTTCGCCGAGATAGCAGGTGTGGGAGTGCTCGCGGATGAGATCGACGAGGCCGTCGCCGCCGAGGTCATGCGCGAGCCGCCAGGTCGCGGCCTTGTCGATCCACATCAGTGGCGTGTGCAGCTCGAACTGCTTGGCCATGCCGAGCGAGAGCGCGGCCTGCATGGCGCGGACGGTCTCGTCACGGCAATCGGGATAGCCGGAATAATCGGTCTCGCACATGCCGCCGACGATGTGGCTGATGCCGCGCCGGTAGGCCAGCGCCGCGGCGAAGGTCAGGAACACGAGGTTGCGGCCCGGCACGAAGGTGTTCGGCAGACCGTCCGCGCCCATCGCGATCGCAACGTCGCGGGTCAGCGCCGTCTCGGACATCGCCGCCAGCGTCGGGATCGACAGCGTGTGGCTCTCGCCGAGCCTTGCGGCCCAATCGGCGCGCAGGCCCTTGATGCCGTCGAGCAGGCGGTCGCGGCAGGCAAGCTCGATGGCGTGGCGCTGGCCGTAGTCGAACCCCAGCGTCTCCACACTCGCGAAGCGGCTCAGCGCCCAGGCGAGGCAGGTGGTGGAATCCTGGCCGCCGGAGAACAGCACCAGCGCGATTTGTGAGGAAAATGCATCACTCATGGCCCGCGCTTTAGCATCGCACGACTTGCCCGCCAATCGGTGGAAATCGGCCAGTTCCGCCGCCTTGCGCTGGGATCGGGGGCCCGCTTTTGGCATAAGGCTCTGTATCCCAGGAGACTGCCCGGCAATGACCCCTTCCCGCGACATTTCCCGCCTGATCGAGATCATGGCGGCGCTGCGCACGCCGGTGACCGGCTGCCCCTGGGACCTCGAGCAGGATTTTTCGACGATCGCGCCCTACACGATCGAGGAAGCCTATGAGGTGGTCGACGCCATCACCCGCGGCGATCTCGACGATCTCAGAGAGGAGCTTGGCGATCTCCTGCTCCAGGTCGTGTTCCACGCCCAGATGGGCTCGGAGCAGAACGCGTTCGATTTCGGTGACGTGGTCCTGGCCATCACCCGCAAGATGATCCGCCGCCATCCCCACGTCTTCGCCGACAAGGACGGCAATCTCGCCTCCTCCCATGTCAAGGAAGTCTGGGACCGCATCAAAGCGGAGGAGAAAGCCGAACGCGCCGCGCGCCGGCCGCCGGAGGAGGCGCCGACGCACAAGTCGCTGCTCTCGGGCGTGAAGGCCGGCCAGCCCGCTTTGACCCGCGCGATGGAGCTGCAGCGCAAGGCCTCCACCGTCGGCTTCGACTGGAACGACCCGCGCGCGGTGCTGCACAAGATCCGCGAGGAGGTCGACGAGATCGAGGCGGCATTGGACCGCAACGACAAGCAGGAGATTGCGGAAGAGACCGGCGACCTCATGTTCGCCCTCGTCAACCTCGCCCGCCATGTCGATGCCGATCCGGAGGCTGCGCTCCGCGCGACGAATGCAAAATTCGAGCGCCGTTTTGCCTATATCGAGCGGGCACTGGAGGCGCAGGGTCGGACGCTTGAGCAGGCGTCGCTGGCCGAGATGGACGCGCTGTGGAATGCCGCGAAAGTGGAGACGAAGGTGACTTCGGAGACGCGAACCGCGTAGTCCAGATGCGCGCCGGCCTCACGCCGGCAGATGTGGCACGGCGTCGAACCTGTTCACCACGATGTCCCGCTTGGTCTCGTCCACCCGCACGGTCATGTCGAAGCGGCCGTCGTGGAGCTCCTTCGACAGCACCTCGGCGTTGCGATGCAGCCAGCTGATGCCGGCGCCGTCGGCGGCGTCGATGGAGAGATCGAGCGTGGTCCGTTTCGCCGCGAGCCGCTGCTCGATCGCGGCGAGCAGAGCATCGACGCCCTCGCCCGACACGGCTGAGACCAGCATCGCCGGATGATCCTCCGGCCTGCGCGCGGCGATGTTGAGCAGCTCTTCGCGTTGCTCGGGGTCGAAACGATCGATCTTGTTCCAGACCTCGATGATGCGGCCGGAATCGTCCGGGTTGATGCCGAGCTGGCGCAGCACCGCATCGACGTCGCTCTGCTGCGCTTCGGCGTCTTCATGCGAGATGTCGCGGACATGCAGGATGACATCGGCTTCCAGCACCTCCTCCAGCGTGGCGCGGAAGGCGGCGACGAGCTGCGTCGGCAGGTTGGAGATGAAGCCGACGGTATCCGAGAGCATCGCCTTGCCGCCATGCGGCAGGTTGAGCGCCCGCAAGGTGGGATCGAGCGTCGCAAACAGCATGTCGGCCGCCTGCACGTCGGCGCGGGTCAGGCGATTGAACAGCGTCGACTTGCCGGCATTGGTGTAGCCGACCAGCGCGACGACACGATACGGCACGCGTTGACGGCCGGCGCGATGCAGACGCCGCGTCGCCTGCACCTTTTTCAGCTCGCTCTCCAGCTTGGAGATGCGCTCCTGGATCAGGCGGCGGTCGGCCTCGATCTGCGTCTCGCCGGGGCCGCCCATGAAGCCGAAACCGCCGCGCTGGCGTTCGAGATGGGTCCAGGAGCGCACCAAGCGCGAACGCTGGTAGTTGAGATGCGCAAGCTCGACCTGCAGCGAGCCTTCCCGGGTCTTGGCGCGGCGGCCGAAGATTTCGAGAATGAGCCCGGTGCGGTCGAGCACCTTGGCATGCCATTCCTTTTCGAGATTGCGCTGCTGGATCGGCGACAATGCGCAATCCATCACCACGAGCTCGACCTCGAGGGTCTTGATCAGCCCGGCGATCTCCTCGACCTTGCCTTTGCCGATATAGGTCGCGGGGCGGATCTGGCTGACCGGCGCGACGATGGCATCGGCAATGACGAGATCGATCGCACGTGCGAGGCCCGCGGCTTCATCGAGCCGGGCCTCGGTATCGCGCAAGGCATGAGTCTCCGATTGCGCGTCGGCGCTGCCCGCGCGCACGCGCAAGTAGGGGCCGATGACAAGCACCCGCCCCGTCTGCGTAGCCCCTGCCGACCGCGGACGGTCGGCATCCCCGTCGAAATTCCGGGGTTCCAATCAGGTCACTCTCAAGCCGGCTGGTCCTCGCCGCCTTCGAACAACTGAATCGGAGCGCCCGGCATGATGGTCGAGATCGCATGCTTGTAGACCAGCTGCGAATGACCGTCGCGCCGAAGCAGCAAACAGAAATTGTCGAACCAGGTCACGATGCCCTGGAGCTTCACTCCGTTGACCAGAAAGATCGTCAGTGGCGTCTTGGTTTTGCGAACGTGATTAAGGAAGGTGTCCTGTAGGTTTTGTGCGCGGTCTGCCGCCATTGTTTTTTTCTCGCTTTGAGTTTCTTTTTATTGCGCCGGATGCGGCCCTCTTTGTGGAGTTCGGGGCTTCCTCCGGTTGCCGTCCTTCATGAGATCCCCCTCGGAAGGAACAGCGGTTCGATTAGAGGACAGGTCGGGATATTAGGCAAGCCGCTTGAAGCGGCAGGCGTGGCCCTATTGCCCCGAAAAATTACGGAAATCGATGATTTTCTTTGCCTATTCTCGAGATCCCGCCGCAGCGTCGCAGCATTAGCCGACGCCGAGCGCTTTCAACTTCCGGTGCAAGGCCGAACGTTCCATGCCAACGAACTCGGCCGTTCGAGAAATATTTCCTGAGAAACGGCTGATCTGTGCAATCAAATAGTCGCGCTCGAACACCTCGCGTGCTTCGCGCAGCGGCAGGCCCATGATGTGCTCGCCATTGTTGCTGGTCGGCATCGCCGGCACCATCGAGCCGACATCCTGCGGCAGCATGTCGGCGGTGATGATGACTTCCGGCCCGCCGGCGGCCAGAATCATGACTCTTTCAACGTTGTTGCGGAGCTGGCGCACATTGCCGGGCCAGACATGCGATTGCAGCACCGCCATTGCGTCCTGACCGATCTGGCGCTTGGGCAGGCCGCTGCCGGCCGAGATCTGCTCCATGAAATAATCGATCAGTTCCGGAATGTCCTCGCGCCGCTCCGACAGTGCGGGCACGCGGATCGGCACCACCGAGAGCCGGTGGTAGAGGTCCTCGCGGAAACGGCCGGCCGCGATCTCCTCCTCGAGATTGCGGGCGGTCGATGAGATGATGCGCACGTCGACCTGCACCTTGGCGGTGCCGCCGACGCGCTGGAACGACTGCTCCACCAGCACGCGCAGGATCTTGTTCTGGGTCTCGCGCGGCATGTCCGCGATCTCGTCGATGAACAGCGTGCCGCCATGCGCCTCTTCGAGCGCGCCGGGCTTGCGCGGCTGCTCGCCATTGGACTGCTCGACGCCAAACAGCTCATGCTCCATTCGCTCGGGCGTGATCGCGGCGGCGTTGATGACGACGAACGGACCGTCGGCGCGGCCCGAAGCGATATGCAGCGTGCGCGCGGTCAGCTCCTTGCCGGCCCCGGCGGGGCCGACGATCAGGATGCGGCTGTTGGCCTTGGCCGCCCGCTCGATGGTTTGGCGCAGCTGGTTCATGCTGGGCGAGCGGCCGACGAGCTGGCTGGCGCTCGGGGCGAGCTGCTTCAGTTCCTTGACCTCGCGCTTCAGCCGCGAATTCTCCAGCGCTCTGGTCGCGACCAGGATGAGGCGGTCGGCCTTGAACGGCTTCTCGATGAAGTCGTAGGCGCCGCGCTTGATCGCGGCGACCGCGGTCTCGATGTTGCCGTGGCCGGAGATCATCACGACGGGCAGATCGGCATTGTCCTTCTTGACCTGCTCCAGGAGCTGCAGGCCGTCGAGCTTGGAGCCTTGCAGCCAGATGTCGAGAAACACCAGATGCGGCCTGCGATTGGCGATCTCGGCGAGCGCCGTGTCGCTGTCACGCGCGGTCCTGGTGACGAACCCCTCGTCTTCGAGAATGCCTGCAACGAGATCGCGAATATCGGCTTCGTCATCGACAATCAGAATTTCACTTGCCATGGATCGCGCCTGTCTTGTCAGCTGCCTGTTGAGGCTTCGATTTTGGTTGAATCATTGGTCTTTTCAGCCGGCTCTTTGGTTCCGGCGGCCGGCTCTTTTGTTGCCTGGGTCGCGACGGATTCCGTCGCCGTTTGCGTGATGTCGGGCTTGGAGGTTGTCCCAGTCGCGTCGTTGACCGTCGGCACTTGCTCTGTTGTCGCGGACTTCGCGGGTTGCCCCGACACGGCAAAGCGCATGCGCATCCAGGCGCCGCGCTGGCCTGGGCGGAAGTCGGAGGCGTCCTTCAGCTCGATCCGCCCGCCATGGTCTTCCAGCACGCGGCCGACGATGGCAAGGCCCAGCCCGGTGCCCTTGGCGCGCGTGGTGACGTAGGGCTCGAGCAGGCGCGAGCGCGCGACCTTGGGCAGGCCGATGCCGTTGTCGATGACGTCGATCAGCACATCGTCGCCCTCGCGTGACACCACGACGTCGATACGCCCCTTGCCGAGCTCCTCGGGCGGGACCTGCTCGATCGCCTCGGTGGCGTTCTTGACGATGTTGGTGACAGCCTGCGAGATCAGGCGCCGATCGAACTGGGCGCGCAACGGATACTGCTTGAACTCGGCCTCGATGTCGATTTCGGGATGGGCGACCTTCATCAGGAACACGGCCTGGCGCACCGTGTCGGCGACGTCCTCGCCTTCCATCACGGGCTTCGGCATCCGCGCAAAGCGCGAGAACTCGTCGACCATGCGCCTGATGTCGTCGACCTGGCGGACGATGGTATCGGTGCACTGGTCGAAGATCTGCTTGTCCTTGGTCTCGGTGATGTCCTTGCCGAACTTGCGGCGGATGCGCTCGGCCGAGAGCTGGATCGGCGTCAGCGGGTTCTTGATCTCATGCGCGATGCGGCGCGCCACGTCGCCCCAGGCCGAGGTACGCTGCGCCGAGACCAGCTCGGTGATGTCGTCGAGCGTGATGATGTAGCTGTCATGCGGCTGGTTCTTCTCGGCGCTGACGCGGACCGACAGGTTGCGCTCGGTGCCGTCGCGGGTGATCGTGATCTGGCCCTGCACCAGGCGCTGGGTGCCTTCCCGCGCCGTCTTCATCATCTCGTCGAGCTCGGGCAGCACGTCGGAGAGCGGCTGCCCGAGCGTCTCGGCTTCGGAGTGCCCGATCAGTTTCTCTGCGGAGCGGTTGAGGATGCCGACGCTGCCGGACGCGTCAACGCCGATGATGCCGGCGCTCGCGGATGACAGCACCGCCTCGATGAAGCGGCGGCGGCTGTCGATGAGGTCGCTGGCATTGACCAGCTCGTCGCGCTGGCTGCGCAATTCCTGCGTCATCTTGTTGAAGGTCTCGCCCAGCTGGGCGAGATCGCCCTCCGACTGGTGCACGGGCACCTGGACGTGCAGGTCGCCGGTCGAAACTGTATGTGCCGCGTTCATCAGCCGCCGGATCGGCGAGACCAGCGAGTTGGCGAAGTTGAGACCGATCAGCACCGAAGCCATGAGGATGGTCAGCGCGATCACCGCGAACATCAGCGCGAAGGCGACCTGGATACCGAGCCTGCGCGATTCGATCTGGGCGTATTCGGCGACGCTGACCTCGGTCTGCTTGAGCTGATTGACGACATTGGGATCAAGCGGCCTGGCGACATAGAGGAAGGTGTCGTTGAAGGCGCGCAGGCGGATCACCGCGGCAACGAAGCTCGCATCGGGAAGGACAGCGATCTCGGGCTCGTTCTCGTTGACGTTGCTCAGAAAGTCCGGCGCGGGCGGCGAATAAGCGAGCCGCATGCCGGTGTCGGCGGATTCCAGGATGTTGGTGTTCTTGTCGATGATCATCGCGCCCGGCAGGTTGCGCGACGCGGCGCTTGCCGTCAGCATCTCGCGGAACGAGCGGCGGTCCTGGTCGTAGAGCGGCCGGGCATGGGCGATGTCGTTGGCCATGCCGAGAATGTCGCCGCGGATCAGCTGCGCATGGTCCTGCATATAGGCCCGCGCGATCGTCAGCGAGTTCTGGATCACCTCCTTGGTCGGCCCGGAGAACAGCCGGTCGAGTCCGCGCTCGATGGTGACGTTGGCGACGACGGCGACCAGCACCGCCGGCAGCACCGCCACGATCGAGAACAGGCTGACGATCTGGACGTGGAGACGCGCCGCGGCCCTGCCCCGCCGCCGCGCCAGGATCAGCTGCCAGAGTTCCCGGATGATGATCCCGACCAGCAGCAGGATCGTCGCGGCATTGATCAGATAGAATGTGCGGACCACCGCGGGCGTCGGCTCGATCGTGCTCAGACCCGTCAGGACCAGGAAGGTCAGGAAGGCCGACAACAGCGCCAGCGCTACGGCAAAGGGTGCCAGCCAGCGTCGCACCGACCAACGCCGGGGCTCTTCCGCTGGGGCCGTGTCAAAGTGTGCGGCCGAGGTATCTGCGCTGGTCATTCCGGCAATGATGCTGAAAACGGGTCCGCGGACGCGCGGATACTGATGTATTCGTACCACATTGTTGCCGAATTGCGACAATTCCGCGGCGTGTTCGCCCTGGCGGACCCGCGCAATCCACAGGCACATGCCGCCTGGGCGGAACGGATTCCCGCCGTCCCGGCTTAATCCGCATGGATAGGATCTTTCTCGCGACGATGGTTTCGGCCGTTCTGCTGCTGATCGTGGCCGCCGACCTCCTGGTCAACGGCCTCGGCCTTCAGCAGCCGCCGCTGAATGTCGCGAGCGTGGTGCCAGCCTCCGGCGGACTGGTCAGATAGGCGTAATGGCCGCGCTGCGGCCGACGACCAATTTGAATGTGCGGGCGGAACATTAGAGTCCCGTCAGGACTTGTGCTCACCGCGTCAGCCACAACGGCCAGCGCGATCCGGACAGGCTCAGCTCTGCCTTGGTAGGGGGAGCTGAGCCACCCGGTCCGCGCTAGCGCGTTTGCCGTTCTCGCAAGAAAGTCAGCCCCCGCTCCGATACACCTGGATGTCGAGATCCCGGATCTTCTTCCGCAGCGTGTTGCGGTTGAGGCCGAGCAGGTCCGCGGCGCGGATCTGGTTGCCGCGGGTGGCGGCAAGCGCGGCCGTGAGCAGCGGCACCTCGATCTCCTTGAGGATGCGGTGATAGAGGCCGGGCGGCGGCACGCCGTTCGGGAAGCCCTGGAAGTGCGAGGACAAATACGCCTCCACGGCGCCGCCGAGATTGTCGACCCCCTGCTGGACCGCAGCGCCCGGGCTGACCGAGGGCGGCGCGAGCTCGCCGTCGATGACGGAGGACGTGATCACGTCCTGCGGATAGAGCGCGGCGAGCCGCCGGGCGAGGTTTTCCAACTCGCGCACGTTGCCGGGCCAGCGGTGCTGCTTCAGCCGCTCCAGTGCCAGGGTATCCAGCTTCTTCGGCGGCAGACCGTCCTTCTCGGCCAGCGTGAAGAAGTGCCGCACGAGATCCGGCAGGTCCTCGATGCGCTCGCGCAAGGGCGGCAGCCGCAGCGGGACGACGTTGAGGCGGAAGAACAGGTCTTCGCGGAACAGGCCTTGCTGGATCAGCACGCGCAGGTCCTTGTTGGACGCCGCGACGATGCGCACGTCGGTCTTGATCGGGGTACGGCCGCCGACGGTGGTGTATTCGCCCTGCTGCAGCACGCGCAGCAGGCGGGTCTGCGCCTCCATCGGCATGTCGCCGATCTCGTCGAGGAACAGCGTGCCGCCCTCGGCCTGCTCGAACCGGCCGGAGGCGCGGGTATTGGCGCCGGTGAAGGCGCCGCGCTCGTGCCCGAACAATTCGGACTCGATGAGGTCGCGCGGGATCGCCGCCATGTTGACGGCGACGAAGGGGCCGTTGCGGCGCTTGCCGTAATCGTGCAGCGCGCGCGCCACCAGCTCCTTGCCGGTGCCGGACTCGCCCGTGATCATCACGGTGAGATCGGTCTGCATCAGGCGCGCCAGCACGCGATAGATTTCCTGCATCGCCGGCGAGCGGCCGACCAGCGGGATCGCCTCCATCTCGGCGTCCTCTTCCGGCGACGAGGTCCGCTCCTTCGGCTCGGCGAGCGCGCGGCCGACGATGGCGATCAGTTCCTTCAGGTCGAAGGGCTTTGGCAGATATTCGTAAGCCCCGCGCTCGGAGGCGCGGATCGCCGTCATGAAGGTGTTCTGCGCGCTCATGACGATGACGGGCAGGTTCGGCCGCATCTTCTTGATCCGCGGCAACAGGTCGAAGGCGTTTTCGTCCGGCATCACCACATCGGTGATGACGAGATCGCCCTCGCCCTGGCTGACCCAGCGCCACAGCGTTGCGGCATTGCCGGTCAGCCGCACTTCGTAACCGGCGCGGGACAGTGCCTGATTGAGAACGGTGCGGATGGCGGTATCGTCATCGGCTACGAGAATGCTACCTGCGGGCATCGTTGATCCTCATTTTGCCCCCTGTGACGCAGGCGACGACTTCCCGGCAGAGCCGTCGCGACTGCTTTGATCGGCGTGTTTGACCGATGTGGAATACATCGGCATCAGCACGCGGAAGGTGGTCTTGCGCGGCTGAGATTCGCATTCGATGATGCCCCCGTGATCGCCGACGATCTTGGCGACCAGCGCAAGGCCGAGACCCGAGCCGGTCTGCTTGGTGGTCACGAAGGGATCGAACAGGTTGGGCAGAAGATCGTCGGGCACGCCGGGTCCGTTGTCCTTCACACAGAATTCGAGCGGAAGGGATACCCGCGATTTTTGACCGGGGACTGACAGGCGCACACCGGGTCGGAACGCGGTGGTGAGCTGAATCTCGGCATCGGGCACGTCGATCAGCGCTTCGGCGGCGTTCTTCACGAGATTGAGGAACACCTGGATCAGCTGGTCCTGGTTCGCCAGCACCGGCGGCAGCGAGGGATCGTAATCCTCGACGAAGCGGATGTTGCGGGCAAAGCCCGACTGCGCCAGCCGCTTGACGTGATCGAGCACCGAATGGATGTTGACGGGGCCGCGCACCACGGGGCGCTCGTCGCCGAACACCTCCATGCGATCGACCAACGTCACGATGCGGTCGGCCTCGTCGCAGATCAGCCGCGTCAGCATGCGGTCCTCGGACGAGGCCTGTTGCTCCAGCAGCTGTGCCGCGCCGCGAATGCCCGAAAGCGGATTCTTGATCTCGTGCGCGAGCATTGCTGCTAGCGCTATCACCGAGCGCGCGGCGCTGCGATGGGTGAGCTGGCGATCCATTTTGTCGGCGATGGTGCGCTCCTGCAGCATCACGACGATATGGCCGGGCCGCTCGGTGAGCGGCGCAACATGCAGGTCGACCTGGCGGTCGCCGCCCATGCGCGGCGTGCCGAGATCGACCTTGTATTCGTTGACCGGCGCGTTCGAGGAGCGCACCTGGTCGATCAGCGCCAGCAACGGGCTGCCGAACGGGACCAGCTCCTTTAGCGACTGCCGCTTCAGGAATTGCGTGGAGATCTCGAAGAAGGCTTCGGTGGCGATGTTGGCGGCGACGATCTTGCCGTCGGGCCCGATCATGAGCACGGGGTTGGGCAAAGCATCCAGGATTGCGTCGCTGTCGGACTGAAGCGGCCGACGATGTTCAGCGGCTGAACTCATGCAGCAGCGCTCCATGCGAAGTCGTCGAAGGCGTCTTGCAGTGCATCGTGAACGAGGCGCGGATCCTCCGAGACCAGGATCTTCTGCCGCCAGGATTTCAGCTTCTCGGCCGGCGCACGGCTCGCCTGCGCTGCGACGTCGAGCGCCCAGCCCAGATGCTTGCGGGCGTGCCTCAGTCCGATGCGCAGACCATAGAGCGCACAAACGCCGTCATAGAGCGTGCGGACATAATGCAGCTGCGTCTGGAGCGAGGGCACGGCTTCCTCGGCCCCGCCGTTCAGACGGCGGCCGATCTGGCCCGGCAGCCAGGGCTGGCCCTGCGCGCCGCGGCCGATCATCACGGCGTCGGCGCCCGAGGCGTCCAATGCCGCCAGCGCCTTCTCGTAGGAGGTGATGTCGCCGTTGACGACGAGCGGAAGGGAGATGGCCTCGCGCACGGCGCGGATCGCATCCCAATCGGCCTCGCCCTTGTAGAACTGGCAGCGGGTTCGGCCGTGCACGGTGACGAGCTTGACCCCGGCGGCCTCCGCGCGCCGCGCCAGCTCCGGCGCGTTGCGGCTGCGGTCGTCCCAGCCGAGGCGCATCTTCAGCGTCACCGGTACCTTCACGGCCGCGATCGTCGCCTCGATCAGGCTGACCGCATGGTCGAGGTCGCGCATCAAGGCCGAGCCGGACTGGCCGCCGGTAACGTGGCGGGCGGGACAGCCCATGTTGATGTCGATGATATCGGCGCCTTCCGCTTCGGCGATCCGGGCGCCTTCAGCCATCCAGTGTGTCTCGCAGCCGGCCAGCTGGACCACATGCGGGCCGATGCCGGTGGCTTCGCAGCGCAACCGGGACATCCGGTGGCCATTGGCGAGCTCATCGCTCGCGGTCATTTCAGACACGACGAGACCAGCCCCAAGCTCGGCGGCCAGCCGGCGGACGGGCGAGTCAGTCACACCCGACATCGGCGCCAGGAAGACCGGGGTGGCGACTTCAATATCGCCTATTTTCAACGGCTTAGAGCCTGATACTGCCGAGCCGGTCACAGGGGTCTCGTTGACTGGGCAGGGCCTCATCGCGCCTGCCATGATCTATCTTGCGCACAATTCTTGTGCAGTCAAGCGTCATGCCTACAGTTTAGACAGTTCTGTAGATCTTTCAAGTGCAGTGCAGCAAAATGCTGTTTCCCACAATCCGGGGAAACCCCCTTTTTTTGCGGGCCTGCCGTGCTAGAGGCATGCCGGCAAATCACCCCTGCTCTTTCATTGGCAATGAGTATTTCAGTCCTATGGCGAAATCACAGCGCACCGCGGTCGTCCTCGTCGCAGCCGGGCGCGGATTGCGCGCTGGCGCCGGCGGGCCGAAGCAATATCGGGAGATCGGTGGCGTGCCCGTGATCCGCCGCGCCATGGAAGCGTTCAGCCGTCACGCTGACGTCTTCGCGGTGCTGCCGGTGGTGAACCCCGACGACAGCGCCATGTTCACCGCAGCGGTCGCAGGGCTCAGGCACGAGCCACCGACCAATGGCGGCGCGACGCGGCAGGCTTCGGTGCTCGCCGGCCTCGAAGCGCTGGCCAAGCACAATCCGGACATCGTGCTGATCCACGACGCCGCGCGCCCCTTCGTCTCGGAAGGCGTGATCTCGCGCGCGATCGAGGCGGCGAGCCGCACCGGCGCTGCGATCCCCACCGTTGCCGTCACCGACACCATCAAGGTCACCGGCGAAAGCGGCAACGTCGAGGCCACGCCGGAGCGCGCTTCCTTGCGGATCGCACAGACGCCGCAATCCTTTCGTTTCGACGTTATCCTCGAGGCGCATCGTCGTGCGGCAAGGGATGGACGCTCGGATTTCACCGACGATGCCGCGATTGCCGAATGGGCGGGATTGACGGTTGCAACCTTTGAAGGCGATGTTGCCAACATGAAGCTCACAACTCCCGAGGATTTCGTGCGCGAGGAAGCGCGCCTGGCCGCCCAGCTCGGCGACATCAGGACCGGCACGGGCTACGATGTGCATGCCTTCGGCGACGGCGACCATGTCATGATCTGCGGCGTGCGCGTGCCGCACACCAAGGGTTTCCTGGCTCATTCCGACGGCGATGTCGGCCTGCATGCGCTGGTCGACGCCATTCTCGGCGCTCTCGCCGACGGCGACATCGGCTCGCACTTCCCGCCGAGCGATGCGAAGTGGAAGGGCGCCTCCTCCGACCAGTTCCTGAAATATGCTATCGAGCGCGTCGCAGCGCGCGGCGGCCGCGTCGCCAACCTCGAGGTGACGCTGATCTGCGAGCGGCCGAAGATCGGCCCGTTGCGCGACACCATGCGCGCGCGCATCGCCGAGATCTCCGGCGTCGACATCTCGCGCATCGCAGTGAAGGCGACCACCAGCGAGCGGCTCGGCTTCACCGGCCGCGAGGAAGGCATCGCGGCCACCGCGAGCGCCACTATCCGCCTTCCCTGGGGCGTCTAGGCCATGGGCGGCAGCGACGCACGCGCCCTCTCCCGCTCGCTGCTCGATCTGTGCCGGATGCGCAAGCTGACGATCGCAACGGCCGAATCCTGCACCGGCGGTCTCGTCGCGGGCGCACTGACTGACATCCCGGGCTCGTCCGATGTCATTGACCGCGGCTTCGTCACCTATTCCAACGAAGCCAAGCGCGCGATGCTTGGCGTCGAGGCGAGCACGTTGGCCAATTTCGGCGCCGTAAGCAAGGAGACCGCGACCGCAATGGCAATCGGTGCGCTTGAGCGCGCCGATGTCGATCTCGCGGTCGCCATCACCGGCATCGCCGGCCCGGGCGGCGCCACGCCCGGCAAGCCGGTCGGTCTCGTGCACTTCGCCGCCGCCGCGCGCGACGGCCGCATCATCCACCGCGAGCACCGCTTCGGCGCCATCGGCCGCAGCGCGGTGCGCGCCCGCTCCGTGGTCGAGGCGCTGCGCATGCTGATGGATCTGGCCCGCGGCCCGCAAGTCGCGGCCAAGCCGCAGCGCACCGCCGCCAGCCGCCTGCGCCCGCGCGTCACCCGCTCGCCGCGCCGGCATGTGGTCAAGCGCAGGCCGCCGCGTCCGCCGCGGGGATAGAACGCCTCAGGCAGCCGTGGCAAGCAGCGCGCTCGCATGATCGAGCACGCACTGCTTGACCGCGCCAGCTTCAGACGGTTTTGCCTTGGCGCTAACCGTCAATTCCAGGATCGGTGCCGCGGGGTTGGCGACATCGAGGACTTTGGTGACGGAGACGGCGGGCGCTGCGTGATCGTCGATGCGGGAGTCATTGCGCAATTCCTTGAGTATCCGGTCGGCCAGCGTATTTGCGGCGCCCGCAGGGACCGGAAATGCGACCTTGACCTCGCCCGTGCCGGGATAGGCGCTATGGTTGATGATGGCCGCGCCCCAGACCTGTCCATTCGGCAACAGGATCTGCGTGTTGTCGGGCGCGACCAGCTCGGTCATGAACAGCGATAGCGATCTCACCTTGCCCGCCTTGCCGGCGACCTCGACATCGTCGCCGATGTGAAAGGGCCTGAACAAGAGCAGCATCACGCCGGCGGCGAGATTGGACAGCGTGCCCTGCAAGGCAAGACCAATGGCGAGCGAGGTCGCGCCCAGCACGGCAACGAGGCTCGCCGTCTGGATGCCGAACAGCTGCAGCACGGCGATGCCGACGACCGCGAGCACGCCATAGCGCGCAAGGCTGCCTACGAACAGCGTCACCAGCGGGTCGACGCGGTGCGTAACGCTGAGGACGCGCGTGACGAAGCGTTGCATCGCGCCGGACAGATACCAGCCGACCGCGAGCAGCAGGACCGCGTAGATCGCGTTCAGGCCATACAGGACAAGCGAAGCTTTCAGCGTGTCGAAATTGATAGTCATGGCGGCTCCAACCCGGTCAGTCGGTTGAGAACGCGCCGCGATGCGAAATGATCCCGGTGGATGCTGATGGGGAACACGGAGCGATGTTGGATTGGGAGGGCACGCCCGCCGCTCCATTGTCATTGCGAGCGCAGCGAAGCAATCTAGAATCCCTCCGCGGAGACACCCTGGATTGCTTCGCTGCGCTCGCAATGACGGTGGAGAGAGCAGTGCTGATCGCGACTACGTCGACGCCAGCTTCGGCCGGCCGTAGATCGCGTCCGCCCGTTTCTCGAACGCGGTCGAGAACCGCGCGAAGGCGGCATCGAACATCGAGCCCATCAACATCGCCAGCATGCGGCTCTTGAATTCGTAGGCGAGGAAGAAGCCGACGTCGCAGACGCCCTCGCCCTTGGGCTCGAACGTCCAACGGTTTTCCAGATTCCTGAACGGACCTTGCAGATATTCGACCAGGATCTTCAGATTGGCGCGGTCGAGCGTCACGCGGCTAGTGAAGGATTCCTTGACCAGCTTGAACGACACCGTCATGTCGGCGACCAGCACCTCGGTGCCGTCGGGTTTCGCCATGCGCTGGCGCACCTTCAGCGCGCTGCACAGCGGCACGAATTCCGGGTAGCGCTCGACATCGGCGACCAGATCAAACATCTCGGACGCGCTGTGGTTGACACGGTGCTTGCTCGAAACTCGATGCATGGTACGTCAGCGGGCGTGAGCTGCCCGCGCAGCCTTCAGTCTCGCGAAATCCTCGCCGGCATGATGCGACGAGCGGGTGAGCGGGCTTGCCGACACCATCAGGAAGCCCTTGGTGTAGGCGATCTTTTCGTAGGACGAGAACTCGTCCGGCGGCACGTAGCGCATCACCGCGTGATGCTTGCGGGTCGGCTGCAGATATTGCCCGATGGTCAGGAAGTCGACGTCGGCCGAGCGCAGATCGTCCATCACCTGGAGCACCTCGTGGCGCTCCTCGCCGAGGCCGACCATGATGCCGGACTTGGTGAAGATGGTGGGGTCGAGCTCCTTGACCCGCTGCAGCAGCCGGATCGAATGGAAGTAGCGCGCGCCGGGCCGCACCGTGAGATAGCGCGACGGCACCGTCTCGAGATTGTGGTTGAACACGTCGGGCTTCGCCGCAACGACGATTTCGAGCGCCCCTTCCTTGCGCAGGAAGTCCGGCGTCAGGATCTCGATCGTGGTCGAGGGGCACGCAGCGCGGATCGCGCGGATGGTCTCTGCGAAATGCTCGGCGCCGCCATCAGTGAGGTCGTCGCGATCGACCGAGGTGATGACGACGTGGGCGAGGCCCAGCTTCGCCACGGCCTCGGCGACGTTCTGCGGCTCGGCCGCGTCCAGTGCATTGGGCAGGCCGGTCTTGACGTTGCAGAAGGCGCAGGCCCGGGTGCAGGTGTCACCCATGATCATGAAGGTCGCGTGCTTCTTGTCCCAGCACTCGCCGATGTTCGGGCAGCCCGCCTCCTCGCACACCGTGTGCAGGCCGTTGGCGCGCACGATGTTGCGGGTGTCGGCATAGCCGCGGGTGTTCGGCGCGCGCACGCGAATCCAGTCCGGCTTCGGCGGCGAAGCGGAATCGGGCCGGTTCACCTTTTCGGGGTGGCGCGGGCGCAGCGGGTTCGAGATGGTATCGACAATAACGACCATGGGGTGTCCGGTCTGTTCAGGTCCTACCTAGTCGGTCTGGCCTGGCATCGCAACCCGGCTCGCCCCGCTTCAGGGAACATGGCAGATATGGGCAATATCCTGCTCTGTTCTCAGGCGATTCTCACCTCGAATGGCTCCAATCTCGAACACTTCACCGCCGCGGCTCGGCAAGCCCCTGAAGCGCGCCTTCTTCGGACGCAGCGTCCATGAGGTCGCGCCCGACCTGATCGGCGCCACCATGCTCGTCGACGGCGTCGGCGGGATCATCGTCGAGGTCGAGGCCTATCACCATACCGACCCGGCGGCGCACTCCTATCGCGGGCCGACGCAGCGGAACCAGGTCATGTTTGGCCCGCCTGGCTTTGCCTATGTCTACCGCTCCTACGGCATTCATTGGTGCGTCAACTTCGTCTGCGAGGAGGAAGGCTCGGCCAGCGCCGTGCTGATCCGCGCGCTGGAGCCGACGCATGGCTTGGCTGCGATGCGCCGACGCCGGCATCTGCAGGACGTGTATGCGCTGTGCTCGGGCCCGGGCAAGCTGACCGAGGCGCTCGGCATCACCATCGCGCACAACGCCCTGCCGCTGGATCGGCCTCCCATCGCGCTGCATGCGCGAACCGAGGATGTCGAGGTCGCAACCGGCATCCGCATCGGCATCACCAAGGCGGTCGAGCTGCCCTGGCGCTACGGCGTCAGGGGCTCGAAGTTTTTGAGCAAGCCGTTTCCGAAATAGGCTACGACGCCTGCTTCAGCCGCTCCATCGCCTCGAGCAGCTTTGCCTTCCGCGCCAGCGCCGTCTCGCGCTTTTCGCGCTCCTCCTCGACGACCTCCTCGGCCGCGTTGGCGACGAACTTCTCGTTCGCCAGCTTCGACTCGGCTCGCTTGATGTCTGCCTCGGCCTTGCCGATCTCCTTGTCGAGACGCGTGCGCTCGGCGGCGACGTCGATCACGCCCTTGAGCGGCAGCGCGGCGACCTCGCCGCGCACCAGCAGCTGGACAGCGCCGTCAGGCGCGCGATCGGCGAACGAGATGTCCGACAGCCGTGCCAGGCGCTTGATGACATCGGCCCAGCGCGGCGCGCGCTCCTTGGTTTCGGCCGAAGCGCCTGCGAGCACCAGCGCCGTCAGCGTTGCCGGCGCGATATTCATCTCGGCGCGCACCGAGCGGATCTGCGTGATGAGGTCGATGACCCAGCCGATCTCGGCCTCGGCAGCCGGATCGGTGAAGTCGGCATGATCGAAGATCGGCAGCACCCAGGCCGGCGAGACGAGCGCATCGGTCGGTCCCGTGGTCGCCGCAAGCATCGCGAGCTGCTCCGGCGTCGGCTCGACCGGCTTCAGCGGCCACGGCGCCAGTGCGAGCAGGCCGTCGCGTTTTGCCGTCACCTCCCACAGCTCTTCGGTGATAAAGGGCATGAAGGGATGCAGCAGCTTCAGGATCTCGTCGCGCGCCCAGGCGACCATGGCGCGGGTCTCGTCCTTGGCGGGGCCGTCCGGACCGAGCAGCACGGGCTTGGCGAGCTCGACATACCAGTCGCAGTAGACGTTCCAGACGAAGCGATAGATGCTGCCGGCGGCATCGTTGAAGCGATAGGCCTCGATCGCCTCGGTCACCTCGCGCGTGGTGTGGGCGGTCTCATGCGCGATCCAGCGGTTCAGCGTCTCCTTCGCCTTCGCCGGCTCGAAACCATCAGGCACGGCGCAGTGGTTCATCTCCGCGAACCGGCACGCGTTCCAGAGCTTGGTCGCGAAATTGCGGTAGCCTTCGACGCGGCTGGTGGCGAGCTTGATGTCGCGCCCCTGCGCCGCCATCGCGGCCAGGGTGAAGCGCAGCGCGTCGGCGCCGTATTCGTCGATCAGGTGGAGGGGATCGATGACGTTGCCCTTCGACTTCGACATCTTGGCGCCCTTCTCGTCGCGGACGAGGGCGTGGATGTAGATGGTCGAGAACGGCACCTCCTTCATGAAGTGCAATCCCATCATCATCATGCGGGCGACCCAGAAGAAGATGATGTCGAAGCCGGTCACCAGCGCGTTGGTCGGGTAATAGCGCTGCACCTCGGGCGTCTCGTCGGGCCAGCCGAGCGTCGAGAACGGCCACAGCGCCGAGGAGAACCAGGTGTCGAGCACGTCCTCGTCGCGCGTGATGAAGCCTTCGCGCTTGTTGCGGTCGAGCGCCATCTCGCGGCCCTGCTCGGGCGTGATGACCTCCTGCTCGACGTAATAGCCGAGCGCGTGGCTGATGGCCTCCTCCTCGGTCTCGGCGACGAACACCTTGCCGTCAGGGCCGTACCAGGCCGGGATCTGATGGCCCCACCAGAGCTGACGCGAGATGCACCAAGGCTGGATGTTCTCCATCCACTCGTAATAGGTCTTTTCCCAGTTCTTCGGCACGAACGTCGTTTCGCCCGAACGCACCGCCGCGATCGCAGGTCTCGCCAGCGTCTTGGCGTCGACGTACCATTGGTCGGTCAGATACGGCTCGATCACGCTGTTGGAACGATCGCCGTGCGGCACCATGTGGGTGTGCGGCTCGATCCGCTCGACGAAGCCGAACGATTCCAGCCGCTCGACGATGCGCTTGCGCGCAGCGAAGCGGTCGACCTTGTGGAATTCCTCGGCGAATTGCGCAGCGCCTTCGGGCAGGTCGCGCAGATAATCCTCGTTGTCGAGGAGATCGAGACAGCCTTCCCTGTCGAGCACGCTGATCCGGCGCAGCCCGTGGCGATTGCCGACCTCGAAATCGTTGAAGTCGTGCGCCGGCGTCACCTTCACAGCGCCCGATCCCTTCTCGGGATCGGAATACTCGTCGGCGACGATTTTGATCTTGCGGCCGACCAGCGGCAGAACGACGTTCTTGCCGATCAGCTTCTGGTAGCGCTCGTCCTCCGGATGCACGGCAACGCCGGTATCACCGAGCATGGTCTCGGGGCGCGTGGTGGCGACCACGATGAAGCTCGAGGGATCCTCGGGGTTGAACGTCTTGCCCTCGATCGGATAGCGCAGATACCAGAGGTGGCCCTTCACTTCCGTCTGCTGCACTTCGAGATCGGAGATCGCGGTCAGCAGCTTGGTGTCCCAGTTCACCAGCCGCTTGTCCTTGTAGATCAGGCCCTCACGGTGCAGCTCGACGAAGACCTTGACGACGGCCTTCGACAGGCCCTCGTCCATGGTGAAGCGCTCGCGCGACCAGTCGCAGGACGCACCGAGGCGCTTGAGCTGGTTGATGATGGTGTCGCCACTCTCGGCCTTCCACTGCCAGACCCGCTCCAGAAACTTCTCGCGGCCCATCTCGCGGCGACCGGGCTGCTGGCGCTCCATCAGCTGCCGCTCGACCACCATCTGGGTGGCGATGCCGGCATGATCGGTGCCGGGCTGCCACAGCACGTCGCGGCCGCGCATGCGCTCGAACCGGCAAAGGATGTCCTGCAGCGTGTTGTTGAGGGCGTGGCCCATGTGCAGCGAGCCCGTCACGTTCGGCGGCGGGATCACGATGGTGAAGGGCACGGCATCACGGCGGTCGGGCCGGCCAGCCTTGAACGCAAGGCTGTCCTCCCACACCACGGACATGCGGGTTTCGATATCGGCGGGCTGGTAATTTTTCTCGATCATGGGGCTGCTAGAAAGCCGCGCGAGGGGGCCAAGTCAACGAAAAGTCAACGAAAAGGTCAGGGAAAACGAGGCGGCAACAGCGCTTTCCAGCCCGGTCCGGCGCCCGAATATGACGCCCAAGCCGGGCTTTATGAGGGCCCTTCGGCCGCCCTCAGCGGCCCCCGCGCGAGACCCGCTCGATTTCGGCCTTCACGATGCGTTCAACCAGGCCGGGCAGGTTGTCGTCGAGCCAGGACTTCAGCATCGGCCGCAGCATCTCCTTGACCAGGTCCTCCAGCGTCCGCGCATTGCTGCTGAGCACCGTATGGGCCAGGGAGTTGAAGGCGGATTCGACCGCGGAGACCGTCGATTGCGCGAGGATCGGCTGCTGCGGGGGCAGCGGCGGCGCGTCGAAGTCCACCGGCGCGTAGGACGGCGGCGGGGCGGGACGCGGCGGCTCGGCGAATTCGAGATCGTCGCGTGGCTCGACCTTGCGGAAGGTCGGCGGCGGCGGAGGCGGCGTCGGGTCCATCGCCATGTCGTCGGTCAGTTCGAGCACGTCGGGCTCAGGCTCGGGCTCGGGCTCTGGCTCGGGCGCGCGGACCTCAGGCGTGGGTGTGGCCGCATCGAGACCCGCCAGCAACGCGTCGATATCGTCCTGGCTGTTGGATGCGTCCGCCGCGGGCGCCGGCGCAGGTGGCGGCGCCGGCTTTGCAGCCGGCGGCGGTGCCGGCTTCTCGGCGGCGGGTTTAGGCGGAGCGACCTTGGATGGCGGAATGTCGTTCATCGCCTGCAGCTTCGGGGGCGCGGCGGGCGCAGCAGCCTTCTCGGGCTTGGCGGCCTCAGCCGGCGGGGGCTTTGCCTCGTCGTCGGCAATGATGCGCCGGATCGAGGCCAGAATCTCCTCCATCGAGGGTTCTGTGACCTTTGCAGGCTGCGTCATCTCCGACTCCACATCATCAACGCCCTCGCATGCGTTGTTTTACACCAAGCACGGCAGGATTGGCCGGTTCCCCAACGATGGGTCCGCCATTTTCGTCGCCGCAGCCCGACTTGTCCCCAGATCACGGCTCGACGCGCAGCGGTGCGCCCCTGCCCCGGCGTCGAAGTGTTACGCACACGACATCAACGCGGGCGAATCGACCCGCATCATCTTGGCAAGGCTATGTCAGGGATTTTGACGATTGCAAGCAAAGCACCGATCGACCTCGGCTATTGGCGAGATCGACCGGATGATTACGGGAATCAGCGGCCGTCAGGCGTGCGCACACCCGCCCAGCTGTCCCGCACCTGATGATAGTGAACGCTGGGGTCGTAGGTCGTAGTCGCAAGGCCGAGGACCTGCGGCGACAGACGCCCAACCGCCGCGAGGACGTTATACGATGCGACTACGCGATCGTGCTGCGCGGTCACCAACGCAACGCGCGCGTTCACCAGCGCCTGCTGCGCATTGAGCACGTCCAGCGTGGTGCGCTGGCCGGCCTTGGCCTCCTCGCGGACGCCGTTCAGGGCGATCTCGGACGCCGTCACCTGCGCCTGAGCCGACTGCACCTGCGCCTTGGTGGCCTGCAGCGAGCCCCACCATTGCACAACGGTCGCACGGGTCTGGTCGCGAGTCGTTTCGAGGTTCAGGCGCTGCTGCGCCAGGTTCTCCTTGGATTGGCGGATCAGCGCGTATTCGCCACCGCCCTGATAGATCGGCACCGAGAGCTGCGCGATCGCCGCTGCGGAGAACGATCGCATCTGAATCAAGGACTGTTCATTGGCCTGCGTCGCCGATGCCTGGATGGTCATCGTCGGCAGCAACGCACCTTCGGCGACCTTGACCTGCAGGTAATTGACGTCGATGCCGAACATTGCGGCCGTGACGTTGGGATGCTCAATGAGGCCAAGCTCGATCGCTGCGGCAAGGGTTGCCGGAAGGAAACGATCGACAGGTGAACCGGGGGCGAGATTCGCCGGCTCGTTGCCGATGATGCGGCGGAAGTTTGCGCGCGTGGTGGTAAGGTTTGCTTCCGCTGTAAGGGCCTGCGTCCTGCCGGCCGCCAGTTGCGCTTCCGATTGGGCGACGTCGGTGCGCGTCACTTCACCGACATTGAAGCGGTCGCGGGTCTGCTTCAGCGTCTGCTCGAGCACGCGTACGTTGCTGCGCTGGACTTCGAGCGTGGCGGCATCGCGCAGATAGTCCATGTAAACCGTAGCCGCCTGGAGCAGCACACTTTGATCGAGGCTGCGCAGCGCTTCGCGGGCACCGGACACCTGACTCTCCGCCGCCCGCGTTCTGTTGGCGGTCTGGTTGCCATTGTAGAGCGTCTGCGTAGCGGTAATCCCGGCGCTGCGAGGTAACCTCGTTCCGTTGATCGAGTTAGCCCCCGGACCACTCTGCAAATCCTGGTACTGGTAACCACCGCTCGCGGTCAGCGAGACCCTAGGGCGATAGCCCGACAAGGCTTGAGGCACGTTTTCGTCGGTCGAGCGCACCTGGGCACGCTGCGCGTTGAGCTGTGGATTGTTCTGATAGGCGCGCACCAGCGCGCCGTCGATCGTATCCGCCAAGGCAGGCGTCGGCCCGGCAAGCGCCAGCAGCAGGACCGAAACCGCAGCTCCGGTGAAGAGCTTCACCCCATGCATCCGTGAAATTCCGTTCGTTCTAGCGCCCGGCTCGTGCCCGCGAGCAGGGGTACCGTACCAATGGAGTCGTTGCCCCGCCGCAACATAGGACGCGGTCGAGCGCGACGGAACTACCTGACGGTGGTTCTCAGTGGAAACTCTTCACGTGCAGCATCCCGGCCACACTTCTGATTCAGAACGGGATTTGGGGCGGCTTTGGGGCCGTCAGAAGACAAAAGCAGCCGCCCGCTCCAAGCCGGGAAGAACCGGGGCGGCGGCGTCGAACAGGGCCCGATGGCCGAATTCGCCGTGGGTACGGGTCACGATCATCGCGCGCGGCGGCCTCGATTCGGCCGACACCCCCACCAGGCGCCCACCCTCCTTCAGCTGCCCGAGCAGAGCTTCCGGCATCACCTCGGCCGCGCCGTTGAGGACAATCACGTCATAGGGGGCGGCAGCAGGGTCGCCCTCGTTGCAGGCCGCGGCCTTGCAGGCGACATTGGCAAGACCCTGGGCGGTGAAGGCGTCCCTGGCCTTGGCGGCCAAAGCCGTATCGCACTCGGTCGCCGTGACCTGCCGCGCGAGCTTGGCAGCCAGTGCAGCGAGATAGCCGGTGGCGCAGCCGACGACCAGCACGTTGTCATCCCCGCCGATCTCGGCGGCCTGGAGCAATTTGCCGGTCAGCGCCGGCTTGATCAGGAACCGCTTGGCGGCGCCTTCGCTGACGTCGAGGTCGAGATCGAGGTAAGCCAGCGCCTGCCGGCCGGCCGGCACGAAGGCCTCGCGCGGCACCGTGAGCATGGCATCGAGAACACGACGGTCGGTGACGTCATTGGTGCGCACCTGGCCATCGACCATTTTTTGGCGCGCGGTCGAAAAACCGGACATTTGCGGACCCTGCAATGCGGACGATGCCGCGGAGAAAAATCGCGGCATCTTTTGGAGCATGCTCGGTCAAAACGCAACATAGCGGTTGGCGATGCGCGTTTCGCGCTCCGCAACCTCTCCTGATGGAGGGCCGGGCCGGCCCTATTCGATGGCGACTGCCAGGCGGCCAATGAGGCCGGCGACCTCGTCCAGCCGCGCCGAATCCGGCGCCTCGACGGCGCGCGCGAGACAAGCGAGGCATTCATCGTCGCTGAGCTCGGGGATGCCGGCCGGCAGAATCGAGGAGGCCAAATCAGAACGGTCGACCTTGTTGATGTCTGGCATGGGAATCAGCTCCGCGAATGTCCGGCAGATCCACGCTCGACGTAAATTGAGTCGTTTTGGCGCCGTCCGAATGGCGGGACCTCGCCGACGCACAGGTGTTCGAACGCGATTCCGTGCTGCACCCCGGTGCTTCGCTCTAGATTTCAGGCAAAGCACATAGCACGCAGCATTAGGATGCAAGCGCAAGCGTTTGAATTTAGTAAGATTCGGCTCTCCGGACTGGATCCGGTTTTGTTACGGAAGCGTCGGTTTCTCTTGAGCCTTTTAGCGCGCCTCAGCGTCGAGGTTCCCAAATCATTCCCAAGGCCTACCATGCGTTCACGTTGGAGAAGGGCGCGCTGACGGCGCGCAATGATCCAGAGGCCCTTGACCCAGATCAAGGGAGTCGGCCGCCCGCCCGCCAACATCCCCACGTCACCGCCCTTCAGCCCATCGTCGGGCGACCGGGAGTTTCGATCATGAAGGCTGTTTCCGTCGAAGAAGCCGTTGCGATGATCCCGGCAGGCGCCAGCGTCATGGTTGGCGGATTCATGGGAGTTGGAACGCCGGAGCGGCTGCTCGACGAGGTCGTGCGCCAGAGGAAGACGGGTCTGACCTTGATCTCGAACGACGCGGCCACGCCGGGCAAGGGCGTCGGCAAGCTGTTCGATCAAGCGCTGGTGTCGAAGCTGACGGCAACGCATATCGGTCTCAATCCGAAGGCGCAGCAGCAGATGCTGGCGAACCAGATCGCGGTCGATCTCGTGCCGCAAGGCACCTTCGTCGAGCGCATCCGCGCCGGCGGGTGCGGTCTCGGCGGGGTGCTGACGCCGACCGGGGTCGGAACGCTGGTGGCCGAAGGCAAGCGCCAGATCGAAGTCGACGGCAAGCCGTTCCTGCTGGAAACGGCGCTGCGGGCGCAATTCGCATTGGTGCACGCCTTCCTCGCCGACTACCTCGGCAACCTCGCCTACGCCCTCACCTCGCGCAATTTCAACCCGGTCATGGCGATGGCGGCCGACACCGTCATCGTGACGGCGGAGCATATCGTCCCGGTCGGCGTGATCGCGCCCGATCACGTCGTCACCCCCGCGCCGCTTGTCGACTATCTCATCACCAACGGGTGACATCATGGATCCCCAGATCATCATCGCCCGGCGTGTCGCCAAGGAGCTGAGGAGCGGCAACCTCGTCAATCTCGGTATCGGCATTCCGACCCTGGTCGCCAATTACGTGCCGTCGGACCTGAAGGTCTTCTTCCAGTCCGAGAACGGGTTGATCGGCACCGGGCCGATTCCCGAGCAGGGGATGGCGCATCCGACGCTCACCGATGCCGGCGGACGCCCGATCAGCGCGCTGCCGGGCGCCTCCACCTTCGACAGCGCGATGTCGTTCGGCCTGATCCGCGGCGGCCACGTCGATGTCACCGTGCTCGGCGGTCTCCAGGTCGATGCGCATGGCCATCTCGCGAACTGGATGATCCCGGGCAAGATGGTCCCGGGCATGGGCGGCGCAATGGACCTCGTCACCGGCGCCAAGCGCGTGATCGTCGCCATGCAGCACGCGGCCAAGGGCAAGTCGAAGATCGTGGTGAAATGCTCGCTGCCGCTGACCTCGGCACGCCCTGTCAACCTTGTCGTGACCGACATGGCCGTGATCGGTTTTCCCGATGGCAAGGCGACGCTGCTGGAAACAGCACCCGGCATGAGCGTCGGCGAGGTCATGGCCTTGACGGAGGCCGAACTCGCCATTCCCGACAATGTTCCGGAAATGAAGCTCTGAACAGGTCAACCCATGCGAATATTCAGCGACTTCAACGAGATCAAATCCGCAATCGGCACCGAGATAGGCGCCAGCGACTGGATCGAGATCACGCAGGACCGCATCAACCAGTTCGCCGAGGCGACCTGCGACGAGCAGTGGATCCATGTCGACCAGGAGCGCGCCAAGCAGGAGATGCCGGGCGGCAAGACTATCGCCCATGGCCTGCTCTCGCTTGCCCTTGCCCCGCTGTTCATCCGCTCGGTCATCGGCCTGAAGGGGCTGCGCAACACGCTGAATTACGGTGCTGACCGCATCCGATATCTCGCGCCGGTTCCGGCGGGCTCGAAGTTACGCGGCCGGGTCACGATCGCGGAAGCGGAGGACGTGCCGCCGGACGGGCTGCGCGTCAACTACCACCTCGTGATCGAGATCGAGGGCGGCAAGAGGCCGGCCTGTGTCGCCGAATTGATCGCTCTGCACTATCGCTGAGTCAAAGAGTCGAAAAACAACCCCATGCACAGTAGACATGGGGCTGATTTGACGGATGTTTCCTGTTCGCCCGGAACCGGTTGCTCCGTCGGGCAAAACACTGGCAATATGTCACCATCGATCATGGGTCCGGACTGCTCAGCGCGTCAATCGATGATGTGGTGGCCGCCGTCGACGTCGAGGCCCCGCCGGGGATCAGCTTGGCGCCGTGGATGGTGACGCGGCACGTCCTCCGAACCAGGCGCCGAAATAGCCTGCATAAAGTGCCGGCGATTCGAGGTTCATCGAATGCCCTACGCCTGGCACGATGACCAGCCGGCAATCCGGCATCGCTTCGGCCATAGCACGGAGATCGGCCGGCGCGATCCAACCGTCCCGCTCGCCCCACAACACGAGGTGCGGATGCCGGATCTCGGACATACGGCGCTCCAGCTCACGGCTCTCCTTCTCCCGCGTCAGGTTCACCGGCGTGCCGATCCAGATCCCCTCCGATACGCCGAAGGTCTGCTCGATGATCCGATCGAACAGCGTCTGGATCTCTCCCAGCCCCTCGCGAAAGCGAGGGACCATGTTCGGCCCCATGCTCTCCGGGACGAACAGCGAAGAAGCGGCTGTAGCCATCACGGACCGCGTCAGCTCCTTGCTCGACATCATGGCCCTGAATAATCCGATCTGATCAGCATCGAAGGCCATGCCGAGCGGCGTTACCGGATCGAGCGCGAACACACGGCCGAAGCGCTGCGGCTGCTCGAGCAGCATTCTGGCGGCGATGATGCCGCCGGTGGAATGTGTCGCGAGATGGCAATAGCCGATCCCGAGCGTATCGAGCGCCGCCAGCATGTCCTCGGCGTGCTGCCGCATGGAGTAGTTGGAATAGTCGGCCGACGGCTTCGGCCGGTCGCTGTCGCCACAGCCGCGCCAATCGATTGCAACCACACGGAGCCCGATCGGAAACAATGGCGCGGCGAGCTCGATCCAGTCCTTGCTGGCGAGATTTCCGTGGATGAAGACGACGGTGACGTCGCCTCGTCCCCACTCCCGCCAGCCGAGTCGGAGTTCGCCCGCCTGCACCCTTGGCATCGCCGGGCCCTACTTGTTGAGGCCAGCCGTCGGCGCCGCTCCGGGCGGTGTCGGCGCCACTGGCAAGGCAGAGACGACGGCGCCCTTGATCATGCGATCGGTTCCGAGCGGCGATGATGTGTCCACCTCCCCGTTGGTCACGAAATCCACGACATCGGCAGCGTATTCCACTGGATTGTCGGTGTGGATGAAGTGTCCGGTCTCCGGATAGATCTTGAGCATCGGCCGGTTGCCGGCATTGGTCATACGCGTCATGAACGGCGTGATGACGTCGCGGCCGAGGTCCGTCAGGCCGTTGAACGCAGGCGTCGGAATGAACGGCTCCTTGTCGCCGAACGCCAGGAAGATCGGCGCTTTGATCTGGGTGACCCGCTCATAGAGGTTCTTCGGGTCATCCTGCTGGAGCTCAGCACCGATCGTGTAGATGTCGAAGATGAAGACGTTGCACCACTGATCGAGCTCCTTCGGGTTGCCCTTGGTAAGCCCGGCGCGTTGCTCGGTATGGAAACGGGCATATTCGCTGTCGTTGAAGAAGTATCCGCTCTTCGCAGCCGATACCACGCCGGTGTCCGGATCACGTTTCTTGAAGTAGAAGAAGTCCCGGACGTTCTGCTCGCTCCGCGCCTTTTCCGCAGCGAGAATACCGGTCTGGTCCCAGACCTGCTTCCACTTGTCGAAGTCTCGGCCGAGGCCGTCGGCGAACAGAGTCGCCTTCTTGTCCTTGGCAATGGTGATCTCGCGCGGATATTCCTCGAGGCCGGACGGCGCCTCTAAGGCGAGGCCCTGCACCGCATCAGGCCAGGTCAGGGCGTAGCCCACGACGAACTGGCCGCCGAGCGAGTGGCCGAGATAGTACGCCTTCTTAACTCCGAGCTGGTTGACCACGAGGTCGTAGATCACCTCGCGCATGTCCTGCATGGTGCGAGCGGGATTCTTGTCGAGATTGCCGGGCCCCGACATGCCGTAATGCGGTAGGTCCGGCACGATCACGCGCAGGCCGCTGCGCAGCGCATACTGCATGATGTTGCCGTAATGGCCGCCGAACGCGCCCTTGCCGTGGATGATGACGAGCACCTTCGGATCCTTGTCGGTGCCGGCATACTCGTCCATGTAGCCGATTTCCCAGGAGTTGCCGCTCTTGTCCTTGGCACTGCCGAATTTGACCGGATAGGGATAGGTCACGTAGGCCTTCCAGAACGACTTCTTGGGATCGATCGTCTGGGCGACGCCGGGCACGCGGTAATTCTTGTCGACGAATTTCTGGGCGCGATCGAGGGCCGCCACGTCATCCATGAAGGCGACGAACTTCGGATCGTTCTTGCGCTGGTTGATGATCGGGAACACGCCGTAGTGCGCGACGGGGCTCTCCTGTGCGATAAGATCAGCGCCGGGCACGCGATCGACAGCCTTCTGCGCCAGCTTGAAGTTGAGCCAGAGGTCGTTGGTAATGTGCATCACCAGCGTGCGAGCCTGAATGCGACCGAGATAGGGATTGACGTTATGGGTCTCGCCGACCCGATTGCGCCAGACGAGGTCGACGGCGTCGTAGAGCTTGGCGCGATTAATGACGTTGAGGCCGGCCTTCTCGTTCGGCGGATCCCAATAGAAGATCTCGGGCTGTACCGCCGCCCAGTTCTGGGTCGTGCGGAAGGAAAAGTCATAACCCGTCATGCCGAGGATCGACCAGCCGAAAGCCACGCCCGGCACCGGATGCTTTTCCTTCGGGAGCTTGTAATAGTCGCCCTCGGTCGCCTGCCAGACCGGATCGCCCTGGATCGCGGCTGTCATCATCTGGAAAGTCCAGTTGCCGACCGGGTCGTCGCCATCCGATTGCGTGGTGCCGCCGATCGGCATCAGGGCGCTGACATATTCCGGATGCATCACGCCCCAGACGTAGGTCTGCGTGCCACCCATGGAGACGCCGGTCACCAGCGCGACGCGCGCGACCTTCAGCTCGTCGCGCAGCAGGCGGTAGTTCGCCTGCACCATGTCGTAGTAGCTGTATTGCGGAAACTTGATGCCTAGGCCGTCGGATGGCTTGCTCGCGCCCCAAGTGCCGAGCGGATCGACCATGATGACATAGTAACGATCCGTATCGATCGGCCGGCCCGGACCAATGATGGGTACGCCACCCGACAACGCCGCACCCTTGACCCACTGTTCGTACATGTCGGTGGAATCGCCGGAATAATAGGAGTTGATCACGATGGCATTGGTGATCTCGCCCGCCGCGTTGCGCCTTGCGTTGCCGACGGCGATGTAAGCCGTGCGCAGCTTGCCGGCCCCGAGCGATTCAAGCGTGACGCCGCCCTCGCCGCCGTTCTCCCATTTGGAAGGGTCGGTCAGGTCGTACTTGCCGCCCAGGCGGAAGTTGGCGATCTCGTAGGTCTTCTTCAGCCCGTCATGCTGCACCTGCGACGAACGGCGCGTGAAAGGCTGTGCGGTTGCGATCGCCGTTCCGAGCAGCAGCACGATCAGGCTCAACAGGCAACGATTCAACGCATCTCGTCCGGCCATGATGCGATCCTCCCTGGAAGATTTTCCTGAAACGCTAGGCAGGGCGGCCGGGGAAGGTTTGATCTAGCTCAATGGAATCCGCTCGGAGGAATCGAGGATCGCGGGCATCAAAACACCGGCGGTACCCTCGCGATGCCTTTCCTCAGCCACGGCTCATATCGGATCCGCTATGAGCTCGACGGGCCGGCGGGCGCACCGGCCTATGTTCTCGTGAACGGGCTGACGCAATATTCCGAGCTGTGGAGCGCCTATCGCGAGGCCTTGGCGGCGCGAGGCTTTCGCGTTGCGACCTTCGATCTTCTCGGCCAGGGCGCCTCCGACAAGCCGAGGCTCTTCATCAGCCAGGACGATCAAGTCGCTGCACTGCGCCTCCTCATCGACGAACTCGGGGACCGTCCGATCTTTCTGAGCGGGATCAGCTTTGGCGGCCTGATCGCGCTGCGATATGCGATCGAGCATGGCAAGCGGCTGGCCGGGCTCGTGCCGATGAGCTGCTTTGCGGAGCTGTCGCCGCAACTCTTGCTGCTTGGCAATGCGCTGCGGACCGGCCTGATCCTCGGTGGCACGAGTTACCTCCAGGATCTCCTGTTGCCCATGAACCTCTCGGACCAATGGCTGAAGCCACTGCTGGACAAGCTCGAGAGCGTGAAGCGGCAAGGTTGGCTGGTCAACGACGTCTACGCGCTGCAAAACCTGATGGAATCTTTCCTCGACTTCCAGCCGCTCACGCCGCGCCTGTCCGCGATCGCCGTTCCGACCATGATCCTCAACGGCGAGTTCGATTTCCTGACGCCGCGGGCTCTCCACGAAACATTGCGTGTCGAGATTCAGAACAGCTCATTGGTGATCATCCCCAGGGCCTATCACGCCTTCACGCTGGAGAAAGGGACACTGACCGCCGATCTGCTGGCGCGCTTTGCCGAAGACGTGCTGGCCGGCCGCTGGCAGGGCAATCAAGCGGTCTGGGTGGCGCCGGACCAGCCCGGCGGCGAGCTCACGCCGTTTCCTGCCGGCTACGATCATCTGCGTGCCATCCCGGTCAAGCGAGCGCTGCCATGAGCGGCTTCCTCGGTCCCGTCGCGCCGGACGGTCGCATTCCACCGTACCAGCAGACGAAGGTCGCAGCATTCCTGATTTCGGCGCACGGCGCCCTGGCTCGGCAATTCGCTTTCATGCTGCCCGCGAGGCTCGACGCGGCATGGCAGAGCGAATTGAATGCTCAATTTTATCGCGAGACCGAGATCGTCTCGCTGCTGCTGCGCGCCACGTCCTGGGTGCTGGATCCTTCCCTGGGTTACATGCTCGCCTCCTGGGAGTCCGCCTGGCTGCCTGCACCGGTCGAAGGGATCGCAGACCCTCGCCTTGCCCAAATGATTCACCTCGCAGCGCTTGCCCACGCCGTGCATGCCGGCATACGGCCGGCTGCGATCCTACCAATCGAGGCCAATGCGCAGGATCCTTTTGTTATGGCGCTACGCCGGATCGAATTCGAGAGTGGCCGGCTGTTGCAGGCCCAGATTCTATTTCTGAAGAGCACAGACCTTGCGCCGCATCGCGACGCGGTCAGTGCGGCGCTCGCGCAGCGTCACGCCGAAGTCCGCAAGCTCTGGCGCGAATTACTCGAGTGCATCGGCATCGGCGTACCGCCGGCATGACAACGCGCGATTGCGCGCTCAATCGATGATGTGATAGCCGCCGTCTATATAGAGCACGCCACCGGTGATCAGCTTGGCGCCGTCGAGCGCCAGGAACGCGGTAGCATTGCCGACATCGTCGATGCTGACGAGGCTGCGCGAGGGCGCCTTGGATTGCGCCTTGTCCATCAGCTCGTCGAACTCCGGAATGCCGGAGGCTGCGCGGGTCGCGAGCGGTCCCGGCGAGATCGCGTGCACGCGGATGCCCTTCGGACCGAGCTCGGCAGCGGCGTAGCGAACGGCGGCCTCGAGCGCCGCCTTGGCGACGCCCATGATGTTGTAGTTCTCCACCACCATCTGGCTGCCGTAATAGGTCATGGTGAACATCGTGCCGCCGTTCTTCATCAGGGGTTCGGCCAGATGTGCCATCCGCAGGAAGGACCAGCAGGAGACGTCCATGGTCTTCAGAAAGCCGTCGCGGCCGACATCGACGACGCGGCCGTGCAGTGCTTCCTTCGGCGAGAAGGCGATGGAATGAAGCAGGAAATCGAGCTGCCCCCACTCCGACTCGATCCGCTCGAAGACCGCCTCGGTCTGGCCTTCGGCCATGACGTCGAGCGGCAGGAAGATCGGCGCTTCGAGCGCCTGCGCCAGCAGCTCGACGTGCTTCTTGGCGCGGTCGTTCAGATAGGTGACGGCGAGATCGGCTCCGAGCGCGCGAAACGCCCTGGCGCAGCCCCAGGCGATCGATTGGTCGTTGGCGATGCCGACGACGAGGCCCTTCTTCCCCTTTAGTGCGACCTTGCTGTCCGGGAATACTGGAATCATGACACCCTCTCTTGTCTGGGGTTGGGCGATTGGCCGTTCATCAGCAGCGCCAGCGTGTGCTGCGCAATCATGAGCTCCTCGTCCGTCGGGACGACGTAGACCGGAACGAGACTCGTCCTTGCCGATATCAGCCGCGAATGGCGCGTGTTCTCGGCCGGGTCGAGTGCCACGCCAAGCCAGCCGAGTTGCTCCGCCACGCGTGCGCGGATACTGCTCGAGTTCTCCCCGATGCCGGCGGTGAAGACGAAGGCGTCGATCCCCTGCAGCGCCGCCGCCAGCATGCCGGCGTTGAGGCCGATGCGATAGACGAAATAGTCCACCGCCAGCTTCGCTTGCGGATCCGTGCTCGCCTCCAGCTCGCGCATGTCGTTGCTGACCCCGGAAAGCCCCTTCAATCCGCAATCACGATAGAGAAAATCCTGCACCTTCGATGCCGTCATCCCCTTCTCGGACAATAGGTACAGCACGACGCCCGGATCGAGCTGGCCCGGGCGCGTGCCCATCGGCAGCCCATCAAGCGCAGTGAATCCCATCGTGCTCTCGACGCTCAGCCCATTCTTCATCGCGCACATCGACGCGCCACTGCCGAGATGGGCGACAATCACCCGGCGCTTCGCGACGTCTGGCGCGATCTGCGGCAGCGCCCTGGAGATGTACTCATAGGACAGCCCGTGAAAGCCGTAGCGCCGCACACCTTCGGCGTGGAGCTGGTGGGGGATCGCGTAATGATCGGCCAGCGGACCGTGCGTGCGGTGGAACGCGGTGTCGAAGCACGCGACCTGCGGGATCGTCGGGAAATTGGCCAGGATCGAGCGGATCGGCGCCAGATTGTGCGGCTGATGCAGCGGCGCCAGCGTAACAAAGCGTTCCAGCCGTGCCACCACGCCATGGTCGACGAGAATTGGCCGCTCATAATCCGGCCCGCCATGGACGACGCGATGCCCGACCGCCAACGGATGGATACGCGCCTCGTTCCGCAGCCATTCCCCCGCAACTTGCATTGCCACCGGCACGTCCGGAATGGCCTCGATCGGATAGGCCCGGTCCGCCATGGGATCGTTGCCTGCCCTGCTTGCCCGCAAGCGCGGACGGCTGCCGATGCCGTCCACCTGTCCCTTGATCAGGCGGCGCAGAACGCCCTCACCCTCGACCGCAAAGACCTGGAACTTGACGCTCGAGGAGCCGGCGTTGACGACGAGGATGCTGTCCATGGCGATCACGCCGCGACTGTCGGCGCCTTCTGGCGCCGCGCGTGAGCATAAAGTGCAGCAACCGCGCAGGACGCCATCCGGGCCCTTGGGCTGTCCGCACGCGAGGTCAGGACAACGGGGACGCGCGCCCCGAGCACGATGCCGGCGCCGTCGGCCTTGGCGAAATAGGCGAGGTTCTTGGCCAGCATGTTGCCCGCTTCGAGGTCGGGCACGACCAGGATCTGGGCGCGGCCGGCCACCTCGGACTTGATGCCCTTGATCCGTGCGGATTCCAGGTCGATCGCGTTGTCGAAAGCCAGCGGCCCGTCGAGCACGCCCCCTGTGATCTGGCCGCGATCCGCCATCTTGCAGAGCGCCGCGGCCTCGATCGTGGACGGAATTTTCGACGTGACCGTTTCGACTGCGGAGAGGATGGCCACCCGCGGCAACTTGCCGAAGCCCGCCTGATTGTAGAGGTCGATCGCGTTCTGAATGATGTCCCGCTTGGCGTCCAGATCTGGGAAGATGTTGATTGCGGCGTCAGTGACGAAGATCGTCTCGGCGTAGGCCGGCACATCCATGACGAAAACATGGCTGATGCGCCGATCGGTCCGCAATCCCCCGACCTTGGCCGTGACGGCCCGCATCAGCTCGTCGGTATGAAGGCTGCCCTTCATGAGCAATTCGCCCCGCGCGGCATGGATCAATTCGACACCCTTCGCCGCGGCTTCGTCGCTGTGCGCGGCATCCACGATCTCGTAACCCGAGATGTCCAGGCCGAACCTGGCAGCAATATCCCTGATCTTCCGCTCCGATCCGACCAGGATCGGCCGGATGATGCCGGCAGACGCGCTGTCGACGGCGCCTCGCAAGGATGTCTCATCGCAGGGATGCACCACGACGGTCGGCGTCGGCGGGATTGCCCTGGCCGCCGCGATCAGGCGGTCATACTTGCTGGGAGACTGCGTAGCCGTCGCATCTGCTGACATGATGTCGCTCCCGATCCTCGCAACTCGCGCTACGACGCCTTCGCCTTGGGATCGAAAGGGGCTACGTTCGATGCCCTTTCGGAACCGTCCGCGGTCTCGAGACCAAACAGGCCAGCGATCTGCCGCAGCCGGTTTGCGCGCTCGCCGGTGACATCCGCACTGGCCGACAACACCTGCTCGATCGCCTCGAATGCTGCGCGGCGAACGTTCATGTCGTCAGGCAGCAATTTCGGGATTGCAGCGAGCGCCCCTTCCCGGTCGAGCAGCAGCATGAAGAACTGCTCGCGTACCAGCATCTTGAACTCGGCAAGAGACATGCGTGCGCCGCCATGATCCCGGCGGACCCGGCGCAGAGCCTCGATGCTGCGTTCGTCCACCATCCCCCGTGCCGAGCCGACATAGAGCAAAGCGCGCAACGCCGCTTCACGGAGGCCGCCCTCACCGATCCGCGACTTCAGCTCGGCAATGCGCTTCTCGAGCATGGTGCGATGCTCGGCGGACATCTCACGCCGACGCGACGGCGTGGACGTCGGATCGATCCCGACCGCCGCCTGGAGCGCCGGGGATCCGTAGACGCTGAGGAACATCGCTTCGCTGAGCGCCTCCTGTGAATCGCGCCAGCTGTCGAGGGCGTGAACGACCTGCTTCGAGATCTGCTCCTGGAACGCCAGGAACGGATTGTCCGCAGCGACCGGCTTGCGCTTCTCGGCGGCCTTCTCGGCCAATGATTTCACCGTCGCCATGAAAGGATTCTGGCTGCTGAACAGCTCGTATTGCAGCCGCAGCGGATGCATGTTGTGAGCCCATTCGGCCATCTGTGGCGTCACCATGCGCTTGAGCCATGGCTGGACGAACTTCTGGTAGGCCGCCAGGTTGATTTCCGAGATTCGTTTGGCGGTGGCAAAGCGTCGCTCGTCCTCAGGCGAATTGCCGCCCATGGCGCGGATGTCGTCGAGCGTCCGCGCCTCGCAGCGCATCACCCACTGGCCGACGACCAGATCCGAACTTGCGGTTTCCTCATCCTTCGCTTCGAATGTCGCTTCATAGAGGCCGGGCGGCAGAACGTCGATGAGGTCGATGTTGCTGGAAAATTCCGCGTGCTCCTTCTTGGCAACGCCGCCGGAGACGAAGATGCCGAGATGGCCGATGTTCTGGTGCACGGTGTAGACGATGGTCTGGCCATAGGCCCTGATCTCATCGACATCGGCATAGCAATCGAGGATCCAATGCAGCGCCTGCTGCGGCGGCGTGATGTTGTCGCCCTCCGAGCAGAACACCACGATCGGGGATCTGATGTTGCGAAGGTCGACCTTCCGGCCATCGGACATTTCGATGTTGCCGGCCGCGAGGTTGTTGCCGACGAACAGCTCATCGACGATGAATTGGATCTCCTCGGCGTTCAGGTTGACGTGGCCGCCCCACCAACGCTCGAATTCGAGATAACGATCCGCCTCGGTGTCGACCTTGGAATAGACGTTGTATTGCTTGGTCCAGAGCGTATTCGACGGGTTCTGGTTCTCGAAGTTCTGCACCAGCCAAGCACCATCGAACTTGCCGGCGCCGAGATCGGAGGTCAGGGCCGTCAACCAGCTTCCGCCCAACAGTCCGCCCGAGTAGCGCATCGGATATTTTCCATGCACGCCGGCCCAATAGGCCAGCGGCGCGCCGGCGATGATCAGCGGGCCGAACAGCTCGGGACGTAGCGAGGCCAGGATCATGACGGCCCATCCGGCCTGACAATTGCCGATCACGCAGGGCTTGCCGTCGGCATCCGGGTGAAGGCTCATGACCTTTTCGATGAAGATGGCTTCGGCACGCGCGATGCGCTCGATGGTCTGACCGGGCATCGGGTCCGGCAGGAATCCGATGAAGTAGCAGGGATGGCCTGCTTTCATCGCCACGCCGATCTCGCTGTCGGCCTTGAAGCCGCCGATGCCGGGGCCGTGGCCCGCACGCGGATCGACCACGACGAACGGCCGCCGGTTCATGTCGATCTCGACATTGGCGGGCGGAACGATGCGCACCAGCGCGTAATTGACGGGTTCGGCGAGCTGGCGCCCGTCCATGATCAACTCCGCCGCGTATTGCAGAACATGCGGGGCGGTTTGCGCGAGGTGTTCCCTGTACTGGTCTCCGCGCCGGCGCATGATATCCAGGAACAGGATACTGCGCTGTCCCGCATCGACGAGGTATTCGACTGCCGAGGCGACCAGCCCCGACATGGGGCCGCCCGGAATTTGCATCTTGTGCATGGACATGTCTTCGACCTCTCCGTCGCCTTGGCCAATTGACGGCGCCGGGCGAGGACGAACGTTGATCTAGGTCAAGATGATCTGCACGCTTCGGAGGCGTCTATCCTGCATTATAAGGCATGAGACGCGGCTGGACGGCATTTTGACGAGCGACATCAGCATGTCACAAATTGCAACTTACAGCGTCCAAACCGTCCTGAAGGACGGCACTGCGATCCATATCCGCGCGCTTCGCGCCAGCGACGAGGCGGACATGCTCGCGGCCATCGCGCGCACTGGACCGCAATCGCTGCAAAGCCGGTTCTTCGTTTTGAAGCGACATTTCTCGGAGAAGGAGCGTGCCTTCTTCATGGACGTGGATTTCAGCAATCACGTTGCGCTGGCCGCTCTCGCCGAGGAACAGGGTCGATACGCCATTATCGGCGGCGGCCGGTACGTCATCGTCGAGCCCGGTCGGGCAGAGATGGCCTTCGTCGTGGTGGATGCTTGGCAAGGTCGCGGAGTGGGCTCGCTGTTGCTGAGGCACCTGACAGACATCGCGCGCGAACAAGGCGTAAGAGAGCTCACAGCCGAGGTTCTGTCCGACAACATGCCCATGCGCAGCGTGTTCGCGAAGGCGGGCTTCAAGCTCGCGCGGAGTGACGATCCGAGAACGGTGCACCTGTCGCTCACGCTTTGATCCGCGCGCCCGGCTTGAGCCTCACCTCAAAGCGATCGTGATCCGACTGATATTGGCCGCCAGCTCGAGTCCCGCCTTCGGGCCTTGCAGCACCATCGTGACGCCCTTTTCATTGCGCAGGTGCACACCATTGGCGCCGCCGACCAGCGCAAAGCCGCCGCCGACGGAGCTGTAGTTGCCGGCGAAGTCACTGACCTCCCGGATACCGGATGCCCAGCCGTCGAGGCGGCCGACCGTTGCACCGACCGTGATGCCCAGGCTCACGCCGCTGACGTTGAAGGGGTAGGTCTTGCCGCGGTACGTCAACACGCCGCTGCCCACGCCACCGCCGGCCAGGAATCCCGCCTTGACGATCTTCACTCTGACCTGACCGGTGGCCTGCGCGAAGGACGGCGCTGCCGGCAGGGTCAGCCCGAGCGCAAGCAGGAGCAGCGCGATCAGGCGAAATGCGCGCACGCGCGGCTCAGGGTTTTGCGGCATCGACCTTCTTCCAGGTCTCGTCGGGATCGAACAATGTGGTGCGTTGCGCGATGAACTCGGTGCGCTTGCCGAGATCCTTCTGATAGACGACGCCGTCATGATTGACGAGGAAGGTCATGACGCCCGAATTGCCGTATTCCGCGGGCCAGGCGATCAGGCCGAAGCCACCGATCATCTTGCCCTTGACGACGTAGTTGAGCGCACCGCCGGGCGCATCCGGCCCCTGCCCTTTGAGGATCCGGAAGTAATAGCCGTGATAAGGTACAGGCCCGACATCACCGCCGCGATAGCCCTCCTTCGAGGCTTCGGCCGCGAGCGCGCCGAGCGGACTCGGGTCGCTGTCGTCGCGCCAGAACAGGCCGTCCTTCTTGCCGGGCGAGGAGACGATGCGCTGCGCGTAGACGCCGACGCCCTCGCCGCGGTCCTTTTCGGCATATTCGTTTTGCGCGTCGACGAAGGCGAGCGCGGTCTGGATCGCGTCGAGCTCGTTGCGTCCGATGCGACGGCGCAGCACCTCGATGCGTCCCTCGTCGGTGTCGAACGCCCAACCCGTCCTGGTGTTGACCAGCGGAATTGGAAACGGAAAATCGTCCGGCCCGAGCATCAAGGTGGCGGTCTTGTTGCCCTCCGCCTTGATGCCGTGCTTGGCGTCGTACATCGCAGTGAAGCGCGCCCGAATGTCGTTGTCGGCAACCTCGTCGCCGGACGACACGATGTCCTCCGCATTCCTGCCGAGCACTTTCAAGATGTCTTTCGGGCCGCTCTTGACCGCGGCGGCAAGGGCAGACGCGGCCTCTTCCGGTGTCTTGTAGGATTCCTGTGCGAGAGAGGCCGATCCGAGCAGCGCGAGCGCGAGGACGCCGGGTAGCAGCGCACGGCTAAACGATTTCATGCCGGTCATGGCATCACCTCCGCAGGAATCTTCGCGCCGCCGGCGAGCCAGTCGCGATAGGTGCGGAACGGCAGCCCGAGTTTTTCGTAATGGACGCGCAGATAGCCGTCGCTGCCGCGGGTCACGGCAGCGGGCATCGCCTGCTCGACCTCCTGCGCCATCACGCCGACATAGGCCTTGTCGCTGCCGATATAGCTGAAGCGATAATAGCCAAGGCCGTTCGAGAGGTGTCCGAGCAGGACGATGTCATGCTTGAGCACGATATCCGAGCGCCGGCCGCCGCCACCACCGCCCCGGAAACCGCCACCACCGCCGCCACGCATCGCCATTCCGCCACCGCCTCCACGCCCGGCAAAGCTTGGTCCGCCGCCGCCACCGCGCGGCATGCTCGCCATGCTGGCACGGCCGCGTGCGGATGCTGCGGCAGCCGAGCGGCCGGAGGAGACGTTCATGGCCCCGCCACGATTGCCGCCGCCACGATTGGCCGAACCGCCGCCGGCGCGGTTCGCAGCCTTGGCGCGATCGCCGCCGCCCTTGGTCGCGCCCTTGGCACGATCACCGGCACCGGCACGATCGCCGCCGCCAGGCCGGTCGCGCGTCCCTGCGCTGGGGCGATCGCCCGCGCCCGGACGGTCGCCACGATTGCCGGCGCGATCCCCTGCGCGATCTCCTGGACCGCCGCGATCACCCGCACGATCTCCCGCCCGGTCCCCGGCACCCTGGTCGGGGCGCAGCACCTGGTTGCCGTCACGGCCGCGGAAATCCATCCGGTCCGACACGCCGGCCTTCAGATTGTTGTTGCCGAAGCGCTGCTGAACATTGCTGTTGTTGTAGCGCACACCGCCGCGATGCGCCGGATTGTGCTGCCAGCCATTGCCGATGTTCGTGGTGCGATGGTTGACATAGACGTTGCGGTTGCCCCAGTTGCAGCCGCCGCCCCAGTAATTGCCCCAGCGTCCGATCGCCCAGGCCGTGCCGAACGCGATGCCAGCCGCGACCACGCCGGCGCCGATATAAGACGGGTAGCCCCAATAATAAGGCGGATACTCCGCATAGGGCCAGCTGCCGTAGACCGTCGCCGGGTCGTAATACGGCACGTACATCGCCGCGGGATCGGCCTGCTGGATCACGACGACCTGCTTGCCTTCCTGAGACTGGACACTGACCTTCTGCTGCTTGGTAGTGACGAGCTTCTTGTTGTCATAGGCCTTGTTGCGCAGACGCTGGATCGCGTCCATCACGTCGGGCTGCTGGGCGAGGAAGGCATCGCCCAGCTTCTTGGTCCAGTCGAGCTGCTCGCTCATCATCGCGAGGACATCGGCGGTGCTGGCCAGCGCCTTGACGCTGTCGTCCCAGCCCTGCTTTTCCACTTCCGTCTTCAGCGCATCGCCCTTCAGGCTCTTGCGCTCCTTCAGCCAGCGGTCGGCCTGCACCACCTCCAGCGGATAGGTCGAGGCGGCCAGTACATTGGCGAGCAACTCGTCCGGATAAAGCGCGATCGGCGCGACGAGGGCCTCGAGTTGCTCGGGCTTCAGGAGCTCGGCCGCCGGTGCGGGCGGGCTGGCAGGCTGCGCCTGCGGCGCCGGGGCTGCAGGCGTCGTTGGGGCCTGCGCCATTGCGGCGACCGAAGTTGCCATCAACAGCGCCAGCGCCATCAGGGTCTTGCCGCAACGAAACATCACATCCTCCCTCGGACTTCAGTGCGGGAGGATCAAGCCGGGGCGCAAGCATTTGTTGATCGAGATCAACGAAACGGGTCATCGCGGCTGCTGCAGCGCAAGATCGAATAATCATTCGATCAGCTCGGCATCCACCAGAAGCCGGTTCGGCACCGTCAGGCCGAGGGCCCTGGCTGTCTTCATGTTGATGACGAGCTCGAACCTGGTGGCAAATTGCACCGGGAGAGTGCTGATATCGGCACCGCGCAGGAGACGGTCGACATAGCCGGCGCCATCACGAAATTGCTGGGTCAGATCTGCACCACACGATATCAGCCCGCCATTCGACGCGTAGAAACGGACTGCGAAGATGGCGGGCACGCGCCGCTGCGCCAGCAATGCAATGGCCATCGTGCTGTGGGTTCCGAAGAAGCCGCCATCCGGCAGCACGACGAGGCCGCCGCCTGTGCGCGCCGCCGTCTCGATCGCTGCCGCGATCCCCGGACCGCTGCGAACGCTCGCACCGGCGATCTTGAGGCCGAGACGGCTTTCCATCTGGTGCGCCGCTTGAACATAGAACGGTCCGTAGGGTGCCGATTCCGGGTTGAACAGCAGGGCGCATGGCTCATTCCCGGCACCATGTCCTTCAAAAGGCCGAGCCACTTCCCGCTCATCGAATGCTCATAGAGCGAAAAGCCGGTCAGATTTCCGGCCGGCCGGGCCAGATCGGCGACAAGCCCCGTCCCTACCGGATCGGAAAGCCCCACGAAGACGATCGGAATTCGTTGCGTTGCATCGCGCAGCGCCCGTGTTGATCCCGTACTGGTCGAGAGCAGCACGTCCGGCGCCGCGGCGACGAGCTCGAGCGCCTCCAGCTTCTGGCGCGCCGGATCGGGGCCCGGCCAGCGCACCTCCAGGCGGTAGTTCTGGTTGGCGATCCAGCCTCGATCGGTGAGACCCTGCTGAAAGGCATCCACGCGCATTTGCGCGCCGGGATCACCAGCGACATTGCCCGTCAGCACGCCGACGGCGGGCATTCGGTCCTGGGCTTTCGCCAGGACCGGCAACGCAGCAGCAGCACCAACCAGCGTCATGAAGTCACGACGTCTCATACGCCTCACGCTCGCCTGTCGTACTCGTCATGCGACCGAGAGAGAACGGCTTCAGCACCGTGATGCTTGATCAAGATCAAGATACCGCAAGCTCAGCGCGCGACCGGGAGCCGGATCGTGAACAGCGCGCCGCCCGCAGGCTGGTTCGCAGCAGCGATCGTGCCGTGATGGGCCTCGACGATGGTCCTGGCGATTGCAAGGCCCATGCCCATGCCTTGCGGTTTGGTCGTGAAGAACGGATCAAACAGGCCTACGAGATCGGAGGCGGGTATTCCGGGCCCGGTGTCGGCGATCCTGATCTCGGCCTGATTGCCGGTGCTGAGCGTCGACACGCTGACCTCCCGCTTTCCGGCGTCCGCATCGGAAATCGCATCCATTGCGTTGATGATCAGGTTGAGAATGACCTGCTGAAGCTGGACCGGATCACCCTTGACGTGAAGGCCGGCCAGGGCCGGCAAATAGCTCAACGTGATCCGGCGTCCCTGAGCGAGGGCCTTCACCAGATCGATTGCTTCGCGCACTGTATCGTTGAGCTCGATGTGCTTGACCTCGAACGGGGTCTTTTTCAGAACGCTGCGCAGCCTACGGATCACCTCGCTCGCCCGTTGGTCGTCCCTTCTGATGTCGGCGAGGATCTGCTGAATCTCGACAAGGTCGGGCTGAGCGGCCCTGAGCATGAGCTCTGCAGTCTCCGCATTGGTCAGAATCGATCCGAGTGGCTGGTTCAGTTCATGTGCGATCGATGTGGTCAGCTCGCCAACTGCCGAGTAGCGGTTGACGTGGGCGAGTTCCGCCAGCCGCTGACGCGATTCGACTTCGGCGACGCGGCGCCGGCGACGCTCGTGCAGGAGCCCGCTGATGAGTCCGGTCTGGACCAGGAACACAGCCGAGATCATCAGCATCTGCCAGTGATAGCGCTGCCAGATACTCGGCTCGCGAAACAGGATGGTGCTTCCCTTGGGCAGGCGGCTTTCGCTGATGTCCCAGCGCTGCAACTCCCGCCAATCGTAACGCGGCGCGGCGAAAGCGATCGGCTCGTAATTGATGCTCGCAGGTTTCGCACCGCCGAGAATACCGATCGCGGCGCTGACCGTTCTCGATGTCGTTTCCCCAATCAAGTGCATCGGTCCGCCGACCGTGCCCTCGCCGAAAAACGGCTCCTGGTAGGAAAAGATCGGGGCGTTCGCGACGGCACGCAGGCTGCGCAGCGCCCAGTCGCTCTCATAGACGACCCCGGCCGCATCGACGGACATCAGCCCCCAGAACAGCGCGGTGTGAGACGGGAGCTTCGATGAGCGCTTCAGGATCTCCTCGAAGGACAAATCCGAGTACCAGACGAGTTCGATCCGCTCCGCAAAAGGTTTCAGCTCCCGCTTCAGCTCCTCCGTCCAAAACCTCTCGAGCGGCGAGGCTCCGACCACAATTCCAATCGATTTTGTATCAGGCAGGACCTGAAGAATGTTGTCGAAGGCCGCGACAAAATCGTTGCGGACGGCCACTACGACATCGTTGTCGCAGAGGTCGGTGCGATTAATCAGCCGATGCTCGACCGCGGAGAGGATCAACGGCGCATCGGGGAACAGCCTGGCGCGATATTTCTGCGCAAACCGGGCGGCAGGCGCGCCGATGCTCAAGACGATGTCCGGCACCGCACCTTGGTACAACGAGTGTAGATATTCGACGAACGGCGCCTCGGGACCAGGGTTGTTGAAGCGCGCGGTGAGCAGCGCGTGCTCCTGGATATCGAGCGGCCAGGGCGATTGCCGCTCGAGCTCGGACTTGATGTCGCGCGCATATTCGCTCCACGGCCGGAACTCGCGGCCGAAGGAATGCAGCAACAGCACGCGTTTGAGCTCGCCGCGCCGGCTCCGCTCGACCGCACCGGCTTGCCCGGCCGAGAGGCACTCGGCCACGAGCAGGCCGAAACAGAGGAGCGCAGCCGCGAGCCGTGGCTTCAGCCAGTCTATGCACGCGCCCCCGCTCATGCTGCACCCTCACAGCTTACGGCAGCTGCTTTCCAGGCAATAATAGCTGGAATCGCACCATACGGACAGCCCCCGAGGCAGGCCTCAGCAGCGCGTGACGACGCGGCCATAGGCGCCCACGACTTGCGCGCAGGACGGCGCATAATAGGCGCAGGCAGCCGACATGGCAGGCGAGGACGACTTTCGGCGACCACGTCTCGTCCGTCCTCTTTGCTCGTTCAATGCCCGCCGCTCAGCACGAGCGTCTGGATCGGCAGCAACAGCGCCTGGATCCGCAGCAGCAGCGCGTGCACGAGGCCGACGCCGTCGACGACGTGCAGCGCGATCTTCCGGCTGGTCGGGGTGTCCTTGGCCGAAATCACCTCGTGGTTGCTGGTATAGGCGTTGATGATGCAGCTCGAGCCCGGCGTGACACCGTCGAGACCGTCCTTGTAGAGCGGCTCCAGGAAAACCAGGATCGTGCCGGGACGGACCGCATTCTGCGGATCGATGAGCTGCTCGCCGGAACGAAACTGTCCGGCCGCGATGTAGTCCTGCACCGTCGTGATCACCATGGGAATGATGACCCATGGCTTCGAGATGCAAGTCGCTTCCGCGACCATGCCCTGCTTCATCACCTGCGCCTCGATCTGGCCGAAACCGGCCTGGAGCGCCTTGCGGCCCGCACCCTCGGGAACGAGAACGCCGGCGGGGCGCATCAGCTGGTTGACGACGTCGCCGGGGCGAACCAGGAACTGCTCGACCCGGCCATCGACGCCGGCACGCACAGACGTCTTGTCGAGATCGACCTGGGCCTGATCGAGGGCGGCTTCGGCGCTGGCCTTCTGGGCCGGCAGCAGAGCCGAGACCTGCAAGGACAGCGACTGCTTCGCCGCCGTCGCGGCGTCGATGCCGGACTGTCGCTGATCGACCAGCACCTGGAGCTTGTCGATGTCACGCTGTGGAACGATACCGGGATTGCGGCGCTGGAGTTCGGTCTTGACCTCGAGCTCGTCTTTGGCCTGCTGGTAGTTGGCCCTCGCTTCGCCGAGCTGCGCCTCGGCCTTGACCACATCGGCCTGCGCCGTCTGCATGGCGGCATCGACTTCTGCGACCTTCCGCTTGGCGGTCTCGACCGCAGCCCTCTGCTTCGAGCTGTCGAGCGTGAACAGCACATCGCCCTTCTTCACGGGTGCGCTGAAACCCACGTTGACGTCCGCGACCCGCCCAGAGCCCTCGGGCAGGATGGGCACCGTGCGGAAATAGAGCGTCGCCGACGACGTCGCCGGATGGAAGTAGAAGATCATGGTGATCAACGACACCGTCAGCATCAGGCAGGCGGTGATGCCCCAGCGCAGTTCGTACCAGACCGAGAAGAAGGTGATCTCCTTACCAAAGCGCTTGCCCTGGGCGTAGCGGCGGTACAGGTAGTCCGGAAGGATCGTGACGAGGGAGCAGATCAGCAGCTCAAGCATGACTGCGCTCCTTCTCCTTGGCGGGTCCCGGCTTGTCCGCGGGAGGCGGCGTGACGGCGGCCTCGGCCTGGATTTCCTCCGTATCGGAGGCCGGCGTCGCGTCGGCGATCTTCTCGACGGACCCTGCAATGCTGCGCAGCGGCGTGCCGAAATCCGGAAGATCGATCATCGCGAGGAGCAGTCCGGCGATCCAGAAGATGTGCATGTGCGTGAACAGCGAGATCAGGCCGAGCACGGCGACTAACTCGAACTGCAGCTTATGCGTTTTGTGCGCCATCCGCTCGGGCAGGCTGTGCAGTTTCCAGTAGAGCGTGCCGACCCAGAGCACGGCCCCGATCAGGAATACGCCCATCACCACCATCAGCGTGTCGGTCCCGCTCCCCGGTGCGAGATAGAACGGCAGATGATGCGGTGCCATCGGATGAAGCTGCTCGCTCAAACGTCTCTCCCGATCAAAACGTCCATGGGCGGCACTGTGTTCGGGTATGTTCGCGTTTGTTTGATTTGAGTCAAGGGAACGCAGTCGAGCCGACCTAGCGTCTGCCGCATGCTGATCGCGTCATCATCAGGAGCCGCCCGCCATGCCCGGCCTAGACGATCTCATCCCCAACGCCGCCCAGATTCGTAAGGAAGCCGCCCTCAAGGAAGCCGAAAAGGCGGAGGAATATGTGCGCCTTGCCGCCGCGGCCGAGGCCGAGAAGCGCGCCTTGATCGAGCGCTTGAGCAAGCCCTCGGGCAAGACCGAGGAGGAGAAGATCAAGCTCGCCTCGACCATTATCCAGCGCGCGGTGCGCAACGGCCTCACGGAAGTGCTGGTCTATCGTTTCCCCAACTCGCTGTGCACGGACAAGGGCCGCGCCATCAATCAGATGGAAAAGGGCTGGGAGAACACCCTGACGGGGATTCCCAAGGAAATCTTCCAGCTCTGGACCGACTATCTGAAGCCGCGCGGCTATCGCATCGCCTATCAGATCATCGATTTTCCCGGCGGCGTGCCCGGCGACATCGGCGTGACCATTTCCTGGGACGATTAGCAACAGGTGGGATCGGCATGGCGAAGGACGGCCCTGCGGAGCGGATGAAGCGGAAGGATTACGAGAAGGAGCTCGAGAAGCTCCAGGTCGAGCTGTGCCATCTCCAGGACTACGTGCGGGAAAACAAGCTCCGGGTCATCGTCCTGTTCGAGGGTCGGGACGCCGCCGGCAAGGGCGGCACGATCAAGGCGATCACCGAGAAGGTCAGCCCGCGCGTGTTCCGGGTCGTCGCCCTGCCCGCGCCGTCCGACCGCGAGAAGACACAATTGTTCTTCCAGCGCTACATGGAGCGATTTCCGGCCGGCGGCGAGATCGTGATCTTCGACCGGAGCTGGTACAACCGCGCCGGTGTCGAGTACGTCATGGGCTTCTGCACCCCCGCCGAGCACGAGCGTTTCCTCAACCTGTGCCCGCAGATGGAGAAATACGTCATCGACGGCGGCATCATCCTGATCAAGATCTGGCTCGAGGTCGGCATGGACGAGCAGGAGCGCCGTTTCAAGGCCCGCATCGACGACCCGGTCCGACAGTGGAAGCTCAGTCCGATGGACCTGGAATCCTTCCGTCGCTGGTACGACTATTCGCGCGCACGCGACCTGATGCTGAAGAAGACCAGCACGAAGGATGCGCCCTGGAACATCGTCCGCTCTGACGACAAACGAAGGGCGCGGCTCAACTGCATCGCGCACCTTCTCGGCGCCATCCCCTACAAGCGCATCAAGAAGGACAAGATCAAGCTGCCGAAGCGCTCCGACAAGGGACGCTACAACGACCAGGCCAGCCTCAAGAAAATGAGTTTCGTCGCGCAGCGCTATTGAGCAGCGTCAGGCCGCTAAAGCGCGATGCGATTGGAATGAATCGTCATCGCGCTTTCAGGTTGTTGTTTGAGCATGTTCTATTCGGAAAACCGCTACACACTTTTCCGGATCATGCCCTAGGGGCCCGATGCTGCCGTCGATCGCTCAATGGCCATACGACCCCTTCAACTCGATTTCAGGCGGATCGTGACGCCACCGACTGCAGCCGATACTTCCGCGCCGACCCGCGGGCCGCTGAGCTGGAGGATCACGCCATTGCTGTTTTGCAACTGAACGGCGCCGGCACCTGCGGCGATTGCCCCACCCGCTCCTCCCACGGCATAAGAGCCTTCGATCGACGCCGGCCCCTTTAGATTGAGCGCGCGGCCGACGAACTTCGTGGTCGACGCTCCGATGGTGAGGCCCACGCTCATGCCAGACACCGTGAATGGGTATTTCTTGCCCCGGTAGACCAGAACGCCCTCACCGCCACCGGCGCCGACGATGAAGCCACCCTTGGTGAAGACGACCGCGACCTGGCCGGTGTCGGCACGCGCGGACGTGCTGAAGCCGGCAACAGCGGCGAGCGAAGCGACCAGGACGGCGCCGAAGGACAGTTTTCTCATGACGTTTTCTTCCCCTTATTGAGCCAGGATCATCGCGAAGTAGCCGAAGATGGTGAGAAGGATGCCCGAGACGGCATAGCCGACCGGGAATCCGATCCAGGGCACGGAGCTCTGGATCTCGACCGCGGCCTCGCGGCACGGGCCGGAATGCGACCGCGCGCCGGCAACGCCGCCCATCAGCACCGCCGGATTGATCTTGAAGACGTGGAAGCCGATCGCCCAGACGATGAACGGCGGGATCGTGCACGCGATGAAGCCGACGATGAAGATCTTGAGCGCGAGCGCGCCGGTGAGCTGAGCCAACAGGCCGGCGCCGGCATTGACCCCGACGATCGCGACGAACACAACGAGGCCGAGATCCTCGAGCACGTTTCGCGCCGCGTTCGGCGTATTGCCGAAGAAGCGCAGCCGCGACACGACCGAGGACACGATCACGCCGGACAGCAACAACCCGCCGGCATTGCCGAGACCGACCTTGGCACCGAAGGCGGGGAATTCGATCATGCCGATGAGGAAGCCGATGATCATGCCGACCGACAGGGTCAGCAAGTCGGTCGAGGTGTTGGCGCGCGCGATGCGGCCCCACATCTCGCCGAGCTCGTTGACCGCCGACTTCAGGCCGACCACCGAGACGATGTCCATGCGCTCCAGCTTGGTCTTGAGACCGGCCGGGATCTGCACCCCGCCCCGCTCGACCTTGGTCACCTGCAGCTGGCCGGCGATGGCCGTGTCGCGGAAGGACTCGAAGGTCCGCCCGACGACGTCCTTGTTGAAGACGACGATTTCCGCCTGGTCCATGGGTATACCGAGCGTCTTGGCATCGGCGACCTCCGGACCAATCAGGCCCATCTTCTCAGTCAGATGCTCGGTCGATCCGCCCAGCGCGACGATATCGCCCTTCTGCAGCACGAGCTCGGGATCAGCCCCCTGCGGCTCACCATTGCGCCCGACATTGACGATACGGTACTCGGGATTGACCGTGCGGAATTTGGCGATGCTCATCCCGATCGTCGCAGGATTTTCCAGCCGGTAGGCCCGCAGACCGAACTGACGGTAGCCGGTCAGGGCGCCGCCTTCGAGATCTTTGACGCCGAACTCCTGCTCATACTTCTTGGCGGCGGCCTTGGCATCGACGCCCCACCAGCGCGGCAGGTATTTGCAGATCAGGATGATGCCGACGGTGCCCCAAATGTAGGTAATACCGTAGGACAAAGCGATCATGCCGGAGGCATCCTCGGGCTTCATCCCGTCAGGCAGTTTCACGACTCCCGACGTGACGGCCTGCTCGGCCGAGCCGATCGCCGCCGACATGGTCTGCGATCCCGCCAGCATTCCGCCAGCCGCACCGGGCGGCAATGCGAAGAGCTTCGCCCCAAGCACGACGAGGGTCAGGCCGATCACACTCGACACCACCGCGAGGAACAAGAATTTGATCCCGTCGCCCCGCAGGCTGTTGACGAAGGACGGACCTACGCGCAGGCCGACGCCGTACATGAAGAGATAGTAGAACAGGCTCTTGGCGAAGTTGTTCAACTCCAGCTTCACGCCATAGCTGGATGCCCAGACCGAGATGCCCGCGCCGACCACGATGGCACCGGCGACCATGCCGAGGCCATAACCCTTGATGCTGGCTCGGCCGATATAGACGGCGAGACCGACCACGAAGAACAGCAGCAGATACGGGTACTGCTGCAAGAACTGGAAAAATGCCTGCATGTTCGTCCCCTCCCGACCTATGACGCGGCCTTGAGCTTCGGCTGGGCGCTGGGCTTTGGCCTGCCGAGCTTGGCCAAGGCTTCCGTCCGTACGAGTTTCAGCCCTTCCTTGGCGTCGTAGCCGTGGATCTCCTTCACATCGAGCTTGCGCATGAAGTCGATCGTCTCCTGGGTGATGACCTGGCCGGGCACCATGATCGGGAAGCCCGGCGGATACGGGATCACGAAGTTGGCCGAGACGAGCTCGGGCCCGGCCTTCAGCCGCCGGTCGATCTCGGGATCGTTGAGGCGGATGTGCTCGCAGCCGGCGACGTCATAGGCCGCGTAGAAGCCGCTGCGGATGTCGCCCTCGTTGGTCTTGGTGCCAGCATCGCCGCGGAAGCTCGGATGGAAATGCGAGAAGTTCGGCAGATCGGGCACGTCCTTCATGAGGCTCGTCACCCGTGCCTCGAAGGTCTTTCGCGCATTGGCACCGCCCTGGGCCAGGCCGCGGTCGATCTCGCCCGCGATCTCGGCGAGCACGCGAACGAGATGCGCGACGTCGCTGCGAGTGTTGTTGATGTTGGATTGGACCAGCACCGAGTTGCGGGAGGTCTTGTTGACCTGGATGTTGTACTCGTTGGCGAGAATGCCTTTGAACTGCGTGCCGTCATAGCCGGCCATGCCGCATACCAGCGTCATGCGGGTCGGGTCGAGGCAGAACTCGTCCTCGTCCAGGCTCTTCAGCGTATTCGCCCAATTGACGCCGGGGGCGAGGAAGTCGGTGAAACCGCTCTGGCGGTACTGCGCCGGCACCATGGCGTCGGCACCGAGGATGCGGAAATATTTCGAGATCAGCGGATTGTTGTTGACGGCCTGCCGGATCGCGAACGCGATCTCGATCGCATTGGCGACGAGGCCATAGCCCTCCAGCTCCATCTGCCGCCGTGAGACGTCGAGGCTCGCGATCAACTGCTGGTTCGGACTTGTCGAGGCGTGGGTGAACACAGCTTCCTTGAACTGCTGCTCGACGGTGTGGAATTCGACGTCCTTGACCGAGAGCATCGAGCCCTGGCGGATCGCCGACATCGACTTGTGGGTCGAGTTGGTCTGGTAGACGCGCAGCCGGATCTGTCGGGGGTCCGGGATCAGCCGGGTCTTGAGCAGCACCTCGTCGGACGGGTTCTTGCCGAGCTCGGCCTGCTGCTTCTCATAGGCCGCGACCGACCTGGGATCGCGCATCCATGCCTCGATCTCGTTGGCCGCCCCAAGTCCGGTGCGGCGGCGCAGGAATGGCGAGAAGCGCGCGAAGCCGAACCAGGCTTCGTCCCAGAGGAAGATCAGGTCGGGCTTGATGGCTAGGCATTCCTCCATCACCCGCCTTGTGTTGTAGATATGGCCGTCGAAGGTGCAGTTTGTCAGGTCGACCATCTTGACGCGGTCGAGCCGGCCATCGGCCTTGGCGCCCAGCAGCGCCTGCTTGATGGTCTTCAGAGGCACCGCGCCGTACATCGAATATTCCGTCATCGGGAAGGCTTCGACGTAGAGCGGCTGCGCGCCGGCCAGCACCATGCCGTAGTGATGCGACTTGTGGCAATTGCGGTCGACGATCGCGATGTCGCCCGGCGCGAGCAGCGCCTGCACCGCCATCTTGTTCGACGTCGAGGTGCCGTTGGTGACGAAGAAGACGCGGTCGGCGCCGAGCGCCCTCGCCGCCTTCTCCTGCGCCTTCTTGATGTTGCCGGTCGGCTCCAGCATGCTGTCGAGACCGCCGGTGGTGGCGCTGCTCTCGGCCAGGAACAGGTTCGGGCCGTAGAACTCGCCCATGTCCCGGATCCAGTCGGACTTGAAGATCGACTTGCCGCGCGCGATCGGCAGCGCGTGGAAGGTGCCGATCGGACGCTGCGCATATTTCTTCAGATTGTCGAAGAACGGCGTGTCGTAGCGATCCTGGATGCCTTCGAGGATCGACAGATGCAGTTCCAGCAGTTCTTCAACGGAATAGAAGATGCGCCGGACCACATCCGCCTCGGGATTACCCGCCAACTCCTCCACGTCCCGGTTCGAGATCATATAAAGGTCGAGCTCGGGCCTGACGCGCTTGATGATCTGGGCGAGCCGCAACGCCGAAGCGTCCGTCTCGTCGTTGAGACCTGCCGAGGCCATGATCGAGCGCAACACCGGCGCATCGTGGCGCGAACGCAGGCCAAAGCCCTCGTTGATGATGACTGCTCCGATGTTCGGATTGAGCATCGTCGCGCAGAAAGCGTCCTCCAGGCTGCCGACGATCACGGGTTCATAGATGAACGCATCGACCGAGCGCCGCAGCTTGCGCCATTCGGCGGCCAGCGCCGGCCACTGGCTGGATGATACGCCGGTGACGATCAGGGTCTCGAAATACGGCCTGCGCGCGGTGTGCGCGCCAAAAGCCGGCGGCACCAGTTCGGGCGCATCGCCATTGCCGTCATCCTTGGCGCTCCAGTCGCCGGCATGCTGGCGGAAGGATCGCGTCGCCAGTGCCTGGGCAATTCGCGTCGCAAGGGCGAACGACGACGCACCGTCGCCGGCGACTGCTGCTTCCCGCAGCGCCGCCATGAGGTGCGGACCGGGATAGCCGTGAAATTCTTCGATGATCGAAAGATCGGCCAACGCCGCGTCATAGGCTGTGCGATTTCCGACGCGCGCCCAGGTCTTTGCTGCTTCCACAAGGTCGCGCCAGTCGTCTGCCCGCGCGCCCGGGCCGGAAAAGAACTGGTCGATACGCTTCCGTGCGGGCTTGGCGTCCTTGGACATCTCTCTCTCCCGATCCTCTAAAGGTGATGCGGGATCGTGGGTGCGGCGCGGCTCGCTCCATTGATCCAAGTCAACGGTCGCGTGCATTCTGCGGGCCGACACCGTGCCGTTCGCAGCGCAACACGAAAAGATCAGGCCGTTCGTTGTGCGACGCTCACCTGATCATTGGCGCACTCATCTCCCCTCCTGCGAACGTAGCGCTTCGCAGCGCAGCAGCACGACCAGCAGCGCGACGACAGGCAGGCCCAGCGCGAGATCGGGAACGCTTTTGGTTGCAAAGGCTCCGGCGGCGGCACCGAAGCCGAACACGACGCACAACGCGATGAAAATGCCCGAGCGGCGCAGCGTTCCGAGTGGTGCGTCGCCTGCTGCGACTGCGAAGACGTTCTCGATGGCCTGACGCATGTTGCTGGTGATCATCACCGTGCTGCACACAGTGCCTTCGACCTTGACGAACATTGCAGACTGCATCGCCGCCACGCCGGAAATACCGAGCGTTCCGGCCAGATCTGGCAACCGATTATGCAGGATGCCGATCGCTATCAAGAGCAGGATCTCGATCAAAGTGCTGATCGCGCTGGCCCGCTCGCCCGTTGCGCGGCGCAGCCAGGCTGCGAGCACGATGCCGACCGCGAACGCCAGGATTGGCGGCACGAAGTGCAACGCCTTCGCCCAGTTGCCCGTCATCGCATGAACCCACAGGAAGATCAGGTTGGCGGTCTGGGCATTCGCCAACACGCCGTGGATGATCCAGGTATAGGCGTCGATATAGCCGCCGACAAAGGCGAGCAGCAGGACGATCTCGACTGTCTCGTCGCGGCGGATCGCACCGGCTGCGACGTCCAGGGTACTCATGTCGGCAATATGGGCTGTCGCGAGCATTCCATCGCGTCATAGGCGCCGCCATGTCGCCGCGAAGGCTTGATCTGGATCAAGCAATATCCCGACGCCGTCAATCAAATCACGCCAAAGCGCCGGGGGAATGCCATGGAAACCGTCGGGTGGATCATCGCCACCGCACCGGAAATTTTCCTGCTGCTCGCGATCGCGATCGGCACCATCCTCGGCCGCATCAGGATTCGCGGCTTCTCGATCGGAACCACCGCCTGCATCCTGATCGTCGCCGTGCTGATCGGGCAACTCGGGAGCTTCACGTTCCCGCCGATCCTCCGGGCGATCCTGTTCAGCCTGTTCGTCTTTACGATCGGTTACCGTTCTGGACCGGAATTCTTCGCCTCGCTGAGCGTGCGGACCTTGGCACAGGTCGTGCTGGCGTTGGTGATCGGCGCCACGGGGCTCGCGCTCGTGCTCATCTTCGCGCGTGTCTTCACGTTGGATACGGGGACAGCGGCAGGACTGACGGCAGGGGCGCTGACACAATCCTCGGTGATCGGCACCGCATCCGGCGCGCTGGCGCAGCTCGGCCTGCAGAGCGACGTGCTGAAGCAGCAGGAAGCCAACATCGCGGCGGGCTATGCGGTGACCTACGTGCTCGGCTACATCCTGACGCTCCTGTTCGTGCCATTCGTCGCGCCGCGGCTGATGCGGATCGATCTGAAGGCGGAGGCGAAAAAGCTCGAGGCGGAGCTCGCGGGCGGTACGCCGCCAAAGACGGAAAACCTGTCATATCGCAAATTCCAGGCCCGCGCCTATCGCGTCTCGGCCGGCGCTGGTCGTACCATCGGTGCCATCGAGGCGGAGATCGGCGGCCGCACGGTCGTAGAGCGGATCGTGCGCAGCGGGGCCGACATCAAGCCGCAGCAGGATACCGTGCTCGAGGCCGGCGACGACATCGTCATCGCCGGTCCGACTGCCGCGATTGTCGCGGCCAAGCCGATCCTCGGGGCCGAGATCGACGCGGGGGAGCTGCTGCGCAACCTGCCCGGCAATGTGATCGAAGTGCTCGTTGAAAACCGCCAGCTGCACGGCCGCTCACTGCGCGAAATTGTTGACCGGCTCGGCGACAATGCACGCGGTGTATTCCTGCGTGCGCTGACGCGCATGGGGCGGGAAGTGCCGCTCGGTCCCGATACGCGCGTCTATCTCGGCGACGTCATGACGCTGGTCGGCAGCACCGGCAATATCGCGCGGGCAACGGCGCCAGTGGGACACGCTCTGAATACGAGCGACCGCACGGACATCGCCTTTCTCGCTGCGGGCATCGCAGTGGGTCTTCTGGCCGGCCTTGCCAGCTTCAAAATCGGCACTGTCGCATTGACACTCGGTGGCGGCGGCGGCGCGCTGATCGCCGGGCTCGTCTGCGGTTGGTTGCGTTCGCGCAGGCCGGGCATCGGCGCAATGCCGCCCGCGGCGCAGCAGACCCTGAGCGACATCGGCCTCGGCGGCTTCATCGCGGCGATCGGACTCGGCAACGGTCTTGCCGCCTGGTCGGCGATCCAGGCGCACGGTCTGTTGCTGATCGGCATGGGCATCGTCGTCACGCTGGTCCCGATGACGGTGGGAACGCTGGTTGCCTATTATCTGCTGCGCATGAATCCGGTCGTGACCTGCGGTGCGCTCGCCGGCGCCATGACGGTCGATGCCGCCGTCACCGGCGCCTGCGACGTTGCCGAGAGCCAGACGCCGGTGCTCGGCGTCGCCGTCCCCTACGCGGTCGGCAATGTCGTCCTCACGGTGCTCGGCCCGATCGTCGTGGCCGCAACCTATTCAGGTTGAGGGAGGCCCGGATGCGACGCGGACCTGCATTGCTCCATTTTTTCGCGATCACCTTGCTCAGCGTCTTCGTGGCCGCATCGTCCACGCACGCCGCGGACGAGGTCCGCATCCAGGAGGAAATCTGGGCGCTGCCCCTGCCGCTGCCGATGTTCGCCTATCTGGTGCGCCCCGTGGGCGACGGCCCTTTCCCGCTGGCGATCATGAACCATGGTGTTTCGCTCAACCCGATCGATCGCAGCTTCTTTCCGCTGGTGGAATTTCGCGATGCCGCCAAATGGTTCGCAAGGCGCGGCTATCTCGTGGTGGCGCCGGTCGGCAGCGGGTATGGCGCAGCAGCCATCGATATTCCCGAGCGTGCGCTCTATGGGCCGTTCTTCTCGAAGGTCGGCAAATGCACCAATCCGAACTTCCATGATGCCGGCCTTGCGCTGGCGCAGGCCAATCTGTGGATCATCGACTATATGGCCTCCGAGAAGCGCATCATTCCCAGAGACGTGATCGTGGTCGGGCAGTCCGCCGGCGGCTGGGCTTCGATCGCGCTGTCGAGCATGAACCCGCCACAAGTGAAGGCCATCATTGTCTTTGCCGCGGGCCGCGGCGGACGCGTCGGCGGCAAGCCGAACAATAACTGCGCGCCCGACCGCCTGGTCGAGGCCACCGCCGATTTCGGCCGGACATCGCGCGTGCCGATGCTGTGGATCTACATCGGGAACGACACGTTTTTCGGTCCGGACCTGTCAAAGCGAATGCACGCTGCCTTCACCGCCGCCGGCGGCCGGGCCGAATATCACCTGATGCCGCCGTTCGGCAACGAGGGACATTTCTTCATCGGTTCGCCGGACGCAATCCCGCTCTGGTCGCCGTTGGTTGCGAGGTTTCTCGATGCGCAGAACTGAGCTAGGAATTTCGGAGTTACAGCGATGGCTCGTGCTCTTGATTGTCTCTCTGGTCTCCTGATGGTTGCATTGGTCGAGAGCGCCACGACCTCGAGTGTCGCATCGCCCAAGTCGGCGCAATCCGAGAAGCCCCCCGAGGTCGCAACACGCGGCCAGCGCGAAGCAAGCGACATCACCTATGGCAGCTGGCAAAAACTGTGCTTCAAGGCCGGCGGCGCGCCCACCCTCTGCCGAACCTCGATCACCGGCCAATTCCCGACCGGGCAGACGGCCGTGCGCATCGATCTGATCGAGAGGGAGGACACGGCCACAGCACGCCTGCAACTTTTCGTACCGATCGGGATGTACCTGCAACAACCGCCGAAACTGGCAGTCGACCATGGCGCTGCGTTCCGCATTCCTTATACCTGGTGTCTCACCAATTTATGCGTCGCGGCGGACGTCGTGACGCCAAAAATCATCTCGGAGATGGAAAACGGTCAAACGCTTCTGCTCGAACTCGTCGACTCCAATCTTCTTGCCGTGACGACTTCGATTCCGCTCGCGCAATTCGGTTCCGCCCATAAGGGGGCGCCGACCAGGATACTCGAGCAATATGTCGAAGAATGACGGCCGTCGTGGAGCTACAAGACGCGGGCGCGCTGGACGGATTCGATCAAAGACTGCGCCGCAAACGGCTTGATGAGATAGGCGATGCAGCCCGAGGCAATCGCGGCCGAGCGGTTTGCCGGGCTGTCATTGCCGGTGACATAGATCACCGGTGCCGCAATGCCCTTCTCGGCCAGGCTTCGCCGCACCTCGATGCCGGACCTTGCACCCAGATTGATGTCGAGGATGATGCAGATCGCGGTGTGGAACCTGTCATGATCGAGCAAGGCCCCTCCCGTGTCGAACAGGGTTGTGGCGAAGCCGTATCCTCGCAGCAGCCTGTCCATGCTGGTCCGCATGGACGGATCGTCATCGACGACGAAGACGGACTCGCGCAGGGGCAAGGCGATTGCCTTTCCGGAAGTCGACAGTGGGATATCGGATACGACAGCTCCGCGCTTTCGCGTGTGCCTATGTGCATTATTGCACATAGCTCGTCGTGCACTGTCAACACGCCCTTGCATTGTCCTTTGGGACAGGCACGTCGAGGGAACCGCGCGCCTTTTCAGAGCCGTCAGCGTTCGTCCGGATCGAGCATTCCGAGACGCTCTGCGATCGAAACGAGTTCCGCCAGCGAGCGAACCTGCATCTTCTCCATCACTTGATGGCGATGCGCCTTCACGGTGCGTTCGGTGGTCCCCAGCTCATGCGCGACCTGCTTGTTGATCCTGCCGCGCACGATCAGATCGAACACCTGTCGCTCGCGCTGCGTCAGCGTGGCCAGATGACCACGAAACGCATCCAGCCTGCTGGCCTGGGCGCGCGCCGTCCGCTGACTAGCCAGCGCGCGCTCGATCGCTTCGAGCAATTGTTCGGACGATATCGGTTTGGTCAGGAAGTCTTCCGCACCGGCCTTGATCGCGCGCACCGTCGTCGGCGTGTCGGCATGACCGGTCAGGAAGACGATGGGCAGCATCGACCCCGCCGCAGCCAACCGCGCCTGCAGGTCGGGACCGCTCAGGCCCGGAATCCGCACGTCGAGCAGGATACATCCCGCCTGCCCGTCATCCGGCGCCGAGTCCAGGAGCTCCAGCGCCGAGGCGTAGGTCGCGACCTCGTATCCCGCGAGCTTTAGCCGGCGCTCGATCGCGGTCCGAAACGACTCGTCGTCGTCAACAACGTGAACAAGGCCTGGCAACTTCCTACCTCTCGCCCAACTTGATCAGGACGCTCGACGTCCTTGTCGTTCTTCAAAGCGATTTTCTCGTTTGAAGGTCGGAATATCTGCTTCGCAATATGTCGCATCTTCCCTGCGGTGAGGGATTCTCATCCAGCGCAGCAATCACCAGTGCTGTCCTTTGGTACAATGAACCTTGGGACAATGGATAAGAATACTTCCTTGGCCGAAAATCAACTTCGGCGGGAGTGGGATAGCGCGGCGCATTTCCGGCAAAGTATTTCGTCTGACAGACCAATTCGGCGGAAAGCTGAGGAGTTGGCCTATGTTCGTTCGCATCACGACGGATTCCACGCTGCGTCCCAATACCCTCCGCGACCTCGGCATGGCATCTCATTCAAATGCCCTGGTCAATTTAAGCGAATTTTCCTACCGAAAAGGCTCCGAGATCTACGGTGAGAAGGAGCCGGCCGAGTATGTCTACCAGGTCAAATCCGGCGCGGTGCGTAGCTACAAGCTGCTGTCGGACGGGCGCAGGCAGATCGGCGCATTTCACCTCGTCGGCGACATCTTCGGGCTCGAGAACGGCAGCGAGCACCGCTTCACGACGGAAGCCATCGTCGACACCACGGTGCGGCTGATCAAACGCCAAAGCCTGGAAATCGTGGCAGAGAGCGATGCCATGGTAGCCAGAAACCTGCTCAGCATGACCACGAATAACCTCCAGCATGCGGAAGACCACATGCTGCTTCTCGGTCGCAAGACCTCCCTGGAGCGTGTCGCCGCGTTCCTGCTCGAAATGGACAAGCGCCTGACGGCTGCAGGCGTTATGGCGCTTCCGATGTCGCGACGCGATATCGCCGACTATCTCGGCCTGACGCTGGAGACCGTCTCGCGGGCTTTGTCGCGGCTGCATGAGCTCGGCGTGCTCGGCTTCATCGGCAACACGCAACGCCAGATCGTGCTGCTCGACCGGCACCAGCTCGCAAGCCTCGATCTGCAGCCCTGAGCCGGCGAAGGCCTGTTCACGTTCCGCAATGGTCGAGATTGACCAAGGCGACAGCATCAGGTGCGTGGCAGGTCCGCACCGGGTCTTTCCGTGAGTCCGAGATGGTCGAGCGTCTTGAGCAAGACTTCGAACAGAATGGCGGCGGACCAGCCAAACAGCAGAACACCGTTCATAGCGGTCAGCGGGCCGAGCAGCCGCCATTCGCGCACCGGCGTGATGTCGCCGTAGCCAAGCGTGGTGTAGTTGACGAAGGCAAAGTAGAGCATGTCTGCGTCGGCGGTCGCCGCGTGCACGATTTGGTAGGTCGCCGCCCACATCAGAATTTCGATCATGTGGGCGATCTTCAACACGACGGCGATCGTGATCATGACGCTCATGAGGTGCAATCGCGGCCGCTTGGTATGGCGCGGGACGGCACTGCGGGCCACCGTGACGGCGACCACCGTCACGAGCGCGTGGATTCCGATATTGATCACGCTGACGAGCGTGCCGACGAGGAATTGGAGCATCATCGGGGTGAACCAAACCTCATTTCTGCCTAGGCCAACCGTGCCTCGATCGTTTCCTTTGCGACAACGGTTTCCTGATCGACCCGCGCTGACGCAGCGCGGTCGATTCCTGTCCATGCGGTCGCGAGCTCCCAGGCCACCGACAGGATGATCGGCCCAATGAATAGTCCGATGATTCCATGCGCGAGCGTACCACCAATGACCCCGATCAGGATGACCAGCGTGGGCGTCGTCAGGCCCCGCCCCATGAGGAGCGGCTTCAGCACGTTGTCGAGCAGACCGACGACGACCAGATAGACAGTCAAGAGCAGGGCGACGGTCACGTCCTTGTCCATCCATATCCAGACCAGCACGGGGAGCATAACGATGGCGGCGCCGATCTGGACAATCGACAGCAAGAGCACGACGACCGCGAGCAGTCCCGCGCTTGGGATCTCTGCGAGCTTGAAGCCGATGCCCGCCAGCAAGGCCTGAAGGATGGCGACGCCGATAATGCCCTGCGCGACGGCGCGTATGGTTGCGCCGGCGAGCTCGAGAAAGTGCTCGCTCCGGCCGGGTACGACGCGCAACAGGAAGCCGCGCAGCGCGGCGACGAGCTGCGCGCCGTGCGGGAGCAGAAAGCCCGCGACGATCACCGACAGCAGGAATTGGAGCATGCCAATTCCGGTGTCACCGGCAAACGACAGCATCACTCCGGCGAGCGGTTTCAAGTACGGCGCCACCTCGCGTAGCGCCGCACGGATGTTCGTGTAGGCCTCGTTCCAGATCGCGTAGAGCTGAGGACCGATCAACGGCCAGCTCCTGATCTGCTCCGGTGCGGCCTGGAGCGCGAGATCGCCACTGCCGATCTGGGCCGCAAGGTCCCGGATTCCTTCGACCGCACTGAGACCGAGCCAAGCGGCGGGACCGATGACGATGCCCAGCGTGATCAGGGTGAGAACGGCTGAGGCTGTCCGGGGCCGGCCACCGAGGCGGCGGGCGAGCCAGGCAAAGACGGGATGAAATGCCACCGCCAACACGGCGCTCCAGCTCAAGATTGGCACGAACGGCCGGAGCACCAGGAAAGTCCAGAAGATCAGTAACCCGAGCAAGCCCAGCCGGATCACGAGCTGGACAATGTCCTCCGCGGACAGAAGCTGGCGAAGCGTTTTCAAGGTCGTTGCCTCCCGGCCGACGGACCGCTGCTGAGCAGCTAGCGGGGCGGCCCACCGCGGAGGCTTGATCCAGATCAAGCTAGGCGTTCGGCTGCCTGGCGAGATCGGCGACTGGCGCGCAGCCCATTGCGTCCCGGCGCAGATTGCGCGGTTCACCGCCCGCGAGTGAGAATGCCCCGGTGCTGGACCTGAGCAAGCAGTCGTGAAGTTGACGCCGACGAACGGATTGATCTCGACATAGCTCCGACCGACGGCAAAGCCCACGATCTCAATCGCGGTGCCCGTCTGGAGGCTAATGGCGTTGGTACTGCCAGCTATATCGGCCGCTCCGTCCGGCAGCCTGTTCTTTCTGGTCACGACCAAAAGGGCCAAGCTCTGGGGGTATCGGCAGGCTTTAAGTCCTTCGATTCGGACTTGGCGCTCAGGGCGACCCGATTAGAGAGTGCCTTCCGGAACTTTATTCCAACGCCGTCGCTGGAATTTGGGGGATTCTGAGGGGCAATTTGGGCTACAAGGCCCTACCCCCTCCATATCCCCCAGCCGCTCCAGACGACGGCGCAAGCGGCAGAGCAGACGTTGAAACCCCTGATGTTTCAGAGGCTTACGCCCAGGTCTTGCTTGATTTTGGAGTGTTTTGAGAGGCTTGGAAACAGCCTGATGGCTCCCCGGGCTGGATTCGAACCAGCGACCATCCGATTAACAGTCGGATGCTCTACCGCTGAGCTACCGAGGAAAAGGGCGAACTGTTCGTCCGCGCGCGGCTGCGTATAACAAAGCCGCTTGCGCTTGCAAAGGACGAATTCACGGTCCTCCGCAAGCGCAAGCCTGCCACCAGCATTACTCGGCGGCCTCGGTCTTTTCGATGGCCACGGCCGCCGCTGGCACGGCCGCGCCGTTGCTCTTTCCGGTCACGGCACCGACCAGCGCCTTGACCGGATCGTCGCCCGGCGCAAAACCGCTCTGGCGCAGGATCTCGTCGATCATCGGACGCAGCGCGTGAACCTTGAGCAGCTCGCCGGCCAGACCTTCGCCGAAGCCGACATTACCTCCGCTCGCACCGTTGCCGCCGAACGCGCCGCCGGTGTGCAGGATGCGGACATCCTTGAGATTCGCGATCGGCTTCACCATCTCCGCCAGCGCGGATGGCATGGTCTCAATCCGCTTCTTGGCGATCTCGAAATCGATGACGTTGCTGCCGAGCTTGTTCTGCGCCTCGTTCTTCATGGTGATGACGGCGGCTTCCGCCTCGCCGATGTTGCGGACGCCGACCGCCTTGATCTTGTTGGATTCGGCTTCCGCGGTGGCCAGCGTCTTGACGGCTTCGGCGCGATCGAGCGAGGCCTTCTTCTCGGCCTCGGCCGCGACGATCAGCTCCGTCGATTTGCGTTCGGCCTCGGTGCGTGCGGCCAGCACCTGGGTCAGGCGGGCGCGATCGGCGACCTCGATGGCGCGCGCGGTGACGACCTTTTCCTCCGCGGAGACAGCCAGCGCCTCGGCGGTCTTGGCTTCGGCGACGGCTTCCGACGTCTCCTTGCTCTTCGCCGCGATCTGGATCTCGTTCTCCTGCGTCGCGATCTGGATCTCGCGCTGGGCGTCGGTCTTGCGCTTGTTGATCGCCAGCTCCGACTCGATCACCGCGGTTTCCTTGACCTGCTTGGCACCCGCCTCCTTCTCGGCAACCGCACGATCGGTGTCAATGCGAGCGTTCTCTTCGGTCAGGCGTGCGGTCTGCGTCGCGGTTGCTACCTCGGCGCGGGTGCTCGCGGTCTTGTTGGCGATGTCGCGTTCCTGCGACAGCTCGGCTTCTTTCTTGGTCCGCTCGATCCCAAGGGTCTGCTGCCGCGCCTCGAGGTCCTTTTGCGCGATCGCGACCTCGTTATCGCGCACGATGGCGTTGCGATCGCGGCGGCGGGTTTCGGTGACCGTCTTGAGCTGGGTCAGACCCTCGGCGTCGAAAAAGTTCTCCGGGTTGAAGAATTTGACGTCGGTCTGGTCGAGCTTGGTCAGCGACACCGATTCCAGCTCGAGACCGTTCGACTTCACGTCAGACTCGACCGTGGACTGCACGTGCTTGACGAAGTCCGAGCGTTTCTCCTGCAGTTCCAGGATGCTCATGGTCGCAGCGACCGAGCGCAGGCCGTCGACGAATTTCGCCTCGACCTGGTTGCGCAGCGCCTCGGCATCGTTGGTCAGCGCGCCCAGCGTCTGGCTTGCAAGCGCAATGCTCTCCTCGTCGGGACGGACGCGGACGTAGAACTCGGCGACGATGTCGACGCGCAGGCGATCCTTGGTGATGAGGGATTCCCGCTCCTTGCGCTCGACGGTGAGGCGCAGCGTCTTCAGATTGACGCTGGCATAGGAGTGGAAGATCGGCAGGATCATGGCGCCGCCGTCGAGCACGACCTTCTTGCCGCCGAGCCCGGTGCGCACGAAGGCCTCGTCGCGGGTGGCGCGCTTGTAGAGGATGGTGAAGACGATCCCCAGGACGACGATCAGCGCGACGCCGATCACGGCCGGGACTGCGATGTCGAACATGACTTTCTCCGCTGTGGGACTTGCTAATTGCTTAGAGTGGGGTTGGACGGCTTAAGTTCATCGTCGGCCTTCACCGCGACGAAGCGCGTGCCGTCGCGGTCGACCAGGAGGACCATGGTTCCCTGCGGCAAAGGTCCCGATGACGGCGCCGCGACCGCCGAGACGAAATGGCGGTTGCCGTGGATGTCGGCGACGCTGACGCGGCCGGGCGGCCCCTGGTCGAGCGGGCCAACGACGACCTCCCCGATGCGGCCGACCAGATCGCCGAGGCCGACGACGTAGCTTTCGTCCTTGGGAATGACCCGCGCGATGGTCCTGCTGGCGGCGCGCACCAGCGGAACCGACACCACGACGGCCCCAACCGAGGCGACCGTCGCCGGCAAGGGACCCGCAACCATTCGCGCGAGGTCCTGGATCAGGAATCCGGTGATGGAGAAGGCGCCGAGCAGCAACAGCAGGAATATCAACAGCGGCACGCCGCCGACATTGATCCAGGAGATGGCGTTGAGCACGCCGTTGTCGCTGGGGTGAGCAAAATCGATGTTGGTGCCCAGCATCTCGCTCAAGGAGGCCCCGACCAGCATCGAGATCACCTCGACCGAGCCGACGATGACGATCATGGCCGCCGCAATCGCGAACGGCCTGACCTCAGGCGCCATGACGTGTTCGAGCAGAGCGCTCATGACACCGCACTCAGCCGCCCGACTTCAACCGGGCCAGCCTCGCTGCAATTTCCTTGTCGCGATGGAGCGTGCTCAGCTCGTCGATGTCGCTCGAATAAGGAATTCCCGGCGGCACGCCGGTGGCCCGTGCCACCGCCCTGCCCGCCCGCAGCGCCTTCGCGGCAGCGGAGGTGCCGCCGGATTTCCGCGACGAAGTCGATGTCTGTGGGCTGGCCTGTGCCTCGCTCTTTTCGAGATCGGCGCGGCGCTGCTCGGCATCCTGGAGCGCCGACAGCACCGCGCGGAGCGATGTGACGCATTGCTCGATCTTCTCGTTGTTCTCGTCGATGGCGCGAGAGAGCACCTCGAACTGCGCCTCCAGGTCCATTTGCCGCGCGATGCCGGCGCGGGCGAGATCATCGCGCCCGTCTGCTATCGCGGCCTCGATCTTGGCGGTCAGATCGGTCATCGCCCGCTCGATCTCGCTGCGGCGCGCGTTGAGGCGATATTCCTCGGCCCGGGCAGCGGCGAGCGCATCGCGCGCTTCGGTCTCGGCGCGCTCGATCTCGCGGATGGCCTGGCCGACCACCTTCAGCTTGTTCTTGCCTTCCGCCTGCTCGATCGCATCGTACGCGATCCCGGCGATCAGGCGCCCGACACGGGACAGGAAGTTGTCGGGAGCGGCAGCGATGGTATCCATGGCGTTCTCCTCCTCTGGCAGGCTGTTCGGCGTGACGCCGTAGTGAACTTCGAAACCGTCGTCGGTGCGGATGAGGCGCGCCGGCACGCTCTGTCCCCAGCCCTCGGCATAGCCGGCATAGTCGAAGGGCACGCTGAAGCGCCCTTGCACGGTCGCAATCGAAATGGTGGCGGGCCCCTTGATCTTGGCGAGCTTGTCGTCGAGCGGCAGGCGGCGGCCTTGCGCGGCGCGATACTCCGCGCGGTCGCGCAGCCCCAACGTCACCAGCCGCGAAGGCAGTGCCGTCTGTTTGCGGATCGGCTCATAGGCATGGGCATGGAGCAGGACCACATTGGAACCCACATTGTGGATCCGCGCCACCTCGTCGAGGATTTCCATCATGCGGTCATAGGCCTGGAATGTCGCCTCGATGGCGGCCTTGGCGGCCGGGTCAGGGGCAAGCCGGTAACGCAGCGCGGACGGCGCGTGTCGGGGCGATTGGCTCATGGAAAGCACTAAAGCACCATTTTAGTGCTTTCAAAAGAGGAACCTCGATCACGTTCTGCTGATCCATATGCACTCTGTCGGTTAGTCGCGACGGTCCAGGCCTACGTTCAAAGCGGCCGATTACCCCTAGCTCACGGCAGATCAAGACTTCCTGCACGCGACGGTTGCAATTTGAGATGAAATGCGGGGAGCGTTCGGTAGGCCATCACTCTCTCGGCGCGTCGTTGCGAGGAGCTCTTGCGACGAAGCAATCCAGACTGCTTCCGAGGAGGCAGTCTGGATTGCTGCGCTGCGCTTGCAGTGACGGAGTCTGACCCGACACCTCTGTTCATCGACTCTCATTTCATAGCGCAGCGGCGGTTCCGGATATCGCTTCGCTCAATCCAGGCCACGCGCCTAGACCGTCACGGTCGCCGGCACACCAGATCGATTTCGATCAGCGCATCATAGGCCAGGCCGGTGACGCCGACGCAGGTGCGGGCCGGCAGGCGATCCGGCGGAAAGTACGTCCGATAGGTCTCGTTCATCGCCGCATAGTCTTCCCTAAAGCGCGTGAGATAGATCCGCGTCATCACGACGTGCTCTCGGCCGAGGTCGAGGCCCGCGAGAACCACTTTCAAATTCTCCATCACGGCCTTCGTCTGCCTGACGATGCCGTCGGGCAGCACGCCCGGCGTCTGCGGCGTATCGGGCATCTGGCCGGTCACGAAAACGAAGCCGTCGGTCTCCACCGCGTGGCTGAAGGGCGCGACCGGCTTCGGTGCGCCGCTGATCATGTGGAATTTCACTTGGATGTCCTGGTTAAGATGCGTCCTGAAAGAGGCGCTTGCTGAGAATGGCGTGCACGCCCCAATTGCCGTCGACGACCTGTGTTACACCGAAATCGACCGCCGCCGACATCAGCGCGATCGCCTCGTCCTCGCTGAGGCCTTTGACGTTCATCAGAAAGCGCCGCATCTTGCGGAAAGCGTCTTTCATGGCGAGATCGAGCGAGGATTTTGCGTAGACCTCGCTCTGCCCCTGCGCGCCGAATTCCGCGAGATAGTTGGGGTGGCTGAAGCCGGTCAGCACCCAGTCGCTCTCGGTTTCGATCAGGGGATAGGAGAGATCGGCGAAAGGACGGCCGGCGAGATCAGCTTTCTTGTGCAGGATCACCTCGAAGGTGCCGGTCATCGAGCATTCGATCGCGGTGCCGCTGAGCTCGCCGTCGCCCTGTGCGGCATGGGGATCGCCGACTGACAGGAGCGCGCCGGGGACCGAGACGGGGAGATAGACGGTTGCCCCCTTCCCCAGCCGCCAATTGTCGAGATTGCCGCCGAAGTAGGACGGCGGCACGGAATCGACGAAATCGAGCTCGCGAGGCGCCAGCGCGATGACGCCGAAATGCGGGCGCAGAGGAATCTTGATGCCGTCGAGCACGGCGTGCCGGCGCTTGATCGTACCGGGTGCGACGGGAACGCCGGGATAGTCGTAAGTGGCGTGCACCACGCCGAAGGGATCGGTCTGGGGCTCCCAGCGATAGGAATAGAGCGCGCGGGCGTGCGGCAGCTCGGCGTCTTCGAAGATCTCATAGATGGTGACAGCTTCGCGCGGCTTGGGACCGCCGAGAAACTCGTTGTAGTGATAGCCCCACCACGCTGCGACCGACGAGCCGAACACACGTCCCGCATGGCTCGGATTGCGGCTGGCGCGCGGCACGATGTCGAGGATGCGCACCTCCAGCACATCGCCGGGCTGAGCATCCTTCACCCCGACGGGCCCGGTGCAGATGTGCACGCCAAACCCCTCGCCGGCACCGCGGCCGAACACGCTGGCATCCATCGGCCCTGCGCCGCGGCGGTCGACGTTCTTCTTGCCCTGCGTCCAGCCGAACACGCTTTCGGCGGCGGCATCGCCTGTTATCATCAACTCGGGATCGTCGGAGGCGTGCTGCGTCAGCGTCTCGATGGTGATGGTGTCACCCGACGCGATCTCGATCTGCGGCGGCAGCGAGCGGCTGAAATAGCCCCAATGAACGCGGCTGGCCTCGACCGGGAGATGATGATGACGGCGTTCGGTGGTGGTCGGCTCCCCCGCGCCGGCACAGGCGACGCTGCTTCGGGCCTCCACACTCTGATGCGCGCGCAATTGCGCCAGCGCCTCCTGCGGCCAGCCACGCTGGCCGGTGACGCCATGTTGCACGGTCGCCCGCTCGGCCTCCTGCTGTCGGAACTCGCGCGGCGGCAGGCCGAAGCGATGGCGGAAGGCGCGGCTGAAATGCGCGGAGTCGCCAAAGCCATAGGCGTAGGCGATCTCCGAGATCGAGCGATGCGCCTCCGAAGGACTGGACAGATCCGCCCAGGCGCGCTGGAGACGACGCTCGCGAACATAGTGGGTGAAATTGTCGCCGACCGTCTCGAACAGCTTTTGCAAGTAACGCTCGGAGATCCCCTCGATTTGCGCGACGCGCGCCGGCACCAGATCGGGATCGTCGAGGCGGCGCTCGATGGTCTGGCAGATCCGGTGCAGCAGCGCGGCCTGCGTCGCGCTCGCCCCGGGGTCGGACGTCGATGCCGCCAGTTGATGCGCGAGCGTCAGGAGAAGATCGACGAGCGACTGCGCAAGCAGATTCCATTCGGAATCGCTCAAAGTGTCGAGCGTGCGCGCGGTCGCGTCCAGCAGGCGCGAGAACACCTCGGCAAAGCCGCTGGTCGGAACGACGCGCGGCTCGCCGAGCCGCGGCTTACCGGAAAGGCGTCCGTGCAGCGCCTCGGAGGTGACTGACAGCACGATGGCGCGCATGTCCCGCTGGAACACGATGCTCCAGTCGCCGCCACGCGGCAGCATCACGAGATGACCGACGGGAACGATGCGGTGTCCGCCCGCGGTCTTCAGCACCATGCCATCCTCGACCGGCATCAGCGCGATCGGAAGGTCTTCGTTCGCTCGTGCCAGCGGACCGACGCTCTGCGCGCCCGCGGCCATGCGTGTCAGCGCAACACCGGCGGTCTCGCGATGGGAGGCGGTAGCATGCCCGTCAAAGAAGGAATGGCCGCCTGCCGGCTGCAGGCCGACCGCCGCAAGCACGTCCCGCCAGGCTTCGGGCCGGTCATCTTGCGCGTAGGACTCGCTCGTGAACGGGCGAAAGCTCATCGGATCGACCCAGATTGCGGTCGATCGAAGCAACCTCTGTGCCAGACGCACGCGATCCTCCGTCGCTGCGACGGGCCGCAAATGGTCTCCGCTTGTCACCTGCTCATCCCGAAAACACTCCGCGTCTCAATGCATTAGTCGCAGCGGAAAATGTTCTTTCTGATCGTGCCGTGGACGCCCCAATTGGCGTCGACCACCTGCGTGACGCCGAAATCGGCGCCGACCGACATCAGCGAGATCGCCTCATCCTCACTGAGGCGGTGCACCGTCATCAGAAACCGGCGGAGCTTCCTGAACGCATCGCGCATCGCACGGTCGAGACTAGAGTGATTGGCAATCTCAGTTTGCGCGTCGGCGCCTAGCGCGGCGAGATAATTCGGATAGGTGAAGCCGTAGAACGACCAAGCATGATCGGTCTCGAGCATGGGATGGTCGAGGCCTTCGAGGCTGGTGCCGCCGAGGTCGGCCTTCTTGTGCAGGATGAATTCGAAATCGCCCGTCAGCGAGGTCTCGATGGCGGTGCCGCCGAGCTCGCTGTCGCCTTGCGCGGCATGGGGATCGCCGACCGAGAAATAAGCGCCGGGGACCGCGACCGGATAGAACATCCGCGCGCCCTTGCCGATGCGCCAGTCGTCGATATTGCCGCCGGTATAGCTCGGCGGGATCGAGCTGACGAAATCGGCTTCCGATGGCGCAAGGCCCATGGTGCCGAAATGCAGCCGCGCCGGCACCTTCACGCTGGTAAGGATGCTCTCGCGCTTGCTGATGGTGGCGTGGTCCACGCGCACGCCGGGATAATCGATGGTCGGGTGCACGATGCCGTCAGGATCAGTCTGCGGCGTCCAGACGTAATTGTAGACGGCCTTCGCATAGGGTTCGCCGGAGGTGTCGAGTTCGAAGATGGTGACGACCTCGCGCGGCTTCGGCTCCTCGATCAGATCGTGATAGTGGAAACCCCAGTTCGCCGCGACATTGGAGCCGAAGCAGCGGCCGGCATGACAGGCACTGCAGCTCGGCCGCGGCCGGATGTCGAGGATGCGCACCTCCAGAATGTCGCCGGGCTCGGCGCCTTCGATCGCGACGGGGCCGGTGAGCAAGTGCACGCCGATCCCCTCGCCCGCGCCGCGAATGAACGGGCCTTTCGTCGGGCCCGAGCCGCGGCGCGCCACCGCCTTGTGCTCGCGCGTCCACTCGAACACGCTTTCGGCACCGGGGTCGCCCTGGACCATGCGCTCGTAATCGTCGTTGGCGTGGTGGGTCAGCGTCTCGATCGTGGCGCGATCCCCCGAGCGTAGCGTCAGGGCCGGCGTGACTGTCTTGGAGAAATAGCCCCAATGGACGGTCTTCGCCGAAACCGGCAGCGTGACATGCTTCATGACGTGACCTCTTCGAGGATCTTGCACATGGTGGAGAGAGCGCTCATCGCACCGTCTCCGGAGACTTGTCGGCTTCCATCATGCTGAGGAAACGCGCCGTCAGCGGATTGCGCGGATTGGAGAGCACCTCGTGCGCCGGCCCCTCCTCGATGATGGTGCCACCGCTCAGGAAAGCGACACGGTCCGCAACCTCATCGGCAAAGCGGATCTGGTGCGTCGAGATGATCATGGTGAGGCCGTCGTCGATGGCGAGGCGGCGGATCACTTCCAGCACTTCATTAACGAGCTCGGGATCCAGCGCAGAGGTCGGCTCGTCCAGCAACAGCACGCTCGGATTGGGCGCCAGCGCGCGGGCGATGGCAACGCGCTGCTGCTGGCCGCCGGAGAGATGTCGCGGCAACGCATCGGCACGGTGTGAGAGACCAACGCGGTCAAGCAGCTCGGCGGCGCGGCGGTCGGCGTCGATGCGGGTCATGCCGTGGACCCAGCGCAAGGGCCCGGCGATGTTCTCCGTCGCCGAGAGGTGAGCAAACAGGTTGAATTGCTGGAACACCATGCCGACGCCGACACTGGCCCGCTCGTTGGCGATGGCGCGCGGCGACAATGGCTTGCCATTCTCGCCGAAGCCGAGCCGCCGGCCGCCGACGCGCACCGTGCCGGCGTCCCAGTTCTCCAGATGGTTGATGCAACGAAGCAGCGTGCTCTTGCCGGAGCCGCTGGGACCGAGCAACGCCACCACCTCGCCCACACGCACGGTCAAGTCGAGGCCGTTGAGCACCTTTTGCCCGCCGTAGCTCTTGGTGAGGTCCTTGGTCTCGACCGCGATATTGTTGCGCGCGATCGTCGCCGCGCGACGGGCGCGCTCCTCACGGGTCAAGGCCAGCGGCGGCGTATCGCCGGGCGCTGGCTGTGCAGGCTCCGGATCAGCGGCGGTCACGGCGGCAAGCTCGAACTTGGTGCCGAGGTCGACGCGGCGCCACGGCAGATAATCGGCGAGCTTGCGTTCGCGGCGTGTGGTTCGGTCGAGGTCGAGCCACCATTCGACGAGGAGCTGGATGACACTGATGGCCGTGGTCAGAACGAGATAGAGCAGCCCCGAGGCAAAGAAGATCGAAAAGAAGTCGAAGGTCGAAGATGCCAGCTGGGTCGAGCGCAAGGTCAGCTCCTGCACCGCGATAACAGACGCGAGCGAGGAGTTCTTCAACGCGCTCACCGCCTCATTGCCGAAGGCCGGAATCATCGTGCGGATCGCCTGTGGGGCGATGACCCTGCGCATCAGCACCGACGGCGTCATGCCGAGCGCCTGCCCCGCCGTCACCTGGCCGCGGTCGACGCCAAGGACGCCGGCGCGCAGCATCTCCGCAATGAACGGCGCCTCGTTGCAGGCGAGCGCAAGGCCTGCCGCCAGCACGGCCGGCAGCTTGATCCCGATATGCGGCAGCGCGTCGTAGGCGAACACCATCTGGAGGATCAGCGGCGTGCCGCGAAAGATCACGGTGTAGGCCCTGGCGATCGCCGCCAGTAGCCAGAAGCGCGAGAGCTGCATGCCGGCGAGGATCAATCCAAGGATCAACCCGCCGCCGAGCCCGAGGGCGGTCACCTCGAGGGTGAGCTCGATGCCCGCGAGCAGATACGGCATGCTCAGGTAATGAAGGAACAGCGACATCAGTCGACCGTCATGAGAACGGGATCGGGTTTGGTGGAAGGCGGCGCCTCGAGGACGCGCCCCCTCTCGAAGCGAAAGCTTCGGCTGCGTCGCATCGCTCGATACCATCCGGGTGAGGGTTACGGCCCGTCACCCGGCGCTTCGCGCCGACCTCTCCCGTCGGGGAGAGGTAAACCGCGCGCTTAGTCAGCCGTGAGGATTTCCGGCTCCATGAAGTTGTTCACATCAAGCCCGTGCTTCTTCAGCAGCTCCATGTGCGTGCCTGCCTTCTGCACCTCGATCAGGGCAGCGAGCACGGCGTCACGGAATCTCGGCTTGCCCTTGGGAACAGCGATGCCGACCGAGTATGGGATCGTCACAGCGACCGCCTTCTCCAGCTTGTCCGGATAGGCCTTTACGGCGCTGTCGACGGTGTTGACGTCGTTGATGTAGGTGTCGGCGCGGCCGGCCAGAATCGCCTGGATGCAATTGGCGTTGTTGTCGTAAAGCTGGATGGTCGGCTCCGGCTTGCCGGCCTTCTTGCACTCCGGGATCAACGCCTGGATCAGGGGTACCTCGACATAGCCGGTGTTCTCGGCAGCAGCGGCGCCACACAGCGACAGGTTGATGCCGTTGATGCCCTTCGGGTTGCCCTTGGCGACCAGCACGCCATCGAACACCTTCGAGTAGGTGATGAAGTCGGCCGCCTTGGCGCGCTCCTTGGTGGCGTAGATGTCGGAGATCACGATGTCGGCCTGACCGGCGGCGAGCGTGGTCAGGAGCGCCGCGAACGTCACCGCCTTGTAGGTCAGCTTGAAGCCGAGACATTCGCCGATGGCTTCACCGAGATCGATGTCGAAGCCGATATACTTGCTGGGATCCTTGGGATCGATCGTCTCATAGCCCGGCGTGTGCGGGTTGATGGCATTGACGAGCGTCTTGCCCTTCCAGTCCGGATACTTTTCCTGAAGCGCGGCGCAGGCAGCGGGCGCTGCGGCCTCCGCGCTCAGCGGTGAGGCAACGACGAGACCGAAAGCAATGGCGGCGCCGAGCATGAGCTTGTACCGCGGCAATGACGCGCGCGCCATTCCCCGCCGCGCCTGGGGCCAAATCGACTTCTCCATCTCGCCAGTTCCTCCGAAATGTCATGGCGTCTGCCATGCTCCAGTGATCGGGGAGGAAGCGTGCGGGAGTGGGCGGTGAAAAGCTTGTCCGCGGGCGTACAAAAATTTGGACGGAGCGCGCCCGACATTTGGGCAAACGGTTGCCCAAAAACTGTCCGCGGACCGCGACGCAGGTGAGGGATTCCGAATTCGGGGGATTACGAAATGCTCTCGGCCGCAGCAGCGATCTGCCGGCCCGCTGAATCATTCGGTGAGCTCATTTGACGCAGATATGACGATTGGCGACCAAGATGCGATGAAGGTACGAAGCATCCACGTCCAGCATCCGCAGCAAATCCACAGCATATCCACAGGGTGCCTGTGACGGATTCGCGAGCCCCTGCGAGGCACTTGCTGCGCACAAGCCCACAAGCCGGGCCGTTTAGCCACCCGCCTGGTCGAACACGGATCGGCAGGCCTCGCTGAGGCTGGCGCGGTTGCGGCGCAGGCAGGCGGTGATGGCGCGGACGTTGGGGATCTCGCCGGCGCAGAGCCGGTAGACGTCGGGGGTACAGGCCCGCCGCTGCTCCGCAGTTCCCTGTGCATGGGCCGCGGAGGCAAATAGCGTCAGGAATAGCCCGACCGTAGAGGCGCCCCGCGCCCGGCTCTTCACGCCCGCAAACCGCAAGAACCTCGCCTTCATGACCAGTCTCCCGCTCTGCCCTGCCCGCTCCGGCCTGCATTGGCCGGCATGGGACAAAGGGGTTACGAGAAATAAACCGCCGGGAACGTGATCTCCTTCACACCCGCTGCGCGGCGGCGGCACATAGGGTTGCCGCGGGGATTTTCAGGAATCGCTAACCATTCGGGTCCCGATCGCCGCATCGTTAAAATGCGAACGATCGGATCAATCCGGAAACAAACCGGCTTTGCGACATTGCGCCGTCCGCATTCTGCGAGGGTGTGATGAGCGAAGCCGAATTCAATTTGCTGCTGGATGCTGTCCGGGACGCCATGGTCTTTGAGGATTTCGCGCCCGTGCCGGTGGAGGACTACGTGCCCCGCTCGTGGAGCTTCGACGCGACGCCCAAGGCAGCCAACAAGGCTGCCAATGACAACGAGGGCGCCTGGCCCCTCCTGCCCTTTCCCGACGGCTGGTACGCGGCCTGCTGAGGCCGACTTGAAGTGAACCGATGCGTCCGCCTTGCGGGCGGTTCGGCATGACCGAGCGCCGGGGACCGGCGCAGCCCCGATCAAGTCTTGACGCGCTCCTCGCCCTGCTGCGGCGCCCGGTCGGGTGCAGCCGGCGGGAAGATGCTGTCATAGATCGCGCGCGCCTCGGCAATGAGGCGGGCCCGCTCCAGCTCGGATTTCGGGACAAATCGAACGACGTCGCCCACGTGCTCTCCAGCTCCAGGGTTTGGATGCGTCTCTTCGCAGATGCGAAGTCTATGCCAGAGGACCTGAATCGCACCTTTCCGCCAAGCCCCGGGCAAACCCGGTGGCTGGCGGGTACGTGCGGCTCGGCGGAACCGCGCATAGGCCAAAATTTTGCGGAAAATCAGAGGCTTGTGATGGAGGCCACGACCAGAATTGAACTGGTGTACACGGTTTTGCAGACCGTTGCGTAACCACTCCGCCACGTGGCCCCGTAAGGGCGGACCAATATAGGGGATCAATGGCTTAGGCAACCCCACGGCCCGCTTGTAGCACAGCGAAATGTCCAGCCGAAATCAGGCGCGCTTGCCGCGCCTGAAGTCGCGCCGGCGGCCCTTGGGCGCGGGCTTGGGTGCCAGTTCCGGCATCTCGGCCTGGACCTCGCGGTAGCGAGCCAGCATCCGTTCGAAACTGGCATGAAGCGTCTCGGCGAGATCAGGGCGCCGCTCGAGGCCGGCGAGGATCGTCGCGGCGGCTTCGATGGTCGAGAGGCCGTCGCGGCGCGGCTCCTTGCGCAAGCGCCCGTAGCGAGAGGGACGTGCCGGATTGAGGATCACGCGCTGGCATTTCAGCATCCAGGGATTGCGCCACCACAGCGCCTTGGCCTGGCTCCAGGTGCCGTCGAGCAGCACCACACCTTCGAGCTTGCCGAGGATCGCGCGCTGGTTCTCCGCGACCTCGCCCTTGCGGTTGAGCGCGACGATCTCACCTTCGGCATCGAGATCGGCCGCGCGTGCCGAGCCGAGATAGAGCACCGCCCAGTGCGAAGCATTCTCGACCGGCCGTCCCAGCGCCTTGGACAGGCTCGGCCAGGACAGGCCGACCCGCACCGTGGCATCGGCAAAATGCCTGGCCAGCAGCCGCGCCGTGCCGAGTGCCCTGTCCTGCTCCTGCGGATGCTGCAGGATCAGGAGCGAGAGCCGGTTCTCGATCGGCGTGACGCTGTCGCAAATGCACAGCGGCATCGGCTTCTGGCAATGCGGGCATTCGGGGATCGGCTCGGCCAGCGCGGCGGCAGTCTTGGGCGGATTGGACATGGTCGCCGCTATACGCTTCGCGCGGCGCTGCAACAACCTATTCCGCCGGTGCCGCCAGCGGACGCGGCTCGGATCGCCGCCGCAGGCGGTCGATCAGCAGGTAGATCACGGGCGTCGTGTACAGCGTCAGGATCTGCGAGACGAACAGGCCGCCGATGATGGTGATGCCGAGCGGCCGGCGCAGCTCCGTGCCGGGGCCGGTCGCAATCACCAGCGGAATGCCGGCGAACAGCGCCGCCATGGTCGTCATCAGGATCGGGCGGAAGCGCGCCTGGCAGGCCTCGAAGATCGCCTCGGCCGAGGACAGCCCGCGCTGGCGCTCGGCATCGAGCGCGAAGTCGACCATCATGATGCCGTTCTTCTTGACGATGCCGATCAAGAGGATGATGCCGACGAAGGCAATCACCGTCAGCGGCGTGTTGGTGAGCTGCAAGGCGAGCAGCGCACCCAAGCCGGCCGATGGCAGTGTCGAAATGATCGTGAGCGGATGGGCGAGGCTCTCATAGAGCACCCCGAGCACGATATACATCGCAACCAGCGCGCCGAGGATCAGGAGCGGCTGGCGACCGCTGGTCCTGGCGAAATCGCCGGCATTGCCGTCGAAGCTGCCGCGAATGCCTTCGGGCATGTGCAACTCGTCGACCGCGCGCTGGATGTTCTGGGTCGCCGCCTGAAGCGGCACGTCCGGCATCAGGTTGAAGGACACCGTGGTCGATGGGAACGACTGCGAATGATAGACGGCGAGCGCAGCGAGCCCGCGCGTCGCGCGCACCACGGCCGACAGCGGCACCTGCGCATCTCCCGCGCCGGCGACGTAGATGCGATCGAGATTGGAGGGGTCGACCTGGAACTTCGGGTCGATCTCCAGCACGATCATGTATTGGTTGCGCTGGGTGTAGATGATCGAGATCTGCCGCTGTGCGAAAGCGTTGTTGAGCGCGTTGTCGATGTCCTGGACCCTGACGCCGAGCGCGGACGCCTTCTGGCGGTCGATGGCGAGCGTCAGTTGCAGCCCGCCGGGATCGCGATCGCTGGAGATGTCGGTGATGCCCTCCACGCTCTCCAGGCGCTTGGCCACGATCGGCGCCCATTTCTGCAGCAGGCCGAGATCGGTGCTGGTGAGCGTATATTGGTAGTCGGAATCGCTCTGACGCCCGCCGGCCCGCACGTCCTGGGCAGCGAACATGAAGAGGCGGATGCCGGGCACGGGATATAGCGCGCGCCTGAGCCGGTCGATCACGACCTCAGTCGACACGTGGCCACGCTCCTCCGGCGGCTTCAGGCTGATGAACATGGTGCCGCGGTTCGAAGTCGCCGGCCCCGGACCCCCGCTGCCGACCGTCGAGCCGATGCCGGCCACGGCGGGATCCTTCATCACGATCTCGGCGAGCCGCTGCTGCAGGCCGAGCATCGACTGGAACGAGGTGTCCGCCGAGGCGCGCGTCGCGCCGATGATGAAGCCGGAATCGTCCGTGGGGAAGTAGCCTTTGGGGACCTTGATGTAGAGCGTCACCGTGAGCGCGATGGTGGCGAAGAACACCAGCAGCGTCAGCAGCGGGAATTCCAGCACGGTGCGCAGGGTGCGGGCGTAGAACACGATGGTGCGCGACAGCGCGCCTTCGATGATGCGGTCGAACAGCGTTGCCGTGCCGGAGGTGGCCTGCCGGATGTAATGGGCGCAGATCATCGGCGTGACCGTCAGCGACACCAGCGTCGAGACCAGGATGGCGAAGGTCAGCGTCAGCGAAAATTCGCGCAGGAGCCGACCGACGACGCCGTCCATGAAGATCAGCGGCGTGAAGGCCGCGATCAGCGACAGGCTGATCGAGACCACAGTGAAGCCGATCTGCTTGGCGCCCTCCTGCGCCGCCCGGAACGGCCGCATGCCTTGCTCGAGGTTGCGGAACATGTTCTCGATCATGACGATGGCGTCGTCGACGACGAAGCCGACGGAGATGGCGAGCGCCATCAGCGACAGGTTGTCGATGGAGAAGCCCGCGACCCACATGCCGGCGCAAGTCCCGGCGAGTGCCAGCGGCACCGAGATGCCGGCCGCGATGGTCGGCGTCAGCCGCCGCAGGAACACGAACACAACGACCATCACCAGGACGGACGTTGCCAGCAGCGTCCATTGCATGTCCAGCACGCTGGCGCGGATCGTGCCGGTCCGATCGACCAGGGTGGAGATCTCGACACCGGCCGGGATCCACTGCTTCAGCTCGGGGATCAGCGCCTTGACCCGGTCGACGGTGTCGATGACGTTGGCATCGCCCTGCTTGGTGATCTGGATCAGAACCGCCGGTTGCCTGTTGAACCAGGCTATCGAGCGGACGTTGCGGACGGAATCCTCGATGTCGGCGACATCCGACAGCCGCACGAAATTATTGCCCGAGCTCTTGATGACGATGTCGCGGAACTCCTTCGCCGTGCGCATCTGCTTGTTCAGCGACAGCGTCTCGCTCTGGCGCTCGCCTTCGAAGATGCCGACGGGGCCGAGCGCGTTGGCGGCGATGATCGCGGTTCGCACGTCGTCAGTGGCGATTCCAGCATTGGACAGCGCAACCGGGTTGAGCTGCACGCGCACGGCCGGCTGGTCGGCGCCGGAGATCGACACGTTGCCGACGCCCGGCACCTGCGAGATGCGTTGCGCCAACACGCTATCCGCGACGTCGTAGATCGCCGACGGAGAGATCGTCTTGGAGGTCAACGCCAGCACGAAGATGGGTGCACCGGCCGTGTTTGCCTTGCGGAAACGCGGCAGCGTCGGCAAGTCGCTCGGCAGGTCGACCATCGCGGCGTTGATGGCCGCCTGCACGTCGCGCGCGGCCTTGTCGATGTTGCGGCCGATGTCGAACTGAAGCTGGATGCTGGTCGTGCCGAGGCTCGAGGTCGAGGTGATCTGGTTGATGCCGGCGATCTCTCCCAACCGCCGCTCAAGTGGCGACGCCACCGTCGCCGCCATCACGGACGGATCGGCGCCGGGCCGGCTGGCGGAGACGAAGATGGCGGGAAAGTCGACGTTCGGGACCGAGGCGACCGGCAGGAACCGGTAGGCGACGACACCCAGCAGGAACAGCCCGATCGACAGCAGCGTGGTCGCGACCGGGCGGCGGATGAAGGGCTCCGAGATCGATGCCATCACTGCATCCCCTCGGTCGCGCCGGCGACCGGCGGGCCGCCGGATCCAGCCGGCGGCAGCGCCTGCTCGAGGCGACGGTTGATGCGATCGAGCGCCAGATAGATCACGGGCGTCGTGTAAAGTGTCAGGAGCTGGCTGAGCAGCAGGCCGCCGATGATGGAGATGCCGAGCGGAAAGCGCAGCTCGGCGCCGGTGCCGCTTTCGATCGCGAGCGGCAGCGCCCCGAACAGCGCCGCCAGCGTCGTCATCATAATCGGACGGAAGCGCAACAGACAGGCCTGCACGATGGCTTCACTGGGCGACATGCCCCGCCCGCGCTCGGCCTCGAGCGCAAAGTCGATCATCATGATCGCGTTCTTCTTGACGATGCCCATCAAGAGGATGATGCCAATCAGGCCGATCACCGAGAGGTCCTGTCCGCACAGCATCAGTGCCAGGATGGCGCCGACGCCGGCCGAGGGCAGCGTCGACAGGATCGTGATCGGATGGATATAGCTCTCGTAGAGCACCCCTAACACGATGTAGATCGTGATGACGGCGGCGAGCAGCAGCCAGGGCTGGCCGGCGAGTGCCTTGGCGAATTCGGCGGCGTCGCCGGCATAGACGCCGACGATACTGCCCGGCATGCCGATGCGGGTCTCGATCACCTTTACGGCTTCGACGGCATCGCCGAGCGCCGCGCCCGGCGCCAGGTTGAAGCTGAGCGACACCGACGGGAATTGCGCCTGATGCGAGATCGCGAGCGGCGCCGTGGTCCGCTTCAGCGTCGCCACGGCCGACAGCGGCACCTGGGCATTGGGCGCGCCCGCGGTGGCGCTCGCGGCACCCGGCAGATAGAGCTTCGACAGGATCGAGGGATCGCGCTGATACATCGGCAGCGCCTCCAGCACCACCCGATACTGGTTGGCCTGACCGTAGATGGTCGAGATCTGCCGCTGCGCGAAGGCGTCGTTCAGCGTGTCGGTGATTGCTTGCAGGCTCACGCCGAGCTGGCCGGCGCGCGTGCGGTCGACATCGAGCTGCGCCCGCAGGCCGCCCTCCTGCGCCTCGGAGGAGACGTCCCGGAACAAGGGATCGCGCCGCATCTCCGCAACCAGCTTGCGCGCCCATTCCGAGACCAGCGTCGCATCGGTGCCGGTCAGCGTGTACTGGTATTGCGAGCGGCTCGACTGGGTCGAGATCTGCACGTCCTGCACCGGCTGGAAATAGACGGTCATGCCGGGGATGCCGGAGACCCGCTCCTTCAACCGGGTCACGACCACGCTGACATCGTCGCGGCGCTCGCCGCGCGGCCGCAAGCTCATGACGAGGCGGCCGACATTGGTGGTCGGGTTGACGGAGCCCGCACCGATCACCGAGACCACGCCGACCACATCAGGGTCGGCCCTGATGGCCTCGGCCGCCTCGGCCTGCCGCCTCTTCATCTCCGCAAACGACACGTCGGGCCCCGCCTCCGTCACCGCCGTGATCGACGCGGTGTCCTGCAGCGGCAGGAAGCCCTTGGGCGCGACGACATAGAGCACCAGGGTCGCGATCAGCGTAACGAAGGTCACGACCAGCGTGGCGCGCTGGCGCTCCAGCACCCACAACAGCGATCCGTGATAGGCGTCGACCGTGCGGTCGATGAAGCGGCTGATCGCGGCCAGTCCCGGCACGGCCAGCTCCTCGTGCGCGTGCTTGAGCAGCCGCGAGCACATCATCGGCGTCAGCGTCAGCGAGACCACCGCCGAGGTCACGACCGCAATCGTCAAGGTCAGCGCGAATTCGCGGAACATGCGCCCGACCAGGCCCGACATGAACAGGAGCGGGATGAAGACCGCAATCAGCGACACCGTCAGCGAGATCACGGTGAAGCCGATCTCGCTGGCGCCCTTGCGCGAGGCTTCCATCGCGCCGTCGCCATTCTCCATGTGGCGCACGATGTTCTCGATCATCACGATGGCATCGTCGACAACGAATCCGGTGCCAATCGTGAGCGCCATCAGCGACAGATTGTCGAGGCTGAAGCCGGCAAAATACATGATGCCGAAGCTCGTGATCAGCGACAGCGGCAGCGCGACGCCGGCGATCACGGTCGCGCGCAACGAACGCAGGAACAGCAGCACCACCAGCGTCACCAGCACGACGGCAAGGACCAGCGTGAATTGTACGTCGCGCACCGAGGCGCGGATGGTGACGGTGCGATCGGAGACGATGGTGAGATTCACGCCGGCCGGGATCGCGCGCTGCAGTTTCGGGATCTCGGCGCGGATCTGGCTGACGACGTCGATGACGTTGGCGCCGGGCTGGCGCTGGATGTCGAGGATGACCGCCGGCGTGCCCTGGTACCAGCCGCCAGTGCGGTCGTTCTCGAGGCCGTCGACGATCTGGGCGACGTCGGCAATGGTCACCGGCGAGCCGTTGCGATAGGCGATGATGACGGGCTTGTAGGCTTCGGCCGCCGCGATCTGGTCGTTGGCGGCGATGATGTAGGATTGCTGCGCGCCGTCGAGCGAGCCTTTCGGCCCCGAGACATTGGCATTGGCGATCGCGGTGCGCAGATCTTCCATCGCGATGCCGTAGGCTGCAAGGCGCGCCAGATCGGCCTGGATGCGCACGGCCGGCTTCAACCCGCCCAGCACGGACACGCGCCCGACGCCGGAGATCTGGCTCAAACGTTGCGCCAGAATGGTGTCGGCGATGTCGCTCATCACCCGCAGCGAGATCGTGTCCGAGCGCAGCGCCAGCGTCATCACCGGCGCATCCGCCGGGTTCACCTTGGCGTAGGTCGGCGGGTAAGGCAGCGTCCTCGGCAGCACGCCCGCGGCGGCATTGATCGCGGCCTGCACGTCCTGCGTCGCCCCGTCTATGTCGCGGTTGAGCTCGAACTGCAGCGAGATCTGGCTGACGCCGAACGAGCTCGTCGAGTTCATCGCCGAGAGCGACGGGATCTGCCCAAGCTGCCGCTCCAGCGGCGCGGTGATCAGCGAGGCGATCACGTCCGGACTCGCGCCCGGCAGCTGCGTCGTCACCTGCACGGTCGGGAAATCGACCTGCGGCAGCGCCGAGACCGGGAGTGCGAAATAGCCGAGCAGCCCGCCGATCAGAAGCGCGATGCCGAGCAGCGAGGTCGCGATCGGCCGGCGGATGAAGGGTTCGGAGACACCCATGGGTTATGCCTGCCGCTTCAAGCGGCTGTTGTCGGGATCATGGCTGCTTGGCTCCACTTTCCGATGCCCCCGGCCCCGGCGCCGGTCCCGTCTGCCCCTTCTGGTCGCCTTCACTGCTCTTGCGCTTGGCGCGCAACTCGCCGTCCTTGGCTTGGCCGTCCTTCTGCCCGTCCTTCTGGCCTTCGTTAGCACCATCCTTCTTCTGAGCGTCCGGTGCGCGCGAGCGCTTGCGCGGGGCAAGATCGGCCGACGGAGTCTGGTCATCGCGGCCGACGATCACCTTGGAGCCGTCGGACAGATTTGCGAAGCCCGTGGTGACCACCCTCTCGCTCGCCGACAGGCCGCTGGCGATCACGGCGTCATGCTCGTTCTGCTGGGTCACCGTCACGGGCTTGGCCGAGACGATGTTGTCCGCGCCGATGACGTAGCTGAAAGTGCCGATCGGGCCGCGCTGCACCGCCGAGGTCGGCACCACCAACGCCTGCGTCAAGGTCTCGACCTTGAGGCGGACATTGACGAACTGGCCCGGCCAGAGCTGGTAATTGGCATTGGGGAATTCGGCCTTGAGCTTGAGCGTGCCGGTGGTCTGGTCGACCTGATTGTCGATGCCGGTGAGCTTGCCGGTATCGATCACCGTGATGCCGTCATTGCCGAACACGTCGACCGCGAGCGGCCCCTTCGCCGCCGCCGCGTTGACGCGCATGATCTGCTGTTGCGGCAGGCTGAACCACACCGCGATCGGCTGCAATTGCGTGATCACCACGAGGCCCGTGGTGTCGGAGGCATGGATGATGTTGCCCTGGTCGACCAGGCGCAGGCCGACGCGGCCCGAGATCGGCGCCACGATCTTGGTGTAGCTCAGCGTCGCCGCCGCGTTGTCGATCGCAGCCTGGTCGGCCTTGACGAGCGCCTCGGTCTGCGCGACCAGCGCACGCTGGGTGTCGGCCTGCTGCTTGGAGCCGGCGTTGGAGGCAGCGAGCTGCTCGTAGCGCGCGAGGTCGATGCGTTGGTTGGCGAGCTGGGCCTGATCCTGCGCCTTCTTGGCAACCGCCTGGTCGTACTGCGCCTGATAGATCGCTGGATCGATCTCGCCGAGCACGTCGCCCTTCTTGACGTCCTGGCCTTCCGTGAAATTGACCGCGATCAGCTTGCCGTCGACCTGCGAGCGCACGGTCACGGTGTTGAGCGCGCGGATCGCGCCGACGCCGTCGAGATAAACCGGCACGTCCTGGATGCGCGGGCTCGCGGCCAGCACCGGCACCGGCAGATCGGGGCGCTGATTGCGGTTGTTCGTCTGCTGCTGTTGCATGACGATCCAGCCGACATAGCCGAGGCTGCCGAGGATCGCGAGCGTGATCAGGGTCATGACGAAGCCGCGGCCGCGCGATCTCTTCGCCGTCCCCTCTCCCGCGCCCTGCTTGGTGTCCGGCTTAAAGAGCATTGACCGGTTTCTCCATCCGCGGCTCCCAGCCGCCGCCGAGCGCCTGGTACAGGCTGACGATGGCCAGAAGCCGTGCGAGTTGGGCCTGCGACAGCGCGTCTTCCGCCTGGAACAGGGTCAGTTGGGTATTGAGCACGGTCACGATGTCGGCGGTGCCGGCACGCAATTGCTGCTCGGAGAGATCGAAGGCGCGGCGCGAGGCGGCGACGACGTCGCGCTGCAATTGCAGCCTGATCGTGGTCTGCTTGATCGAGAACAGCGCGTTGTCGACGTCGGCAAAGGCCTGGATGATGGTCTTGCGGTAGGTTTGCAGCAGCTCGTCCTGCCGCGCCTTGGCCAACTCGAAATTGCCGAGGATCCTGCCGCCGTCGAAGATCGGCTGTGTCGCGCTGCCGACGAGCTGGAAGAAGGCCGCATGCGGCTGGAACAGCGAGACCAGCGCCGAGCTCTGGTAGCCGCCATTGCCGGTGAGCTGGATGGTCGGAAAGAATTGTGCGCGGGCATTGCCGATGTTGGCGGTGGCCGAGGCGAGCTGCGCCTCCTGTCGGCGGATGTCCGGCCGCTGCGTCAGCAGCTCCGACGGCAGGCCGGGCGTCACGCGCGGGATCGCGATCCGGTCCAGAGAGCCGCCGTGCACGCGCACGCTCTCCGGCGGCCGCGACACCAGCACGGCGAGCGCGTTGACGTTCTGGTCCAGCGTCTGGCGCAACGGCGGCACCAGCGCCTTCTGGTTCGCCAGCACGCTCTCCTGCTGGGCGACGTCGAGATCAGTGCCGGTGCCGGCCCTGCGGCGCTCCCTGACCGCATCGAGGATGCGCTGCGCGCTTGCGATGTTGCGCTGTGAGGTCCTGATGCGGTCCTGCGAGGCCAGCACCTGGAAATAGGCGTTGGCGACGGCTGCGAGCGTGGTCAGCGCGACCGTGTCGCGATCGAAACGGTTGGCGTTCGCCGTCTCCTCTGCCGATTGCAGCGCGTCGCGGTTCTGGCCCCAGAAATCGAGCTGATAGCTCGCGCTCAGCGAGGCCGAATAATTGACGACCTCGCGTCCGCCGATGGACAGTCCCGAAGCGCTTGAGCCCGATGTGCGCGAATAGGTTTCGGATCCGCCTGTCGAGACACTCGGCAGCAGCGCCGCTCCGGCCTGTCGCGCCTGCGCGTCGGCCTGGACGATGCGCGCCACGGCTGCGGCGATGTCGAGATTGACGGTCTGCGCCTCCTCCATCAGCTGCGCGAGCTCCGCAGAGCGGAAGCCGCGCCACCAATCCAGCGACGGCGGCGCGTCGCCCTTGCCGGCATATTTGTAATGCGTGGGAACGTCGAGCGCGGGATCGGGAAGATCCTGGGTCAGCACGCAGGCCCCCGAGCCGGCGGCGAGGCACAGCACCGCAATCCATCGCGCCGCGCGCAGCGTTCCGAATGCAGAACCGAGAGACCGCCGCGAGGCGATCACTGGAACTTGCTGTGTCACATCCACCCCCCGCCGAGCAGATCAAGCCGCCGCAACGCTGCCGGAGTAACCGATTCGCGGCAGGGGGGTCGGGAGGCTTTGGACGACGCGTTCACAGTGATGATGCTTTCTGCGGAACCTGAGGTTCATACTAGCCGGGCGCGGAACGGCGGGACAGTGCCGCAATTGCGAGATGCCCGCGCCGACGGGCCGGGAGCGAACTGACAAGAATGCGAAAAGCGACTGTCTCGCAGGGACTTCCTTCATTGCGAAACATTGGGAAAACGTAAGCAAGCTTACCAAGATTTCATGTGATATCGCGGCCACACCCTTAGCTTCGCTCTTTATTCCGAACGCGTTGCACGCCTTCAGCTCAGTCCCACCCTCTGGGCGACGTGCAACACCCGTCAATCTTGCCGAAAACGAAGCCGTGCAACGTGCCGATATCTCTTGGCCGTCACCGCAGTCCACGCGTCCTGTCGCGACCCGTCTGGCCAGGGGCAAGAATCGGTCGCGACAGCGCTGATCGGGAGCGCAATCGTTTCGTGCCCTGGCCGGGGTTCGGTCGTTTCCTCCTACCGATATCCCGCCTCGCGGCCGCGCGCGTCAGCGCCGGTCTCGTCTCGGGCATATCACTGTTTCCGCGGGCGTTTCGGTCGGGTTCGCCGCAGCGCAAAAGCCTTCCCCTTTGGCCTCCCAAGCACTAGGTTCGGCCAAAGCCGATCAACCCCTTTGGTAGTGATTTTTCCCGACATGACCATTCGCAACGACGTTGTCGAAGCCATCGGCAACACTCCCCTGATCAAGCTCAAGCAGGCTTCGGAATTGACCGGCTGCACCATCCTGGGCAAGGCCGAGTTCATGAATCCCGGTCAGTCGGTGAAGGACCGCGCCGGGAAATGGATGATCCTGGAGGCCGAGAAGCGCGGCGAGCTGAAGCCCGGCGGGCTGGTGGTGGAAGCGACCGCCGGCAATACCGGCATCGGCCTTGCCGTTGTTGCGAGCGCGCGCGGCTACCGCACCCTGATCGTGATCCCGGAGACGCAGAGCCAGGAGAAGAAGGATTTCCTGAAGCTTTGCGGTGCCGAGCTGATCGAGGTGCCGGCCCTTCCCTACGCCAACCCCAATAACTACCAGCATGTCGGCCGGCGGCTCGCCGACGAGCTGCGCAAGACCGAGCCCAATGGCGTGCTGTTCGCCGACCAGTGGAACAACCTGGACAACGCCAAGGCGCATTACGAATCCACGGGGCCAGAGATCTGGGAGCAGACCGGCGGCAAGGTCGACGGCTTCGTCTGCTCGGTCGGCAGCGGCGGCACGCTCGCCGGCGTCAGCCGCTATCTGAAGGAGAAGAACAAGAACATCCGCATCGCGTGCGCCGATCCGCACGGTGCCGGCATGTATGAATATTTCAGGACCGGCGATCCCAAGGCGACGCCGGGCGGCTCGATCACGGAGGGCATCGGCCTCAACCGCGCCACCGCGATCGTCGAGACCGCCAAGGTCGATGATGCCTATCTCATTCCCGACACCGACGCCGTCAGTGCGATCTACGAACTGCTCCAGCACGAAGGTCTGTGCCTCGGCGGCTCGACGGGCATCAATGTCGTCGGGGCGATGCGGCTTGCGAAGCAGCTCGGGCCCGGCAAGACGATCGTTACCGTGCTGTGCGATTCCGGCAGCCGCTATCTGTCGAAGCTGTTCAACGCCGACTTCATGCGCGCCAAGAACCTGCCGGTGCCGGAATGGCTGGAGAAGCGCAGCAACATCAAGCCGCCCTTCGTCTGATCGTCACGCGCATCCTCGGGCCGAAGGCGCAGATCCACAAAATCTGCGCAGTTCGGCCGGCCTAAGCGACCTCCCCGCTTTCCGAGGCCGCGGCACAATAGTCGCGCCAGAACTTGCGGTAGCCCTCCTCGACCCTGCGCGTATAGGTTTCGACGTTGCCCGCGGCCGAAGCCGCGATCCGGGCCGGCAATTCCGCGCGCAGCTTTGCCAGATACGCGGGCTGGGCAGCGAATTTGCACGCGACCGCGGCGTAGCCCTCGTCGTCCTCGGCCACCCAGTCGTCAAGACCGACGGCGGCCACGATGGAGCCGCCGGCGCGCGAGGATGCGCCGTGGCCAAGCTTGGCGACGACCGGAACGCCCGCATAGAGGGATTCCCAGGTGCTGACGCCGCCGTTCTGCGGAAACGGATCGAGCGAAATATCGACCAGCGCGAAGGCTCGCAGATGATCGGCGCGCTCGGACGAGCCGAGACAAGTGATCCTCTCCTCGGCAATCCCGTGGGCGACAAAGCGCGCGAGCAGGCCGTCGCGCACCAGGGGATCGTCGAGCAGCGTATGCTTGATGATGATCTTCGATCCGGCCACCTCCCGCATCACGTTCGACCACACGCGAATGGCCTCGTCGGAGATCTTGTTGACGCGGTTGAATACGCCGAAGGTGACGTAGCCGTTGCGGAGCATGGGAAGCTCCGAAGGCGGCACATCGAGGATGGGATCGATCGTGATCAGGCACGGCAGGTCATAAACCTTTTCGGTCAGCAGATGCCGTGCCGATTGCGGAATGAAGACCGGGTCCGCGAGCACGTAATCCATCGTCCGGAGACCCGTACCGGTCGCGTGTCCGAAGCCCGTGACCTGGATGGGAGCCGGCTTGCGGGCGAAGACCTGAAGCCTGTTGCCCGACGAGTGCCCGGACACGTCGATCAGGATATCGACCTTGTCGGCCTCGATACGATCGGCCAGTTCTTCGTCGAACATCTGCCAGGCATCGACCCAGCCGTCGGCCGCCGACTTGAATTCGGCTGTGATCGCATCTTGAGTCGGCGAGCACGAATAGCAGACGACCTCGAAGCTGGCGTGATCGTGATGGCGCAGCACCGGCAGCAAGCCGAACGCCGCCGAATGATACCAGAATTCGGCGGAAACATAGCCGATCACGATCCGCCTGTCGGGATCGAGCTGCCGGGGGGCGAGCTTCCTCTGCGGCACGCGGGCACCGATCGCTTCGCCCCAGGACTTTCGCGTCGCCTGCTGGATCGCGAAATCGGCGTCGGGAAGAAAGTCCAGATAGTAGATCTTCCGCGCCATCAAGTCTGGATCCGGCGAGATCGCCAGCGCGGCGTCGAGATGTTCGATTGCGGACGCGATTTCTCCCTGATTTGCAAAACAGGAGCTCAGCAACGCCAATGCGATCGTGGAACGTGGATTTTGCTCGAGCAAGGTCGTGCAGGCCAGGATCGCCTGTGCGGTGTTTCCCAGGCTGAGCGAGACCTCCGCCTTTCCCCGCAAGGCCATTTCGAACCGGGGCGAAAGTGCAAGGGCCGCATCGAAGTCCGCCGCCGCCTGTTCCAGCCGCGACAGCGCCGAGTTGAGGCGTCCGCGCTGGGCCAGAATCTTCGCCGAATCGGGCTTGATCGCGAACGCCGCTGCGAGTGCAGCCTCCGCCTCATCGTAGCGCTTGAGCTCGATGCTGACCACGCCCTTGCCGATGAGCGCTTCGACGTGGCGCGGCTGAAACAACAACGCGCGATCAAAGCTCTCCCTGGCGCGGTCAAACCGGAACAGCGCCAGCTGCGCCACGCCACGATTGCAAAGCGCGTCGGCGTAGTCGGGCTTCAGCTTGATGGCGCGATCGTAGACCTCGATGGCCTGTTCGGGCAGGTTCATCTGGAGCAGGGTGTTGCCGAGACCGACCAGGGCCGGCGTAAAATTCGGCTTCAGCGCAATCGCTTTCTCCTGACAGGCGCGGGCCGCTTCCAGTTTCTGAAGCACGAAGTAGAGCGCCGCGAGATTGCTCTGAGCCTCGTGCGAACGCGGATCGATCGCAATCGCGCGCTCGAGCAGCTGTTGCGCTTCGTCGAGGCGCCCGCCCTGCTGCACGCTGAGGCCGAGCACGTGCGTCGCGTCGAAATGATCCGGAACGGCTTGCAAGATCTGGCGGCAGAGCGCCTCGCTCTCCGCATATCTGCCTTGACCATAGGCGCTCGCCGCGGCGGAGATGACGGCGTCGGCCTGCTTCTTCAATTTCTTCTGCAATCGCGCATTCTGGAATGCGCGCGCGCCGACGCTGCTCTGCAAGGTGTCTCTCCGGAAGATGGCCCAAGGCCGAGTCTAACTGATTCGCGCATCGACCCGGCCGGGCTGCCGGACCAGAAATCCGTCCGGGATATCCCGGGGGTCGCCTGCAGGATGCGGCTCAGGAGCCGCCAGGTGCGTCCGCCCCGCTGACCGCAGCGTCGCCGTGCTCGGCGGCAGCGGCACAATAGTCGCGCCAGAACTTTCGGTAGCCCGCCTCGAGCTCACGCGTGTAGATCTCGACATTGCCGGCGGGCGAGGCTGCGATCTGGGCCGGTAAGCCCGCGCGCAACTTCGCCAGATATTCGGGCTGCGAGGCAAACTTGCGGGCGATCTCGACATAGCCGTCGTCGTCCTCCGCGACCCAGTCGCCGAGGCCGACGGCCGCCACGATGGAGGCGCCGGCACGCGAGGAGGCTCCAATGCCGAGCTTGGCCACGACCGGAACGCCCTTGTAGAGGGATTCCCAGGTGCTGATGCCGCCGTTCTGCGGGAACGTGTCGAGGGAAATATCGATCTTGTCGAAGGCCATCAAATGGTCATCACGCGAGGTGGTGCCGAGGCAAGTGATGTCCTCCTCCGCAATACCCTGTGCGATGAAGCGTGCGACCAGGCTATCGCGCAGCAGGCCATCGTCGAGCAAACCATGCTTGAGGATGATCTTCGATCCCGGCACTTCCTGCATGATGCGCGACCACACGCGGATCGCATCATCCGAGATCTTGTAGATGCGGTTGAACACACCAAAGGTGACGTAGCCGTTGCGGAGCATCGGCAGCTCGGAGGGCTTTAGATTGGTGACCGGCTCCATCGTGATCAGGCACGGCAGATCGTGGATCTTCTCGGGAAACAGATGCCGGGCCGATGGCGGAATGAAAATGGGATCGGCGAGCACGTAATCCATGGTCGGCATGCCCGTACCCGTCGCGTGTCCGAAGCCGGTGGCCTGGATCGGAGCCGGCTTCCGGGCGAAGCATTGCAGCCTGTTGCCGGTCGTGTGGCCGGAAACGTCGATCAGAATGTCGACATTGTCGGCCTGAATACGATCGGCGAGCTCGTCGTCCGACATCTGCCAAGCGTCGACCCAGACGTCCGCCATCTGCTTGAACATGGCGGTGTACTCGTCTGCCCCCGGCCAGGCGTAATAGCAGACGATCTTGAACTTGGCGTGATCATGATGGCGCAACACGGGCAGCAAGGTGAGTCCCGCCGAGTGTTGTCGGAATTCGGCCGCGACATATCCGACCACAATCTGCTTGTCCGGATCCAGCGGCCGCTTCGGCAGCGTCCTTTGCGGAATCCTCGAGCCGATTGCATCCCACCAGGACTTTCGCACCGCCTGCTGGACCGCAAAATCCGCCTCCGCAAGGTAGTCCAGCAAGAAGATCTTGCCTCTGATCGCGTCTCCATAGTCCGGTCGCAGCGCCAGCGCGCGATCGAGATATTCAATCGCGGATTCCATGTCTCCCTGGTTCGAATAAGCGAAGCCCAGAAGCGCCAACCCCATCTCCGAGCGAGGATTTCGCTCGATCAAGGTCGTTGCGGCCGCCATCGCCTGCGCGGTCCTTCCCATGACGAGGCAGACCTGCGCCTTGCCCCGAAGGGCCAGCTCGAGCTTGGGCGAAATCGCAAGCGCCGCATCGAAATCCGCCAGCGCCTCCTGCAGGTGCTGCAGCTCGTAACTGAGCCGTCCGCGCTGGGCCAGAATTCGTGGCGCGCCTGGCTTGATTGCGAGGGCCTGAGCGAACTTGGCTGCAGCCTCCTCGTGGTGCCGCAGCTCCATGCTGACCATGCCGCTGCCGACGATGGCCTCGGCGTGACGCGGCTGAAACAGCAGGGCGCGATCGAAGCTCTCCTTGGCACGCATGATCTGCCCAAGCACGATCTCGACCATGCCGCGATTGCAGAGCGCATCGGCATAATCCGGTTTAATCTTGATGGCGCGCTCGTGCATCTCGAGCGCCTGTTCGTACAGCCCCATATGCATCAGCGTATTGCCGAGGTTGGTCAGCGCCACCGCGAAATTCGGCTTGAGCGCGATCGCCCTCTCCTGGCAGCGCCGCGCCTCCTCGTAATTGCCGAGGTCGAAATGCACCGTCGCGAGGTTGTTGTGGGCATCGTGCAGGCGCGGATCGAGCGCAATCACGCGCTCCAGCAGCTCTCTCGCCTCCTCGAGGCGCCGACCGTCATGGGCGCACATGCCGAGCAGGTGAATGGCATCGACATGATCCGGAAGGGCTTTCAGGATCTCGCGGCACAGCGCCTCTGTCTCGGCATATCGGCCCTGGCCATAAGCGTTGGCCGCAGCGGCAATGACGGCGTCGGCCTGCTTCATCAACTTCTTCTGCAATCGCGCATTCTGGAACGCGCGCGCGCCGCCGCCGCTATTCTGCAAGGTGTATCTCCGGAGGATGCCCTCAGCAGAGTCTAACTGATTCGCGAGCCTGGCCCGCCGGTCACCGGAGTCCTATCGCCTCCGGGATTTCCCGGGGCCCAGCGCAATCGTCCTACGCCACCTCCGAGGCGGCAGCGCAATAATCGCGCCAGAACCGGCGATAGGCCGCTTCGACCTCGCGCGTGTAAAATTCGACGTCGCCGGCCGGAGAGGCTGCGATCCGAGCCGGTAGATCCGCCCGCAGCTTTGCCAGGTAGGCCGGCTGCGCCGCGTAGTTGCACGCGATCGCGGCATAGCCCGCGTCATCCTCGGCGACCCAGTCCTCCAGGCCGACGGCGGCAACGATGGAGCCGCCGGCGCGCGACGAAGCGCCGCTGCCGAGCTTGGCGACCACGGGAACGCCGGCATAGAGGGACTCCCAGGTGCTGATGCCGCCGTTCTGCGGGAAGGTGTCGAGGGAAATGTCGACCATCGCAAAGGCCCGCAGATGCTCGGGGCGCGAGGTCGAGCCCATGCAGATGACGTTCTCTTCGGCGATCCCCTGTGCCGCGAACCGCGCGACCAGTCGATCGCGCAGCAATGGATCGTCAAGCAGCCCGTTCTTGACGATGATCTTCGATCCCCTCACCGCATGCATCACGTTCGACCACACCCGGATGGCCTCGTCCGAAATCTTGAAGATGCGGTTGAACACCCCGAAAGTGACGTAGCCGTTGCGGAGCATGGGTGGCTCTGAAGGCGGAATGTCCAGGATCGGATCGATCGTGATCAGGCACGGCAGGTCATGGACCCTCTCGGCCAGGAGATGACGGGCCGATTGCGGGATGAAGATCGGGTCCGCGAGCACGTAGTCCATGGTTTGAAGGCCTGTCCCCGTGGCGTGCCCGAAGCCTGTGACCTGGATCGGCGCCGGCTTGCGGGCGAAGACATGAAGCCTGCTGCCGGTCGTGTGCCCGGAGACATCGATCAGAATATCGATGCCATCGGCCTGGATGCGGTCGGCCAGCTCGTCATCGGACAATTGTGCGGCATCGACGAAGACATCCGCGAGAGGCTTGAAGCTCTCAGTCATCTCGTCCTGCACCGGCCAGCAGGAATAGCAGACGACCTTGAACTGGGCGTGATCATGATGGCGCAGCACCGGCAACAGAGAGTATGCCGCCGAGTGGTTCCTGAATTCGGATGCGACGTATCCGATCACGATCCGCCGGTCAGGATCGAGTGGCCGCGGCGCCAGCGTCCTTTGCTGCAGCTTCGCGCCGATCGCGTCCCACCAGTATTTCCGCGCGGCCTGCTGGGCGGCGAAATCGGCCTCCGGCAGGTAGTCCAGCACGAAGATCTTGTATCCGATCGCCTCCGGAAAATCCGGCGCGATCTCGAGCGCGGCGTCGAGGTGCGCGAGCGCTGTCAGGATGTCTCCCTGGTTCACATGGCACGCCGCCAAAAGCGCCAACCCCATCTCGGATTGCGGATTGACCTCGAGCAGCGTCTTGACGCCTGCCATCGCCCGCGCCGTGTTTCCCGCGAGAATGTCGATCTGCGCCCGCCAGCACAGCGCGAGCTCGAGCCGTGGCGATTGCGCCAGCGCCGCGTCGAGGTCCGCGGCCGCCTGCTCCAGCCGGGCTAAACTCAAATTGAGCCGTCCACGCTGCAGCAGAATCCGCGGCGAACCCGGCTTGATCGCGAGCGCGGCGTCGAAGGCGGCGCCCGCCTCCGCGAAGTGCCGGAGCTCGAGGCTGACCATCCCCCTGCCCGCGATCGCCTCGGCGTGAGATGGCTGAAACGACAGGGCGCGCTCGAAGCTCGCCTTGGCGCGTTCCAACTGGCCCGTCATCAATTCCGCCATGCCGCGGTTGCAAAACGCATCGGCATAATCCGGCTTCAGCCTGATCGCCCGCTCGTGCTGCCCGATCGCCTCGTTGCCGAGGCCGATGTGCAGCAGCGTATTGCCGAGATTGGTCAGGGTGATCGGACAATTCGGCTTGAGCGCGATGGCCTTCTCCTGGCAGGCGCGGGCGCTAGCGAATTTCTCCAGCGCGAAATAGACCGCCCCGAGATTGCCATGCGCATCGGGCGAACGCGGATCGAGCGCAATCGCACGCTCGAGCAGGAATTCCGCCTCATCGAGCCGCCCGCCGTCGAACGCGCGCAGGCCGAGCAGGTGCGTGGCATGAAAATGATCCGGCACCTCCTTCAAGATCTCGCGGCAGAGCATCTCGGCCTCATCGGGCCTGCCCTGCCCGAGTGCCTCGATCGCGAAGGCCATGACGGCGTCCGCCTGCTTCTTCAGCTTCTTTTCCAGTCGCGCATTCTGGTATGCGCGCACGCCGGCACTGCTCTGCAAGGTCTCTCTCCGGAGATGGTCCGAAAAGAAGCAAGCCGATTCGGATGGTGCCAGGCTTGCGGTCAGACCGGCGAGGCCAGGGGTCGCCGGACTCAGCGCAGAATCTGGCTCAGGAACAGCTTGGTGCGGGCGTGCTGCGGGGCGGCGAAGAACTCGTTCGGAGTGTTGGCCTCGATGATCTGCCCGGCGTCCATGAACACGACGCGGTTGGCGACCTCGCGGGCAAAGCCCATCTCGTGAGTGACGACCAGCATGGTCATGCCTTCCTCGGCGAGGTCGACCATGGTGTCGAGCACCTCCTTGACCATTTCGGGGTCGAGCGCCGAGGTCGGCTCGTCGAACAGCATCACCTTCGGGTTCATGGTGAGGGCTCGCGCGATCGCGACACGCTGCTGCTGGCCGCCGGACATCTGACCCGGAAACTTGTTGGCCTGGTGCGGGATCTTGACGCGCTCGAGGAACTTCATCGCCGTCACCTCGGCGTCCTTCTTGGGGATGTTGCGGACCCAGATCGGCGCCAGCGTGCAATTGTCGAGCACGGTCAGATGCGGGAACAGGTTGAAGCTTTGGAACACCATGCCGACTTCACGGCGGACCGCGTCGACGTGCTTGAGGTTCGGCCCGAGCTCGATGCCGTCGACGACGATCTCGCCTTCCTGGAATTCCTCCAGCGCATTGATGCAGCGGATCAGCGTGGACTTGCCCGAGCCCGAGGGGCCGCAGATCACGATGCGTTCGCCCTTCTGCACCGCGAGATCGACGTCACGCAGGACGTGGAATTCGCCGTACCATTTGTTCAGGCTGGAAATCTTGACGATGGGCTCGGACATGGGGGCCTCGATCAGTTGCGGCGGTGGGCGTTGAGGCGGTGCTCGACGAACAAGGAATAGCGCGACATGCCAAAGCAGAACAGGAAGTAGATGATCCCGGCGAAGGCGAAGCCGGTGAACGCCGTCGACGGCGTCGACCATTTCGGATCCGCGAACGAGGCGCGCAGCGAGCCGAGCAGATCGAACAGCGCCACGATCGAGACCAGCGAGGTGTCCTTGAACAGGGAGATGAAGCTGTTGACGAGGTTCGGAATGACGTGCCGCAGCCCCTGCGGCAGCACGATCAGCGAGGTCGTCTTCCACCAGGACAGTCCGAGGGCGGCGGCCGCCTCGCTCTGCCCGCGCGGGATGGCCGCGAGCCCGCCGCGGACGTTCTCGGCCTGATAGGCGCCGGTGAACAGCGCGATGCCGATCAGCGCACGCACCAAGCCGTCGACGCTGAAATTGCCGGGAAGGAACAGCGGCAGCATGTAGGTTGCGAAGAACAGCACGGTGATCAGCGGCACGCCGCGCCAGAACTCGATGAAGGCGATCGAGAAGATCCGGATCAAGGGAATCGTCGAGCGGCGGCCGAGCGCGAGCGCGATGCCGATCGGCAGCGAGGTGACGATGCCGGTGACGGACACCACCAGCGTCACCAGGAGGCCGCCCCACAGATTCGTCGTCACGATCGGCAATCCGCCGTGGTCGAGATCCATCAGCCTGATGACGATCGCGATGGCAATGAAGGTGGCGATGCTCGAGGCCAGAGCCCGCCCGCCGGTACGAACGCCGCCGCCGAGAACGAAGGCGATCAGGCAGACGATCCCGGCCGTGACGCCGAAATCCGCCCAGACCGGCTGGCCCGTGCCCTGGATATAATCGCGCAGCCAGGTGAGCGGAAAGATCAGCCAATGGATCACCGTGCCGAGCAGCACGATGAGGCTCCCGAGCACCCACAGCAGCGGACCGACCGCGGAGGCCCTGCTCGAGGTGAGCAGCGCCTGTCCGGCACCGACGATGCTCTCGTCGAACAATTGCAACAGGCCGGCCGTCCAGCTCAGCCCGAAGCCCTTGATGCCGCCGCCGTGCAGCAGGAAGAACGCCACCACCGGAAAGGCGACGAAGAACAGGCCGGCATTCAGGCTCTTCGCCGGCAGCCGCGGAATGAGCAGCGGCAACAGCAGCAGCACTGCAAGCAACAGCGTCAAGTTCACCCGCCAGCGCTCGGCCTCGGGATAGAAGCCGTAGATCAGTTGCGGGAGCTTCGCCTGGATGTAGGGCCAGCAGGCGCCGACCGCAAAGCCGGCGTTCTCGGCGAGGCACGCGGTGCGGTCCTTACCGCTCCAGACCGCATCGACCAACAGGAACTTGACGGAGGGAACGATGGTGAACCAGAGCAGCAAGGCGCCGAGGATCGTCAGCAGAATGTTGGTCGGCGAGTTGAACAGGCGCGTGCGCATCAGGCCGATGAAGCCCGTCGTCTTCACCGGCGCCGGACGCTCGGCCAGCAGGTCCTGGCGGACGAAGCTGGATGAGATGACATCGCTCATGCGCCGAGACTCCGGCTGACGCGCCAACCGTAGACGCTCATGATCGCGCTGGTGAGGAGCGAGATCAGGAGATAGACGCCCATCGTCATGGCGATGATCTCGATCGCCTGCCCGGTCTGGCTCAGTGACGTGCCGGCAAACACCGACACCAGGTCAGGATAGCCGATCGCGACCGCCAGCGACGAGTTCTTGGTGAGATTGAGGTACTGGTTGGTCAGCGGCGGCACGATGACGCGCATCGCCTGCGGCACGACGATGAGGCGGAGCGTTGCGCCGCGGCTGAGGCCGAGCGAAGATCCCGCCTCCATCTGCCCCTTGTGAACGGACAGGATGCCAGCGCGCACGATCTCGGCGATGAAGGCGGCGGTATAGGTCGCCAGCGCCACCGTCAGCGCCACGAATTCCGGGATGATGCGTGAGCCGCCGGCGAAGTTGAACCCCCTCAGCTGGGGCAGCTCGAAGGTGAAAGGCAGACCGAAGACCAGCATCGTGGCCAGCGGAAGCCCGAACAGCAGGGCCAGCACGGAAGGCCAGATGCGGATCACCTGCCCGCGCTGAAACAGCGCTCGCCTTGCGTAGACGCGCAGCGCCAGTGAGGCGACGATGCCGAGCGCCAGCACCGCGAGGAACGGCGCAAGACCGCTCTGACCGATCGGGCTGGGAATGACGAGGCCCCGATTGCTGATGAAGGCAATGCCGAACAGGGAAATGCTCTGCCGCGGATTGGGCAGGGCCGCGAGCACCGCCAGGTACCAGAACAGGATCTGGAACAGCAGTGGCAGGTTGCGGATGACCTCGACATAGATCTCGCCGACCCGCGACAGCAGCCAATTGGGCGACAGCCGGCACAGCGCGACGATGAAGCCGATCACCGTGGCGAAGACGATGCCCACCACGGAGACCACGAGCGTATTCAACAGCCCGACCACGAACACGCGCAGGAACGTGTCCGAGCCGGTATAGGAGATCAGGGTCTGGTTGACGTCGAAGCCGGCATTGTTCCTGAGGAAGCCGAAGCCGGCGGCGATGTGCTGGTTCTCGAGATTGGCCCGCGCGTTGGAGACGATCTCGTAGCCGATCCAGCCCAGGATCGCCGCGAAGGCAAACTGGACGGCAACGCCGTTCCAGCCTGCCTTGCCGCCCAGAATGCGCCGGATCTTCAGCGCGATCTGGGGCGGCGGTTTTCGAGCCTCGGTGCTCATGCCGCTGCCGGCCGATCAGGGCTGATCAGCGGATCGGCGGCGCGTACTGAAGACCGCCCTTGTTCCAGAGATTGTTGACACCGCGATTGATGCCGAGCGGCGAACCGGCGCCGACGGTGCGATCGAACACCTCACCATAATTGCCGACGGTCTTGACGATCCGCACCACCCAATCCTTGGTCAGGCCGAGCTGTTCGCCGAAATTGCCGTCGCTGCCGAGCACGCGCTTCAGCTCGGGATTTTCCAGCTTCGCCTTCTCGTCGATGTTCTTCGAGGTCACGCCGAGCTCTTCGGCGGTGAGCATCGCGAACAGCGTCCATTTCACGATGTCGAACCACTGGTCGTCGCCGTGCCGCACCATCGGCCCGAGCGGCTCCTTCGAGATGATCTCGGGCAGCACCATGTGGTCGTTGGGGCTGGCGAGCTTGAGGCGGTTGGCGTACAGGCCCGACTGGTCGGTGGTGAAGACGTCGCAGCGGCCGGCCTCATAGGCCTTGACGGTTTCGTCGTTGGTGGCGAACGCGATCACCTCGTACTTCATGTTGTTGGCCTTGAAGTAGTCAGCGAGATTCTGCTCAGTGGTGGTGCCGGTCTGCACGCAGACCGATGCGCTGTTGAGCTCGAGCGCCGAATTCACCTTGAGCGACTTCTTCACCATGAAGCCCTGCCCGTCGTAATAGGTCACGCCGGTGAAATTGGCGCCGAGCGAGGTGTCGCGCGAGATGGTCCAGGTGGTGTTGCGCGAGAGCACGTCGATCTCGCCGGATTGCAGCGCGGTGAAGCGGTCCTTGGCCGACAGCGGCACGAACTTGACCTTGGTCGGATCGTTGAAGATCGCGCCGGCAATTGCGCGGCAGACGTCGACGTCGATGCCGGTCCAGTTGCCCTTGTCGTCGGGCGAGGAGAAGCCCGGCAGGCCCTGGCTGACGCCGCAGGACACCATGCCCCGATCCTTGACGGTCTTGAGCGTTTGCGCATCGGCGGCTTGGGCGGTGAGGCCGGCGGCGAGAGCAAGGGAGAGAGCCAGGGTTACGCGTTTCATGGGCTTTGGGCCTTTCAAGGTCGTCTCAAGGTCAGGAATGTTGTCTTAGGATCGTCTCTGCCAAGCCAGGTCCTTCAAGAATCTGGCCTTGCAAGAGTCATGCTGGAAAACCTTGCCGAACACTCGCCGATCTCGGGAGCCCATACCTTCATCCCCGCCGCCGGCGCCCGCCATCTCTTGGCTGTGACGCGACGTCCGGTCAGGCAATGGATCGAAGGTCGCGGCAGGCCCCTCAACATGCGGCGACTGAATAGCACCTGCGCATCACAGAACGACTGGCGTTCCGGGTCAAGGGGTTGACGGGACTCTTCTGTGTTCTGTTATTAACGACCGCGGCCTTTCGGCCGGCCCAGGGGCGCAATGCGTCCGGTGGAAACGCGGTTTTGAAAGCAGGCCCATGGATTCTTCGTCCCCCCAAGAGCAGCACGCCGAGACCCGGCTGGTCACCTCCGGCCGCGACACCAAGGCGCAGAAGGGGTTCGTCAATCCGCCGGTCTTCCACGGCTCGACCGTGCTCTATCCGACCGCAGAGGACCTGCACGCCCATCGCGGCGAGTTCACCTATGGCCGTCACGGTTCCCCGACCACCAAGGCGTTCCAGGAGACGCTGATGGCGCTGGAGGGTCCGCAATGCGCCGGCGTCGGTATCGTGCCGTCGGGGCTGTCGGCGATCTCCACCACCCTGCTCTCGGTGCTCAAAGCCGGCGACCACATCCTGGTGGTCGACAACATCTATCGACCCTCGCGCAATTTCTGCAACGGCATGCTGACCCGCTACGGCGTCGAGACCACCTATTTCGATCCGATGATCGGCGCCGGCATCGACAAGCTGTTCAAGCCCAACACCCGGGCCGTTCTGGTGGAGGCGCCAGGCTCGCAATCGTTCGAGATGCCCGACATCCGCGCCATCGCCGAAGTCGCACATGGGCGCGGCGCGCTCGTCATCGACGACAACACCTGGGCGACGCCGCTCTATCACCGCTCGCTGGACCAGGGCGTCGACATCAGCATGCAGGCCGCGACGAAATATATCGGCGGCCATTCCGACATCATGTTCGGCACCATCTCGGCCAACGCCAAGGCCTGGCCGATGATTGCCGAAGGCATCCGCTTGCTCGGCGTCTGTGCCGGCCCCGACGACGTCTTCCTGGCGCTACGCGGCCTCCGCACGCTGTCGGTCCGGCTGGCGCAGCATCATCGCTCCGGGCTCGAGATGGCGCGCTGGCTGGCAGCAAGGCCTGAGGTTGCGCGCGTGCTGCATCCCGGGCTGGAGACCGATCCCGGTCATGCGATCTGGAAGCGCGACTTCACCGGCGCCTCCGGCCTGTTCAGCATCGTGCTGAAGCCGGCGCCGCAGAAGGCGGTCGACACCATGCTGAATACGCTGAAGCTGTTCGGCATGGGCTTTTCCTGGGGCGGGTTCGAGAGCCTTGCAATTCCCTTCGATTGCGATGCCTATCGCACCGCGACCAAATGGGCGCCCGGCGGCCCGACGTTGCGTCTCCACATCGGGCTCGAGAGCACCGACGACCTCAAGGCCGATCTCGATCGCGGCTTCGCTGCCCTGAAAGCGGCCATGTGAGCATCAGGATTGGGCATCTCGCCCAGCAACGTGCCAGGCTTCAACAAGCGGAGCCGAACGCTGGATCAGCGGTCCAGCGTTTTCGAGGCGGTGCCGCGGTTTTTCCAGATCAGCATGATGTTTCTGATATAGATGATGGTCGCGAGCGACTGTCCTAGGATAATGACGGGCTCGCGCTTCACGACGCCATAGACCAGCGTCATCAGCCCGCCGCCCATCGAGCAGAACCAGAACGCCATCGGCACCACGCTGTTGCCAGCGCGCTCGCTCGCGATCCACTGCACCAGGAAGCGCGCCGTGAAGAACAGCTGCGCGACCAGGCCGAATGCCAGCCAGAAGTCGAACTTGGCGACGAAGACGTCATAGAGATAATTGCTCAGCGCCTGACCGTATTGAATGATCATGCGTTCACCTCGGTCACTTCAGGCGTCGGCTTCTTGCGGCGGATCAGCCACCAGACGCCGGCAAGATCCATGATGCCGATCCACAGCCGGTCGAAGAAACCATAGTTGGACACGCCCGAATGGCGCGGCCGGTCGATCACGTCGACATAGGCGATGTCGTAGCCTTCGCGGCGGACCAACGCGGGAAGGAAGCGATGCAGCCCGTCAAAATAAGGCAACATCAAGAAGACGTCGCGGCGGAACGCCTTCAGCCCGCAGCCGGTGTCGCGCGTGCCGTCCTTCAGGATGGCGTTGCGAACGCCGTTGGCGATGCGCGACTGGAATTTCTTGAAGCCGGTGTCCTTGCGCCCGATCCGCTGGCCGGCCGCGAGCCCGACGCGCCCTGCTCCCTTCTCGACTGCCGCGATCAGGTCGGGCAGGAAGGCCGGATTGTTCTGGCCATCGCCATCGAGCGTCGCCACGATCTCTCCGCGCGCCGCGCGCACGCCGCTGCGCACGGCTGCCGACTGGCCGGCCGATCTTGCATGGCGAAGCTGACGCAGATTGCTCCGCTGCTTCATGATGGCGCCAAGCCGCTCGCCGGTGGCGTCGGTCGAGCCGTCGTTGACGTAGATGATCTCATAGGGCCAGCGGCCATCGAGTGCCGCGCCGATCTCCGCGATCAGCGGCGCGATGTTGTCGGCTTCGTTGCGCACGGGAACAACGATGGACACCGAAGGCTGGGACGTCGACAAATCGAGGCTCGTGGTTGGAATTGACCTGCCCAGGGGAACCGGCGGTCCCGGCAGGCAGCCGCTTTTATGGGGCGGATGCCCGGTGGGCAACCCTTTTGAAGCGGTCGGAAAATGTCCCTGAAAGCGGCACGATGGTGCCGTCGGCGCGGATGGCAAATCCGAGCTTTCGGGCCGCGAACCAGTAATGAACGGCCATGGCGCCCACCGTTCCGACCAAAGCGCCGGCGACCACGTCGCTCGGATGATGCGCCAGCAACACCAGGCGCGTCAGCACGATCACGATTGCGTAAGTGAACATGAAGACGCGCAGACGCGGCCACAGTGCCGAGACGGCAAACGCCAGGGCGAACGCGGCCACGGCGTGGCCTGACGGCAGGCTGGCATAAGCCCCCGTCCCCTCGAACGGGACGAAGTTGAACGGATTGGCCTTGCCCCCGACGAACGGACGTCCGCGGCCGATGACATATTTCAGGATCTCGGCGACGAAGGCTGACACGGCAACCGACAGAAACAGGAATTGCAGCCGCGTGCCGAAGCCGAGCAGCAGCGCACGGCGGCTCCCACGCAGCCCGGCCGCGACGAGCGCCAGCACCACCAGCGCAGCACCCAGCACCGAGAGGATATACTCGTCCTTGCCGAAATCGGTGAGGATGCGGATCGGCCACAGGCTCGGCGTGCCGCGCGGCGGCATCAGCAGGATCTCGGTCTGATCGAACGCGACCATCAGCACGATGACGAGCGCTGCACCCGCCGTGGCAATCCATAGCGAATGCCGCGCCAGCTTCCGGGCGGCCTCGGCGCGGCGCGAGTGCGAGGGCGACCGCACGAGCTGCGCCAGCGCGCGCCAGGACACCGCTAGCAATTGCGCGGGATAGCCGGCATGCGGTGCAACGTCGGTCGGAGCCCGCATCCTATTCGGTACCTTCCGAGCGGAAGATCGAGATCGAGATCGCGCGCCCTTGCGAGAAATTATAGCCGTCGATGCGCGCGCCGACCTTGTAGCGCAGCCCGATCGCCTCGGCGCGCTGCACGAAGCTGCGCTCTGAGCGCTGCTCGATCAGCGCGAAGCGGCAGCTGCCCTGCCGCAGGAAGTCCGCCGCACCGGAGCCGTCGGTGAGCAAGGTCCGGGTGCCCGCCAGGAAGACGAGGCTCGGCTCGTGATAACCGGCCGCAGCCGCCCTCGGTCCGACGCAGGTGACGTTGCGAAGCGCGCGCGCGATCTCGATGCTGGGAAACAGCGGCGTCAGCGACGGCAGCACGATGCCGTAGATCGTCACGGCGAGCATCAGGCCTGCGACCAGGGCGTTGAGCAACGAGCGCTCGGCGCGGTTGGTATCGAACAGCCACCAGGCGAACAGACCGAAGATCAGCGCGGCCGCGATGAACGGCCAAGCGACGAAAGCGGGCTGCCGCGTCAGTATCACCGAGCCGACCACCGCAATGATGGAGGCGGCTGCGGGGATCGCGAACCACCAGGCCGAGCCGCGCATCAGCCAGGAGCGCGACAGCACGCGCCGCTCCACCGCGCCGGCGGTGAGGATCGCGATCGCGGGATACAGCGGCAGCACGTAATGCGGCAGCTTGGTCAGCACCGCCTCGAACACGATCCAGGACGGGATCAGCCAGGCCAGCAGGAACTGCGCGCCGGGCTCGCGGCGGGCCCGCCACACCGCAGGCGCCGCCATCGCCGCCAGCGGCGCACCCGGCCAGAACGTGATCCAGAACAGCGCCAGGTAAAGTCCGGGCGGTGCGCCGTGCGATTCCTGGGCGCCAAGCTTGCTCAGCATGTCGCCGCCGACGGAGGTGGTGAAGAAGGTCTCGCCCGCGCGCCAGAAGATCGCGACGAACCAGGGCAGCACTAGCACCAGCATCCACATCAGGCCCCAGACAGGCCGCAGCTTCCACAGCCAGGAGGCGTCGCGGTCCTGGATCGCGAGCGCGACGATGGTCAGGCCTGCGAACATCAGGATCAGCGGCCCCTTGATCAGGATGCCCGCAGCAAGCGCGGTCCAGAAGATCGCGGGCCAGCTCCAGGGCGGATGCGTCTCGTCCTCGGCGCGCTGCCAGGACAGATAGGCCCGCGCCATCGCGCCCATCGCGGCAACCACGCAGAGCAGCAGCACGGCGTCGGTCTTGGCCAGGCGCGCCTCGACGCCGAGCAGCACCGAGGCGCACATCATCAGCGCCGCCAGCACCGCGGCACGTCGTGTGATGAATCCGAGCGCGGCCCAATAGGTCATCAGCACGGCGCCGATCGCCCCCATCAGCGACGGCAGCCGGTAGACCCAGATACGCAATTCGGCCTTCGGCAGCTTGAGCATCGATGCGGCTTCGACGGTCGCCGATTGCAACCAGTAGATGCCGACCGGCTTCTTGTAGCGGACGTCCTCCTGAAAGCGGATGTCGACATAGTCGCCGCTCTCGACCATCTGCTTGGTGGCCTGGGCAAATCGCGCCTCGTCGCGGTCGATCGGCGGAATGGTGAAGAAGCCCGGCAGGAACAGCAGCAGCGCGCACAGCAGCAGGAAGCCGATCGCGCGCGGGTGGCTGGCCGTGACGATGTCGAGCATGCGCACGAGCCCGCTGCCCGGATTTGTGGGCGATTTCGACTCGCGGGGGGCACCAAAACGGGGGCTGGGGTAGGTGTCGGCCATTGGTTCCGCTTACGCTGAAACCGCCATGGCGACAACCGCTTAAGGCAGGGTCATTGAATTCGAATGACGACTGTGTCCGCGGCGCCCGTGGCGTCGATCACGGTGAGCCGTGCAAAGCCCGGGCCGGGCGGATCGATCAGCCGCTGACGGCGGCCGTCGATTTCGCCGAGCGCGGTGCCGTTAACCATGACGGTCATGGGCAGCACGCCGCCGGCGACCTTGACTGGCATCGCCGCGCTCTCCCGGCCGCCCGATCGATCGACGTCTATCCGCGAGCCGTTCAGCGGAAACTGGATGTGCAGCGGCTGCTCGCCCCCGCTTCGCACCAGTTCGCCGACGGGACGGAACCGCTTCAAGGGCAGCGGCAGCTTCGCGTTGCTTGCGACCAGGGTTCCCTTGGGCGGCTTCGGCAAGGCGGCCAGCGTCTTGCCGCTGCGGGCGAAGGCATCGAACAGGATGGGCGCGGCGGCGACGCGTCCGATCAGGCCGGGAACCGGCGCTCCGTCCGGACGGCCAACCCAGACGCCGATGGTCATGCGACCGTCGAAGCCGACCGACCAGGCGTCGCGATAGCCGTAGGAGGTGCCGGTCTTGAAGGCGATGCGGTTGTGGGCGGCGTTCTCCGGCGGGGGCGTGCCGAGCAGGACGTTGCCGACCTGCCAAGCTGCGACCTGATCCAGCAGCCGCAGCGGCTCCCGATCGTCCCTGGCTGTCACGATCTCGCGCAACGGCTTGGTGGTCCCAAGGCGGGCAAAGCCGGCATAGAGCTGGGCGAGGTCCTGGAGCGTCACGCCGACGCCGCCGAGCCCCATGGCGAGGCCGGGCGCTTCGTCCTTGGGCAGGACGAGGTTGCCGCCGGCCTGCCGCAGCCGCGAGGTCAGCCGGCTCGAGCCGACGCGGTCGAGCAGCACGATGGCCGGCACGTTCAGCGACAGTTGCAGAGCCTTCCTCACCGGAACCGTGCCCTGGAAAGTCATGTCGAAATTTTCCGGCGCATAGGAGCCGAAGCGGACCGGGCGGTCGTCGATCAAGCTGTCGGGATGGACAAAGCCGTCCTCGAAGGCGAGCCCGTAGATGAAGGGCTTGAGCGTCGAGCCGGGTGAGCGGATGGCGCGGGTCATGTCGACCTGCCCCGCCCGGCTCTCGTCGAAATAATCGGCCGAGCCGACACGCGCGAGCACGTCGCCACTCTCATTGTCGACCACGACGATTCCGACCGAGATGTTCGGACCCAGCGCAATTGCGCGGTCGCGCGCCAGCGGCTCCAGCACCTTCTGCAAGGTCGCATCGAGCGTCAGCTTGATGATCGGCGTGTCCTTGACCGTCGACAGCGCGGCGTCGGAGGCATGCGGCGCCAGGATCGGCATCGGCCTGCGCAGTTTCGGCACCGGCATCGCTTTGGCCTGATTGGCGTCGTCGGCGCTGACCACGTGCTCCTCGACCATGCGGTCGAGCACGCGGTCGCGCGCCTTGCGGGCTGCCTCCGGATAGCGATCCAGCCGGCGCGTCTCCGGCGTTTGCGGCAGCGCGACCAGCAACGCGGCCTCCGCCAGCGACAGCCGCTTCGGCTCCTTGCCGAGATACGCGATCGACGCCGCGCGGATGCCTTCGAGATTGCCGCCATAGGGCGCCAGCGCAAGATAGAGATCGAGGATCTGCTCCTTGCTCATGCTGCGCTCGATCTCGATGGCACGCACGATCTGCCGCAATTTTGCGTACAGTGAGCGCTGCCGCCGCGGCTCCATCAGCCGGGCCAGCTGCATCGTGATGGTCGAGCCGCCCGAGACGATGTGGCCGCGCGTTCCCAGCTGCAACGCGGCGCGCCCCAGCGCCAACGGATCGATGCCACCATGGGCGTAGAAGCGCTGGTCCTCATAGGCGAACAGCAGTTTCAGGTAGGTCGGATCGACGTTGGTCCTGGCATCGACCGGCAACCGCCAGCGCCCATCCGCCATCGCATAGGCGCGCAGCAGCTTGCCGTTGCGATCGACGATGGTGGTTGAGACCTGGCGGGCTTCGTCGAGCGGGAGCGGGCCGAGGGAGTAGACCCAGCCGACAAAGCTGATGATGGCGAGGATGAGAGTGAGTGCGAGGGTGGAGAGGATGCGAAGCCCCCCGCCCCTTGCTCTGTCATGGCCGGGCTTGTCCCGGCCATCCACGTTCTTCGCCGCGTCACCAAAGTCCGTGGATGCCCGGGACAAGCCCGGGCATGACGATTGAGTATGTGGCTCCGTTGCGCTCATCCAATTAGCATTCACTTCGCCGCCCGCACCTCGACGCTGCCCGTGCCGGTCCGACCATAGCGCGAGGGATTGTACATGTCCTCGACATAGGCCTGCGGCAGCACGTATTTGCCGGGCGAGACCGCGCGTACGACATAGGCGAGCGTGAAGACCGACTTGGAATCCGAGGCCCGGTCGACGGCCGCGGTGAAGCGGTCGTCGCGGAATTCGGTATGTTCCGGCTCCTCGCCGTCCTCGATCCAGTCCAGCGTGCCGCTGTCGCCGGACGACACCAGGTTCGGATTATCGATCTCCAGACCCGCCGGCAGATAGTCGGACACCATGATGTGGCCGTACTCGGGCTTGGCCTCGGTGATCTTCAGCACCACCGCAAAGCGCTGGTTCTGCTTCACCTTGCTGATGTCGGCGGGCTTGCCGTCGAGCGTATAGTAGCCGCGCTCGATCTTGAAGCCGTTTGACGCCGCCGGCTCCGGCGCGACCGGCGAGCCCGACACCGAGACGACCGCCTGCACCGGCGCATCGCCGGTGTTGGTGATCTTCAGCGGTTTGCCGCCCAGCGTGTCCGCCTTGTAGCTGCGATACAAGGCGGTCTTGACCGGCTGGCCGTCGACCTCGATCGACATGTTCTCCTTGGCGAGCGCCCGCGCCGCCAGCACCAGCCACGCATTCTCCTGCGTGGAGGTGTAGGGCGTCAGCCCGCGGGCAGTCTCGACCCGCGACACTGCCTGCGTCAGCGTCGCCCTCGGCGCGTTGCCTTCACTGGCGAGCGACACCAATGCTGCGGCGTCGCGCAGCTGCGAGCCGTAATCGGTGCGGCCGAATTCCAGCGCGGGCTTGGGCGCGAGGCTGTCGAGCGCAGCGCCATAGACCCGCTCGGCGCGGTTGCGGTCGCCGACCAAGGCGAGCGCCGCCGCAAGCTGCGATTTCGCGATCGGGGTCGCGAGGTTGGCAAGCTTGGTATCGGCGAGATAGCGGAGGTCGCCGATCGGAGCCGCGCCGTTACGCGCGAGCACATAGAGGCCGTAGGCGAGATCGCGGCCACCGTCCTTCTCCGGCTCGTTGGCATTGACGACGGAGTTGCGGATACGGTCGAGCGCGTTCTTGAACAGCACGTCCGGCACCGCAAAGCCCTTCTCGCGGGCGCGGGTGAGGAAGTCGGTCACGTAGGCATCGAGCCAGGCATCGTCGCCGCCGGCCAACCACAGGCCGAACGAGCCGTTCGAGCCCTGGCGGGCCAGCAGCCGCTCGATGGCGTCGCGGATGCGCTGGTCGACCTCGGTGTCCATGGCAAGATGCGCGCCGGCCGCGAGCTCGTTGACATAGAGCAGCGGCATCGCCCGGCTCGTGATCTGCTCCGAGCAGCCATGGGGATAGCGGTCGAGCGCTTTCAGGATCGTCGCCGCATCGAGCGCGGTCGACAGGCTGGCCGAAACCGAGACGCTGCCGGTGCCCGGCACGAGGTCGGAGAACATGTCCGAGGTCAGCGTCAGGCTCTCGCCCTTCGCCAATGTGCGGATCGAGCGCCGCGCCAGCACCTGCGTCGCCGGCTTGACGTCGAACGCATAGTGACGCACGAGCGCGAGGCCATTCGGGCCCTTGATGTCGACGTCGAGCGTCGCCTGCCCCGCCGCGGTCGCATCGAGCGCGAGCGAGAACGAATTTCGCTGCTTGGCGGCGAGCTTCACCGTGGTTGCGGGATTGCCGGTCATCTTCACCGGGCCGCCCGCCTTCACGTTGATGACGTAGTCGCCGGCCTGCCCCTCGACATTGTCGATCTCGAGGTTGACCGAGCCGCGGTCGCCATTGAGCAGGAAGCGCGGCAGCGTCGTCGTCAGCACCACGGGATCGCGGATCACGACGTCGGTGTTGGCGCGGCCGAGCTTGGTCGCGGTCCACGCCACCGCCATCACGCGCGCGGTGCCGGCGAATTCCGGAACATCGAAGCTCACTTCGGCCGAGCCGTCGGCTGCGGCCGTGACGATGCCGGAATAGAGCGCGAGCGGCTTTTGCGTGGGCGGCGAGCCCTGGAGCTCGCCACCGGCGTCGCCGCCGGACTTGATCTGGCCGCGCGTGCCCGACATGCCGTCGATCAGCTGCCCGTAGAGGTCGCGGATCTCGGCGCTGAGGCGACGCTGGCCGAGATAATAATCGTCCGGCGCCGGCGGCTTGTAATTAGTGAGATTGAGGATGCCGACGTCGACCGCGGCGATGACGACCTTGGCGTCCTCGCCCGGATTGAGCCCATCGAGCTTGACGGGGATCTTCAGCGTCGAATTCGGCCGGATCAGCGAAGGCGGCGACAGCTTGACCTGCAAGGTGCGAGCCTGCTTGTCGATGCCGAACCATTTCAGCCCGATCGCACGGCCCGGCATGCGCTGGGCGGCGGCATCGAGCGGACGGCGCAGCGTCGCCACCACATAGGCGCCGGTGCCCCAATCCTTGCCGATCGGGAGCTTGACCTGCGCGGTGCCTTCCTTGACGTCGATGGTCTGCGTCGTCAGCAGCCGCTCGCCGAGCACGTTGATGGTGAGCTTGCCGGCGCTGCGGACGTTGACGGACACCGTCATGGTGTCGCCGGAGGCGTATTGCGGCTTGTCGATCGAGGTCTCCAGCAGGTCCGGCGTGTCGGCGCTGCCGTCGGAGTACCAGCCGACGTCGAACTGCACCGAGGTCACCGGGCCGTCGGCGTCGTTCGACTTGACGTCGAGCCGGTAGCGGCCGGGCTGCGGCGTGAGCGAGAGCCGCGTCGGCTTGTCGGCCGTAACAGTGACGTCGCCGTCGGCGACGCGCGAGGTCGACTTGACCGGCTCGTACTCCCAGTAATTGTTCTGGCGGTACCACTGGTAGCGCGATTCGATCTTCAGGAGCTCGTAGCGCAGACCGTCGCGGCGCAGCTTCTCGCCGTCCGGCGAGACGAACACGACGTCGAACTCGGCCTTGTCGCCCTCCGTGACGTTCTGGTCGCCGAACAGCGGCTTGATGCCGATCTGCGCCGTTGCCGGCGCGACCGGCAGCACGATCTTGCGCTCGACGGCGCGGCCGCCGGTCTCGACCATGCGGACGAAGATCTGCGCCTCCTGCGGGCGCGTCGAGGCCGGCTGCTTGTCCAGCGTCACCGGGAAGGTCGCGACGCCATTGGCGTCGGCCTCCGGCAGGTTCTCCAGCGGCGTGCGCTCGTTCGAGGTGGTCTCTTCGTCGTCGACGCCGAACTTGTAGCCGGCAAAGCCGGGCCGCTCGGCCGCCGGCGCGATCAGCATGTCGCCTTCGAGCTGCAGGCCCGAAGCAGGTGCGCCATAGAGGAAATGACCGTCGGCCTTAAGCTCCACTGGAGCGTTAGCTTTGATCAGCTTGTCCTTGGCGGACAAGTCGAATTCGATCCGATCGGGGACGTAATCCTCGACCATGAAGGTGGTCTCGCCGACCGAAGCTCCCTTCGGATCGGTGAAGGCGCGCACCCGCCAGGTGCCGGTCGGTACGGCCGAGTTGAGCGGCACGGACAGCGTGCGGCCGCCGGCGCCCTGATCTGCCAGTACGGCGCGACGATATTCGACGCCGTCCGGGCGCTCTACCACCAGTGTCATCGGCCCGCCGGTGACGGCATTGCCCTGCCCGTCGCGCAGCAGCGCGGTGAGGAACACGGTCTCGCTGGAACGGTAGACGCCACGCTCGGCATAGACGAAGGCATCGGCGCCGGCGGGCACCGCGCGCCCCGAAACGCCGCGGTCGGACAGGTCGAAGGCCGACGTCTTCAAGCTCAGGAAGGCATAATCGGCCTTCTCGCCGGTCACCGTGAGCATCGCCGGCGACAATCCGCCCTCGCCGCGCGCAAGGCCGGCCTCGAACAGCACGTGACCGGCATCGTCGGTCTTGCGAGTCGCCAGGATCTCGTTGTTGCGCGCGACCAGGCGCACCTCGGCCTTGCCGACCGGGTCGGTCGACGCCAGCGAGTTGACGAAGACATGAATGCCGTCATTGCCGGAATAAGCGGCGATGCCGAGGTCGGAGACGATGAACCATTGCGTGGCGAGCTGGTAGTCCTCGTCCGAGGCCCTCGCCGCGGCCGTCATGACGTAGACACCGGGCTGGAGCTCGCCGAGCGCCTGGTCGACCGGGAACGCCGTGGTGACGTCCTGGTTCAGCGTCGTCGCAGTCGCAAGCTCGCCGGTCCACACCTTGACGCCGCGCTCGTCGCCGAGCTCGCTGAGCTGGTACTTCGACAGCGTCCTCTGGAAATCGCTGTCGACCACCGTGTTGATCAGGTTGCGGTCGCCGATCCGGAAGACATTGATGCTAACCGCAGGCGTGTTGACACTGACGACGGGAATGCCGCGCTGGCCGGTCCGCGGCAGCACATAGGCACGGCTGGTGAAGCGCACGAACGGCTTGCGGTCGCGCACATAGATGTTGAACTCGGCCGATTTCGGCAGCCCCTCCTTCACGGTCGACGGCAAGCCGGCGCGCAGGTTGATGTTGTAGCGCTCGCCGTGCTTCAGCCCGTCGACGCAGAGCTGCTTGCCTTCGGCCGACAGCGCCGGCTTGTCCTGGCCTGCAAGCGCCAGGAACGGCGCGAAGTCGGTGCGCTTGGCGAGCTCCTCGGAGAACTGGAAGCAGGCGCGCGGGCTCGCCGAGTCCGAGTCGACGGTATAGTCGAGCAGCCGGAAGCCGTGCTCGTCGCGCATCTTCTCATATTGGCCGCGGACCTCGGCGACCTCGCGCATGTCGAGCGACAGCCGCAGCGCATCCAGTGCCGGCCGCCACAGCTTGCGGTCGGCCAGCGCCTTGCCGAGCACGGCGAGCGCGTCGGCCTCCTCGCCCGGATTGCCGGCGCGCATGTAAGCGATATAGGCCGCCGTCGAGGCGCGCTCCAGCAGGAAGGTCTGCTCGCTCGAGCTCTTCGGCGAGATCTGGAAGATGACCTTGGCGAGCCGCAGCCAGTTGCCGGCATCCTCGGGCGTGGTCGCGGCGATCTGGCCGAGCACCGAAAGGCCGGTGCGGTAATCATTGCGCCGGAAGGCGGCGTCGGCGTCCGTCTTCAGCGTCGCATTGGTCTTGGCGACCGGCCCCGCCTCGCTCTTGATCTGGGCCTCCAGCTTGATCGCGGAATCGACGAGGTCGTCGCGTTTGAACGCCTTGTCGGCGGCCTGCGAAGCGACGAGGCCGAGCGCCAGCGCGGCGCAGATTGTGACGGCGCGAACGAGACCGATCATTGAAGACTCCCGGAAAGCGCGGACGAACGCCGCGGCGGCAAATGAAATGCGCGGAAAGGTGACGGACTCAAGGCGATGGAACCAGAAGGTGCAAAGCGTCGCTTTCGCCATGACAGAGGCAAGCCCAGAGGAGACCGGCCAAGATATCGCCACGCACGCCGTCTTGATGGCGTAGCACTACCTGACCAGTCGACCGGCGGCCGTGTCCCGGAAGCTGTTCAGCGTTCCCGGCGATGTGATCCATCGTCCAGTCCGCTGCCGCTCAACCCGGCACCCTGACACCCCACCGTTCCGCTTTGTCGTCGCACTGAGGAAAACGGTTCGGTTCAGACTTGGCGAAACACCAGTTTTTTCATATTGGCATGCTACATGAACGGCCAGCCGCCCAATCCGGGCGGCTCAAGACGGCCGGCTCAGACGGTCCCGTAGCTCAACTGGATAGAGTAGCGGATTTCTACTCCGCGGGTTGCAGGTTCGAGTCCTGCCGGGATCGCCAGCTCGTTGCCTCGCCGCCGCTGTTCACGAACGCGTGGGTAACCATATGCCGGCCTTTGAACGGCGCCGATCAGCCCTATCTAAGCGCCGGGTGAGACGCGCCCGATAGGTTTGGGAATGCAGCAATCCGAATTGACGAGAATGGCGATCGCATCTGCGGTCGCGGTCGTTGCGATCTCGTATTTGGCGGTCGACGCGGGCTTGGTGAGCACCAATGCGGTCACGAGGCCCATCAAGGTGGTCCAGGCCTCGATCCTTGGCGTCGCAACGGGACAACGTCAGCCTGCATTTGCCGTTGAGGACTGGGCGCGCCGCGGTCACGAGAAGCCGCGACTCGAATATTGCCTGGCGGTCGACTGATCGACGCGCCCGCCCTCCGGTCTATCCACAGCCTGCCCGCTGATGACCCCGCCACCACAGCGCAATAGCGGCGGTGAGATCGTCCCACATCTCCGTCGGCAGGTCCGGAACCGCCACCCGGACGCTGTACTGGTCCGTCGTCGCGTCGTGAAACCACTCGGTCGCGGCGAAATCGAAGCCGAAGCTGCCGGCGTGGCGGATGGGAAAGCCCGCGCGGCGCAATTCGCAGCTCATGTCCTCGGCAGCCTGCCGTGCTGCCGCCTCGTCGAGCGCGCGCCTTCCGCGAAGAGTCACGTAGAGGCCGTGAGCGAAGCGAAGCTGAGCCGAGAGCGCCGGGATCTCGGCGGCAAAGCATCGCGCCGAGCTTCGGCCGTTGCGCAAGATCGCCGCCACGCGCCGCTTCGTCAGCGCCCAATACGCCGCGCTGCCCGCGAAGGGCGGGAAGTGGGCCGGCAATGCCGCGCCGCCGAGCAGCCGCACTGCGTTGCGCGTTTCGAACGCGAGAGGTGACCATTCAGCGTCCCCTGCCCGCGGTGGACGCTGATGCCCGTGCACGAAGACGGCCGAGCCGAGGCGGCCATATTCCGCTCCGAGCGAATCGAGCTTGTTGTGGCTTCGCACCAGCACCAGCGCAATTCCGTGTCGCCTGGCCCACCCCACGACTCGCCTGATGCGGCCCGACCTGCCGGCGAAGCACGTCGTGTCGAAAATCAGGAGATCGAGGCCCGAGCCGTCACAGCGCAGCACCGCCTCGATGGCGCCGGCGACGGAGCAGGAATCCAGCAGCAGGATCCGCGGCGAGCTCACCCGTGCAAGCGCATCGCCGAGCGGCAGCTTCAAGGCCTCGATCCGCAAATGCGGCATGAAGCTTCGGATCAGCTCCAGTGTCTCGCCATAGGAGCCTGGCAGCACCAGGATATCGGCCTTCGCGACGATCCGCGCGGAGGCGAGCAACACCGCGGAGATCGCCGCCATCCCCGAGGCGGTGTAGATCGCCGTGTTCGTGCAGCCGCCGTCGAGCTCGTAGAATGACGGACCGCGTACCGTCAGATCGGCCCGCTGGTAGTCGTAACTGAACTCGAACGGCCCGCTGGCGGGATCGGCCGTGTGCGACCAGGCTGTCTCCGTCGCCTTCCACTCGTGTAATTCATGCTCCGCCCTGAGCGCGGCCGTGATCTGGAATTTGGATCTGACGACGTCATCGACGGAACGCGGCGACGCCAAATCGAGCGGGTTTCTCAGGCCGTCGTTCAACAGCCTGAGTTCCCAGTGCTTGCGTTCCAGATAGGCCCGAACGGTCTCCATCGCGCTTCTTGACAGATCCAATCAGGCGTCAACGTCCGGAAATCCCAACGGGTCCAACGTGCCTGCTGCAACGAACCGGCGCCTTCGCAGTTGAAGCCATGCAAGGAGGACAGCATGGCTGACATCAGAGAGCACATGAAGATCATCGGCAAGGACGGCGCCCATGTCGGCACCGTCGATCGTCTCGAGGGCAACCGCATCAAGCTGACGCGCAAGGACAGCCCGGAAGGTCACAAGGACCATCATCACTACATCGACACGAAATATGTCGGTGCCGTCGAAGGCGACGTGGTCAAGCTGTCGGTGAATGCCGACGCCGTCCCAAAGACCGAAGCTGCGTAAAACACTGAGCCCCTGCGGGGGCTTTTTGTTTGTTCACGGTCCGACTCCGCTTCGTTCGCGAGCACGAATCGCGACCGCAATCCGATTGCGCGCAGCATTCGTTAACGATGACTTTCTGCGGAAGGCCGCTGCAATTCGATCGGATTTCAGCGCTGCGGATTGATGGGAACGAATGCGCGATCCGCGCGTTGGATGACCGAACAGAGTGGTGCCGACCCGCCAGCCCCGGTCGGCTTTGAAGGGCCCCGTGCTTGTCCCCCGAGCACGGGGTTTTTCTCATGTCAGTGCTACCGGGCCGGCGGCCCGTGCCCGGCTGGATGCGAGGCGCTGGCTTGCTCATCGCGCAGATCGCGGGCGAGCTCGTGCCATGCCAGGGCCAGCTGGATCAGCCGTTGCCTGTCGGCACCGTCGGCCTCCGCGGCGCGCTTCATTGCGGCCTCGGCCTCATGTTGCGGATCGTACTCGGTGTACATGCGCAGACTCTAGCCGGCCATCTGGACGAGTGCGTGGCAATTTCGTCCGTATGATTGCGGGGTAACCACCAGCCTTCCTGCACCGGTCTGTGAACCACGTCACAGCCTGTCCGCGACATCTCCGCTAAACTACGTGTCCAGGCTTCATGGGTGATGTCCGGTCATGACACGCAAAGCAGCAACCGAAGTCATCGTCCCAAGGCAGCGACATCGCGCGGACCTGCTCGGCATCGCCTATCTCGGCACCATCGGCGTCGTCATGGTGGCCTGGATCGCGGGCCTGGTCTGGGCCTCGATCGCATTCTTCGATTGGCTCGTGTCCTGACCGACCAAGGCATTGGCCTGCCAGCTGATCGCCGTTCTAGAGCAGGTAGGGCAACGCCTGCGAGAGTTTAATTCCGCCGCAAACGATCATGGCCCAGAGCGCCACGCTGATCTGGATGGCATCGAGCATGTCCCACATCCCCCGCGAATCATCCCGTCATTTTTCTTTGAAATTGACGTGAGGGGGCGACGAGCACCAGAGCCAATTCATAGCAACCATCGGCGTGCAAAAGGATGAGGCGGGACCAAGCCCGCCTCAAATGATCCAATCCGGCCAGGAGAACTCAATAGCAGGCGCGGGGATCGGCCTGCACATATTGGCCGCTCGGATAGCGGTAGTAGCAGGTGCCCTGCGCCCAGTAATAGCCGGGCTGGGACGCCGCGGTCGCGCCGGCAATCGCGCCCGTCGCGCCGCCAAGAACCGCGCCTGCGGCGGCCCCGGTTGCATTGCCCGAGATCAGTCCGCCCAGCAGGCCGCCGACGAGCGCGCCGCCGAGCGCGCTGGCGCCGGGATCGGCCGGCGGTGGCGGCGGCGGAGGTGGCGGCGCATAGGCCACCGGAGGCCGGGCGTAGACCACCGGCACGTCGTCGATATAGTCCTCTGAAACGTAGGCGGGCGGGCCGGCCATACGCTGCGGATAATAATACCAGACGCCGCCAACGTCCCACCACCAGCCGGATCGGCCATGGCGGACGTCGTGGCGCCAGCGTCCACCCTCCCAGGCAAGGTTGCCGCGATAGGTGTGTCCACCCCAATCACGTGTGGGAGCAGGACCGCGCGCGACGTGACGTCCGGGCGGCGGGCCCCCGGCGTTGTGACCCGCATGGGGCTGACCGCCGGGCTGCGCAGGCCGGGTCGCTTGCTGCGGCGGAGGGCCCTTGCGCATGGGCGGATTGGCCTGTGGCGGCGCGCCTGCTGCCGGCCCGGCCGGCGGTTGGACGACCTCTTGCCGGGACCTAGCCTCTTGCGCCTGCGCCGACAGCGCGAGCAGCGACGTGGCCGAAACCAAGGGAATGAAGATCTTCAGATGTTTGGACGCACTCATGCGTGCTCGCCCCCTGCTCTCTCATGGCCGTGAATCCCGGGCGCGATCGGCGAATCGCCGCGCGCCGGGCTGATGCCGGCCGAAGTCACTGCCCTGCTTGATCGGCTAAGTCCCGTTACAAATGATTAAGATCAGGGCATTTTTTCGGCCCCATGGCCATGCTGTAGAGCGCGCCTAGCGAGCCGGCTCGATCACATTGCAATTGCTTCGCCCGGACATCAGACAATCCTGCATCTTGCTGGCTGCCGTCAGATCCCGGGCAAGCCACCAGCCGACGCCGAGGATCACGACCGCGATGATCAATCCTGCCAGCGCGCCGCGGCGGTCGCCGCCGGACGGAGGCTTGGGCTGACGGTTCGGTCGAGGATGGGGCTCCTCGCCCGGTTCGGATCTGGACTCTGGCTTCGACATGGCCGCCTGGTCACGCTGGCGCGCTGGCTTTACCACCTCTGCGGCGTCGCGTCACATCCGGATCGTCCGGCCCAATTCAGCCCCGGGTCTGCTGGATTGCATCCTTGCGCAAGGTTTCGACCGCCGGAATTGCCTCCTGAACGCGCGGTGCGCAACTCGTGAGCACGAATGCGGTCTGGGTGCATTCCCAATCCGCTCCCAGGACCGCACTTTCAACCGGCTGCGGTCGAGCCAGCAGCAGCGCGGCGCCGGCCACGCCTGCCAGGGCGACGGCAATCGCGAGCGCCCTCAGGCTTGGTCTTGAGATCGTCATGCCCGTGCTCCGTCTCGTACGGGGCGGACGCTAGGCGTCGCCCATGTGCTCCTTTATGAGGGACATCACAATTCGGCAGTTTTTTCGGGCTACGAGAGATCGTCGGGGGGCGATTTTTCGTTGACCTGATCGGCTGCGATTATGGGTGGCTTCGCGACGCGCGCCGATGTACACGCTTCTGCGTCGCGTGGCGCCTGCTATGCCCAGCCGACTTACCAACAGGCACCGATGTAGGATCGAAAGCGAGGAAGACAAGGCTCGTCGATGAGTGGATTCAGGGAACCCGGCTTTGCAGACCGGCAAAAGGCGGCGCAGGACGCCCGCAAAAATCTTTTGAACAAGTTCAAGTCGCAGCCGGGGCCCGATGATCCCGCGGTGGCGGCGAAGCGCGCCGAGCGTGAGGCCCTCGCGGCCAAGCGCGCCGAGGCAAAGGCCGCGCGCGAGGCCGAAAAGGCCGAACAGAAGCGCCTCGAGGAAGAGGCCAAGGCAGCCGAAGCTGCGCGGATCGCGCGGGAAGCCGAGGAAGCCGCCGAGAAGCAGGCTGCGCTCGAGGCTGAGCAGAAGGCCAAGCGCGATGCGCGCTACGCCGCCCGCAAGGCGAAGCGCAAGTAAAACGCGCTGGTCACGTTCAATTGAACTTGAACTGAGCCATCATTCCGGCGGCCTCAAATGCCGCCGGAATTCGAGAGGACGCGGCCCGCCCAAGGGGCGTTGCGCGATGACGGGATCAGTTCTTCTTCATCATCCCGTCGTCCTTTTTCATGCCGTCCTTCGACATGTGATCCTTCTTCATGCCATCGTCCTTGGACATGGTGTCCTTCTTCATCATGCCGTCCTTGGACATCGTGTCCTTTTTCATCATGCCATCATCCTTGCCCATCTTGTCCTGAGCAAAGGCGGCCGGCGCAAACGCGAGGCCTAGCGAGAGAGCGGCAGCCGAGACGCCGAGCACGATGCGGGTGCGAATGGTCATGGTTCATCTTCCTTCGTGATGGTGTTTGTCAGCGACGGACGCCGCTATCCTGTCTCGACGGATAGCCGTGTGGCGTTGTTACGCTGACCATCGATAAATTTCTGCGGCCAGCCGCCCTCGTTGATTTGGCGAGCCCGCATCGGAAGTGCTGCAGCGCAGCACAACCGGCACTTGCCGCGGCACTCTGTCTCGAACTATCAGATGAAAGACCATCGGATGGAGACCGGCTTGGATTGGCCCCGCGGTCGCGAAGAACCCAGTTCAAATCACCTCTGCCAAAAACACTCCGAGAAACGCCCAAAGAAACGCCCAAGGGGATTACATCATGTTCACGCGCCGCCATCTGCTCGCGACCGCCGTCGCGGCACCTGCCATTCTCCGCTTCGGCACCGGCACCGCGCAGGCCGCGACCACGCTGAAGATCTCGCATCAGTTTCCAGGCGGCACTATCGACAAGGGCGATTTCCGCGACCGGCTGTGCCGCATGTTCGCCGCCGAAGTGAGTAAGCGCAGCAATGGCGACATTGCCGCCGAGATCTATCCGAACTCCTCGCTGATCAAGACCAACGCGCAGTTCTCCGCCATGCGCAAGGGCGCGCTAGATATCAGCCTCTATCCGATGCCCTATGCCGGCGGCGAAGTGCCGGAAACCAATATCGGCCTGATGCCGGGCCTCGTGACCACCTACGACCAGGGCCTGCGCTGGAAGAAGGAACCCGTCGGCAAGGCGCTGACCGACTTCCTCGCCGACAAGGGCATCATTCTGCTCACCTGGGTCTGGCAGGCCGGCGGCGTCGCCAGCCGCTCCAAGCCGATCGTCGCTCCTGAAGACGCCAAGGGCCTCAAGGTGCGCGGCGGCTCGCGCGAGATGGACATGGTGCTGCAGACCGCCGGCGCCTCCGTGTTGTCGGTGCCGTCGAACGAGATCTACGCAGCAATGCAGACCGGCGCCTGCGATGCCGGCATCACCTCCTCGACGAGCCTAATCTCGTTCCGCCTGGAAGAGGTCGCGAAGTCGCTGACCTCGGGCGCCGGCGCCTCCTACTGGTTCATGCTCGAGCCGCTGATGATGTCGAAGGCGATCTTCGACAAGCTGCCGAAGAACCATCAGGACATTCTGCTCGCGGTCGGCACCGAGCTCGAAGCCTTCGGCCGCAAGGGCGCGCAGGACGACGACATCGAGGTCGCCAAGGTCTACGAGAAGGCTGGCGCAAAGGTCTCGGCGCTCGACGCCGCGACCGTCGGAAAATGGCGCGACATCGCCCGCGACACCGCGTGGAAGGACTACAGCGCCAAGACTGCGACCTGCGCAAACCTGCTCAAGCTCGCCATCGACGTCGCAGCATGAGCCACGGTCCGCTTCCGGATCGTGACGACCGGACGAGCGTTGCCGCGGGGACCGGCCCTGCGGCGGCGATCGATCGCGGTCTCGCCGTCCTCAACAGCATCATCGTCGTGTTCGCCGCGATCGCACTTGTCGCGGCCTGTGCAATCCTGAGCTACAGCGTGCTCAGCCGCGCGCTGTACAAGGCCGCGAACTATTGGCAGGACGAAGCCGCCGTGTTCCTGCTGGTCGGCGCGACCTTCATGACGGCGGCCTACGTGCAGCAGCATCGCGGTCATATCGGCATCGAGGCCTTCGTCGGCCTGCTCTCGCCATTCGCGAACCAGGTCCGGCTCTGGCTGGTCGATGCCGCCACGTTCCTGTTCTGCGCCTTCTTCACCTGGAAGTCGTGGACACTGGCGCACGAAGCCTATATCGACGGCCAGGTCTCCAACTCGATGTGGTCGCCGCCGCTCGCCATCCCCTACTCGCTGATGGCGCTCGGGATGAGCCTGCTCTGCCTCCAGATCCTCGTGCAGCTTGCGCTGCCCTTCACCGGAGCCAAGCGGCCATGAGCGTTTTCGGCATCGGCCTCGCCTACGGCATTGTAACGCTGCTGGTGATGTTCTCGGGCATGCCCATTGCGTTCGCGCTCGGCGCGGTCGCGGTCGTGTTCATGGCCATCTTCATGCCCTCGGCCTCGCTCGATACGGTGACGCAAAACGTCTACGAGGAGATGGCCTCGATCACGCTGTTGTCGATCCCGCTGTTTATCCTGAAGGGCGCGGCGATCGGCAAGTCGCGCGCGGGCCAGGATCTCTATTCGGCGCTGCATGCCTGGCTGCATCGCGTGCCCGGCGGGCTCGGCGTCGCCAACGTGTTCGCCTGCGCGCTGTTCGCGGCAATGGCAGGCTCGAGCCCAGCGACCTGCTCGGCGATCGGCTCGGCCGGTATCCCCGAGATGCGCAAGCGCGGCTATTCCGGCGGCTTTGCCGCTGGGATCATCGCCGCCGGCGGCACGCTCGGCATCTTGCTTCCGCCCTCCATCACGATGATCCTGTTCGCGGTCGCCGCCGAAAAGTCGCTGGGACGGCTGTTCCTCGCCGGCATCGGGCCGGGCCTGCTGCTGGTCACGCTGTTCGGCATCTATGCCGTCATCCGCTTCCGCCAGGAATATGCGGCGGCCGAAGCGGTCTACAAGAACGGCGGGCCGGAGGCTGCGATCCTGACCCGCGACGAGTATACGCTGGCCGAGCGCTTCAGCGTGCTGCCGCGCGTGATCCCCTTCGTGCTGCTGCTCACCGGCGTCATGGTCGCGCTCTATGGCGGCTATGCCACGCCGTCGGAGACCGCCGGCCTCGGCGGCCTCCTGGCGCTGGCGCTGATCGCTGCGATCTACAGCGTGTGGCGGCCGAGCGACCTCGCGCCGATCATGAAGTCGACGATCCGGGAATCGACCATGCTGATGATGATCATCGGCATGTCGCTGCTCTATTCCTACGTGATGAGCTATCTGCACATCTCGCAATCGGTCGCCGAATCCATCGTCGCGATGCATCTGCCGCGCTGGGAGCTGCTGTTCGCGATCCTCGTCATGGTCGTGGTGCTCGGCTTCTTCCTGCCGCCGGTTTCGATCATCCTGATGACGGCACCGATCATCCTGCCGCCGCTCCGCGCCGCCAATTTCGACATCATCTGGTTCGGCGTCGTCATGACCATCGTGATGGAGATGGGGCTGATCCACCCGCCGGTCGGCCTCAACATCTTCGTCATCCGCAACGTCGCGCCCGATATTCCCCTGCGCGAGGTGATCTGGGGTACGCTGCCCTTCGTGCTCTTGATGATGCTTGCAGTGCTGCTGCTGTGCCTGGTGCCGGGGATTTCGACCTGGCTGCCGGACCTCGTGATGGGGCCGGACGGGAGCAGGTAGAAGCGATCGCCGGCCTGTAGGGTGGATTAGCCGAAGGCGTAATCCACCTCTTCTGTCGCAGCGGAGACGAACAGCGGTGGGTTACGCCTTCGGCTAACCCACCCTACGATTTCTCCTTCCGCCGCGACTTCGGCGCGTTCGCCACCACCTGCAGCAGGTCTTTGCGCACGGCCTCGATGTGCCGCTCCAGGAAGCGGCAGGCCTCCTCTACTTTCTGCGCACGACAGAGCGCGATCAGATGGGCGTGCTCCTTCTCGGCAATGCCCATCGACTTGGTGTTGGAGAGTTGTAGCCGCGTGTAGCGGTCGCTGGTCTGCAGCAGCGACAGCACGATCGCGCGCGTGCGCGGCTGCGGGGCGTGGACGTAGAGCGCCATGTGGAAGTCGGCATTGAGCTGGCCCCACTCACTGACGTTGCGCGCCTTGATCGCCTTCTCGAAGCTCCGGTGGATGTCGTCGAGCCCGTCGAAATCCTGCGCGGTGAAGCGCGGCGCCGACTGCGCCAGCAGCCGCGGCTCCAGGATACGGCGGAGGTCGAACACGTCGTTGATCTCGTCCAACGACAGCTCCGAGACGATGGCGCCCTTCTGCGGCACGATGCGCACCAAGCCTTCCGCCTCGAGCTGGAACAGCGCCTCGCGCACCGGGATGCGGCTGACGCCATAGGCTTCGCCCAACGCGTCCTGGCGCAGCTGCGATCCGGCCGGATAAGTGCCGTCGAGAATTGCCTGGCGGAGCTGGTCGACGATCGCGGCCGACAGGGTGCGATGCTTCAGAGGCTGTTTCATCTGATCGTCCGTTGTCCTTCCCGACTCGTGCGGCCGACGCGGTCCCTGTCTTGCATGTCGAGCTGTCCGGATAAAGCCGGGCGCCACAAACCTAATGCCCAGCAAACGCGCGCCCTGCCGCCGAAATGACCGCAAACTCCGTTTGACTCCCAAAATGTATAAATTATACATTTGGCGATCACACGACAAATCTTCAGGGGGTTGGGGCCTCTTTCATGATCGAGCAGACCATGCCGGCCACGCGCGCACTCAGCCTCCGACGCATGATCGTCCGGATGTCGAGCGCCCTGCTCGCCTGCGAGCGGCTCGCGCTGATGGGCCTTATGTACCTGCTCACCGGCCTGATCCTGGTGAACGTCGTCACCCGCTACTCGCATTTCCCGATCTACTGGATCGATGAATCTGCCGTTTATTGCGTGGTCTGGCTGACCTTCATCGGGGCATCCGCGATGACGCGGCTGAGGCTCGATTTCGCCGTGACCATGCTGACGGAGCGACTTTCCGCTCAGCACCAGAAATTTGCAAAAGTGATCTCGACCGGCCTCGTCGTGGTGTTCGGCGTCGCCCTGATCGTCACCTGCGTGCTCTGGATGGACCCGGTCGGCCTCGCCCGCGCCGGATTCGACGGGCGCAAGCTCGCCGCCGAGACGTTCAACTTCCTCTACACCGAGCGTACGCAGACGCTGAACTGGCCGACCTGGGTGCTCTATCTGACGCTGCCGATCTTCGCGGTGTCGATGACCGTCCATGGTCTCGCTAACCTGCTGGAAGATCTCGAGCTGGTCCCGCGCACGGCGCCGAAGGGGTTCCAGCTCTCCGAGCTCGACGGGGTCAATTGATGATCACGTCAGCGGCTTTCATGGCCTTCATGCTGGTCGGCGTGCCGATCGGTCTCTGTCTCTGCCTCGCCGGCCTCGTCTATATCGCAGCGTCAGGCAATCCCGTGCTGTTCCAATCCTACCCGCTGCAGCTGTTCGGCGGCGTCGACAGCTACGGCCTGATCGCGATCCCACTCTTCATCCTGATCGGCGAGATCATGAATGGCGGCGGCATCACGCGGCGCATCGTCGACATGGCGATGGCCTTCGTCGGCTCGCTCAAGGGCGGGCTCGCCTACGTCAACATCCTCGCCAACATGTTCATCTCGTCCATCCTGGGATCGGCGACGGCGCAGGTCGCGATCATGGCGCAGATCATGGTCCCTGAGATGGAGAAGAAGGGCTACGACAAGACCTTCGCGGCCGGCCTCACCGCCTATGGCGGCATGCTCGGCCCGATCATCCCGCCCTCGGTGATGTTCGTGGTCTACAGCGTGCTGGCGCAGGTCTCGGTCAGCGACATGCTGATCGCCGGCATCGTCCCGGGCGTCATCCTCACCGTGATGTTCTGCCTCGTCATCGCGCTGATGGGCTACATCTACAACTATCCGCGCGCCGACCATCAGACGCCGCACCAGCGCGTCATGACCATCCTGCGGACCTCGCCGACGCTGCTGATCCCGATCGTCATCGTCGGCAGCATCCTCGGCGGCCTCGCCAATGCCACGGAATCTGCAGCCGTCGGCGCTGTGGCCGCGGCCCTGGTCGGAAAGTTCTGGACCAAGGAATTCAAGTTCTCGCAGCTGCCGCAGATGATGCTGCGCAGTGCGATCTATTCGGCGATCGTGCTGTTCCTGGTCGCGGCCGCCGCGGTGTTCTCCTGGGTGCTGATCTTCGGCAAGGTGCCACAGGAGACCGCAGCCTGGATCCAGACCGTCGCCAAGGATCCGGTCAGCTTCATGCTGATCTGCAACGTCATCCTGCTGCTGATCGGCACGGTGATCGACGGCATTCCCGGCTTGATCATGACGGTGCCGATCCTGCTGCCGGTCGCAACCGAGATCTATCACATCGACCCCCGGCAATTCGGCGTCGTCGTGGTGATCAACCTCGTGCTCGGCCTTTTGTCGCCGCCGGTCGGGCTTTGCTTCTTCGTCGCGGCCGCCGTCACCGGCGCCAAGCCCGGCAGGATGTTCATGGTGACGCTGCCCTTCTTCGTCATCGCCTGCATCCTCCTGGTGCTGCTCTCGCTGTACCCATCGCTCTCGCTGATCCTCGTCAAATAGGCCCAAAGGAGTCCCACGATGCCGCTTTCACGCCGCCACTTTCTCGCCGCCAGTGCCGCCGCCTCGGTGTTCGCCCCGTCGCTGGCGCTGGCCCAGGCCAAGGAATTCCGTCTCGGCCTGATCACGCCGAACGGCCATTCCTGGAACAAGGCCGCGCTCAAATTCGGCGACGAGCTCAAGGCCGCCACCAACGGCCGCCTGACCCTGACCGTCTTCCACGCCGGCCAGCTCGGCAACGAGACCGCGATGATGCAGCAATTGCAGTCCGGCGCGCTCGACATGGGCTTCATCCAGGCCGCCGAGCTCGGCTCGCGCGTGCCGCACATCGCCGCGATCAACGCGCCCTACATCGTGCGCTCGACGCCGGCGGTGGCGAAGTTCGTGCGGCATCCGGCGGCGGTGAAGCTGTTCGAGGTGCTGCCGCAGGAGACCGGCACGATCGGGCTCGGTTGGGGCATCACCGGAATGCGCGCGGTGTTCTCGTCCAAGGACCTGAATTCGCTCGCCGACATCAAGGGCATGAAGCTGCGCATCAACCCGACCCCGGTCTATCGCGATTTCTATTCCTCGCTCGGCGCGGCGCCGACGCCGATCCCGACGCCGCAGGTGTTCGACGCCATGGCCAACGGCCAGGTCGACGGCTTAGAGGCCGATCTCGAGTTCTCCTGGAACCAGCGCTTCGACAAGGTGTCGAAGGTGATCCTGCAGATGAACGCCGTCTTCATGCCGATGGCCGCGGTCGTCTCCGGCCGCGTCTGGCAATCGCTGCCCGCCGCCGATCGCGAGCTGGTCACGAAAACGATCAAGACGACGCTGGACGCGCAGATCGACGAGCTCGCCGGCAACGAGCCCACGCTGATCGAGAATTTCAAGAAAGCACCGATCCCGATCCGCCAGGTCGACGCCAAGGACACCGAGGCCGTCATCGCCGAGTTCGACAAGATCTGGCTGCCCAAGGCCCCCGTCCTCGCCGAACTGCGCAAGGTCGGCGCGACGCTCTGATCCCGTTTCCCATCCCTTTCACAAGAGCCGGCGGCTCCAGCCCCCCGCCGGCATATTCACCTGGAGTCAAACCATGAGCCGCCGCGTTGCCTGGGAAGGCGTCTTCCCGGCCGTCACCACCCAATTCCACGACGATCTCTCGCTCGACATCGACGCGACCGCCAAGGTCATGGACGGATTGATCCGCGACGGCGTCTCCGGCCTGATCGTCTGCGGCTCGGTCGGCGAGAACACCTCGCTCGAGCGCAAGGAGAAGGTCGCGATCATGGAAGCGGCGAAGTCGGTCGCGAAGGGCCGCGTGCCCGTGCTGTGCGGCATCGCCGAATTCACCACCGCGTTTGCGGTGGAGACCGCGAAGGAAGCCGCACGCGTCGGCATCGACGGCGTCATGGTGATGCCGGCGCTGGTCTATTCCTCCAAGCCGCACGAGACCGCCGCGCATTTCCGCGCCGTTGCCTCCGCGACTGACCTTCCCGTGATGCTCTACAACAACCCGCCGATCTACAAGAACGACGTTACGCCAGACATCCTCGCCTCGCTCGCCGACGTCGAGACCGTGGTCTGCTTCAAGGATTCCTCCGGCGACACGCGACGCTTCATCGACACCCGCAACATGGTCGGCGACCGCTTCGTGCTGTTCGCAGGTCTCGACGACGTCATCGTCGAGAGCGTCGCCATGGGCGCCGTCGGCTGGGTCTCCGGCATGTCCAACGCCTTCCCGCGCGAGGGTGAGACGCTGTTCCGCCTCGCCAAGGCCGGGCGCTTCGCCGAGGCGATGCCGCTCTACGAATGGTTCATGCCGCTCCTGCACCTCGATGCGCGCCCGGACCTCGTCCAGTGCATCAAGCTGTGCGAGCACATCATGGGCCGCGGCACCGCCCTGAGCCGCCCGCCGCGCCTTGCACTGTTGCCGCAGGAAAAGGCCGAGGTCGAGGCCCTGATGGCCAAGGCGCTGAAGAACCGCCCGCGCCTGCCGGATGTCGGGCTGAAGGCGGCTTGAGTCCTGCGCTCCCTCCACCGTCATTGCGAGCGAAGCGAAGCAATCCAGGATATTTCTGCAGCGGCAGCCTGGATTGCTTCGTCGCTTCGCTCCTCGCAATGACGGAGAATTAGGAAGCCGCCCGCTTCTTCCTCGCGTTCAGCGCGGACGCCACGCGGCTCACCGGCGGCTTGCCCAGCACGCCGCTCATCGCGTTCGTCGCCGCCAGCAGCTTCTCCATATCGACACCCGTCCTGACGCCCATGCCCTCCAGCATGTAGACGACGTCCTCGGTCGCGACGTTCCCCGTCGCGCCCGGCGCATAGGGGCAGCCGCCGAGCCCGCCGGCAGCGGTGTCGATGACCCGGACGCCCTCCTCCAGGCCTGCATAGAGGTTGGCGAGCGCCTGGCCGTAAGTGTCGTGGAAATGCATCGCGAGCCCGGCTGCGGGAATGTTGGCGGCAACCGCGCGCAGCATCTCCTTCGCCTTGGCTGGCGTGCCGACGCCGATGGTGTCCCCGAGCGAGATCTCATAGCAGCCGAGATCGAACAGCGTGCTCGCAAGATCCGCGACCGTCTTCGGCTTGATCTCGCCATCGAACGGACAGCCCAGCACGCAAGAGATATAGCCACGCACCTTGACGCCATCCTCCCTGGCGCGCGCCAGCACCGGCTTGAAGCGCTCGATGGACTCCGCAATCGTGCAGTTGATGTTCGCCCGGGAAAACCCCTCGGAGGCCGCAGCGAACACGGAGACCACTTTGGCGCCCGCGGCCCGCGCGGCCTCGTACCCTTTCTCGTTCGGCACCAGCACGTGAAATTCGGCGCCCTTCACATGCGCGACGCCGCGCAGCACGGCATCCGAGCTTGCCATCTGCGGGATGGCCTTGGGCGAGACGAAGGCGCCGACCTCCACGGTGTGCAGCCCGGCTGCCACGAGCGCCTCGATGAAGGTGATGCGCGCCTCGACGCTGACGGGGGTCTTCTCGTTCTGAAGGCCGTCGCGCGGCCCCATTTCGATGATGCGGACCTGGTCGCTCATCTCACTCTCCCGCAGGCTCGACCACGGCGAGCTCGATGCCCTCCTGCACGATGTCGCCGACCTTGCACTTGATGGACTTCAGCACGCCGGCATAGGGCGCACGCAGCGTCTGCTCCATCTTCATCACTTCCAGCGTGAGGATCGGCGCGCCCTTCTCCAGCTTGGCCCCCTCCTCGGCCAGCACGGCAACCACCGTGCCCGGCAAGGGCGCTGCGATCTTGTCCTCGCCGACATGCTCCTCACTCTCGCCGCCGAACGGATCGACCCAATGCAGGTCGAAGCGGCCGTTGCGGGTGCGCAAGTACAGCTCATGGCCATCGATCACAGCGGCCACCGACGATTTGACGCCGTCGAGAGTCAGATCGAAGCCGCCGTCCTTCGCCGCGATCGTGAGCGCCAGCTCGCGCTCGCCGATCATTAGCGTCGACGGTCCGCTGCCGTAGTTCAGAATGATTTTCTGCTCCGGACCATGGCCGACACGGAAGGCAAAGCTGCGCTGGCGGCGACCGACCGGTTGCCAGCCGAAGGTCTGCCAGGGCGAATTCGTCTCGGCCTGCGCGGCCTGCTGTTCCTCGTTGACGATTGCGGCGACTGCGGCGCAGAGCTCGAGCTCTCCAGGCGCAGGCGCCGCCGCGGTCAGCACGGCCAGCTCGCGCTCGATAAAGCCGGTGTCGATCGCATTCGCCCGCACCTTCGGATGCGTCATCAGCGCCGACAGGAACGGGATATTGGTGACGATGCCGCGGACGTCGGACTCCTCCAGGCCGCGGTTCAGCCGGTCGATCGCGACGTCCCGCGTCGGCGCCCACGCGATCACCTTGGCGAGCATGGCGTCATAATACGGCGAGACGCTATCGCCCTCGCGATAGCCAGCGTCGATACGCAGGCCGCCCGTCTCGGCCGGCAGTCGCCAAGTCGAGATCCTGCCGACCGACGGCATGAAATTCTTGGTCGGGTTCTCGGCGTAGACGCGCGCCTCGACGGCATGGCCGTTGAGCCTGATCTCATCCTGCTTGAGCGGCAGCGCCTCGCCAAAGGCGACGCGCAGCTGCCATTCGACGAGGTCGATGCCCGTGATCAGCTCGGTCACGGGATGCTCGACCTGCAGGCGCGTATTCATCTCGATAAAGAACACGTCCTTGCCGTCGGAGACGAACTCGATGGTGCCGGCACCGACATAGTTCACCGCGCCCGCCGCTTTTCGCGCGGCGGCGCAGACGGTTTCGCGCTGGGCAGCGTTCAGTGTCGGCGACGGCGCCTCTTCGATCACCTTCTGGTGCCGGCGCTGCAGCGTGCATTCGCGCTCGAACAGCGAGAGCAGATTGCCGTGACTGTCGCCGATGATCTGCACCTCGATATGCCTGGGATTGTCGACATATTTCTCGATCAGCATGCGGTCGTCCCCGAACGCGGCCTTGGCCTCGCGCTTGGCGCTGACGATCGCCGGCGCCAACTCATCGGCGGACCGCACGATGCGCATGCCGCGCCCGCCGCCGCCGGCGGACGCTTTCACCAGGATGGGGAAGCCGATCTTGTCCGCCGCCTTGGCAAGTGTCGCCTCGTCCTGGGCCTCGCCGTGATAGCCTGGCACCAGCGGCACGCCGGCCTTTTCCATCAGCGCCTTCGAGCCGGACTTGGAGCCCATCGCATTCATCATCTCGGCGGTCGGGCCGACGAAGACCAGGCCGGCGTCATAGCAGGCCTGCGCGAATTCGGCATTCTCGGAGAGGAAGCCGTAGCCGGGATGCACGGCCTCCGCTCCGGTCTTGCGCGCGGCCTCGATCAAGCGCTCGATATTGAGATAGCTGTCGCGGGCGCGGGCGGGCCCGAGCAATACGGCCTCATCGGCGAGCGCGACATGCATCGCCTCGCGATCGGCCTCGGAATAGATCGCGACCGTGCGCAGGCCCATCGCACGGGCGGTGCGGATGACGCGGCAGGCGATCTCGCCGCGGTTGGCGATCAGGAGCGTGCGGAAACGCCGGTAGAGTTTTGAGCGGTCCATCACATCACATCCTGAACAGGCCGAATTTCGTCGGCTCGAGCGGCGCATTCGATGCCGCCGAGAGGCCAAGGCCGAGCACGAGACGCGTGTCGGCCGGATCGATCACGCCGTCGTCCCACAGCCGCGCGGTCGCGTAGTAGGGGTGGCCCTGGCTCTCATATTGCGCGCGAATGGGCTCGCGGAATTTATCTTCCTCTTCCCTGGACCAGCTGTCGCCCTTGGCCTCGATATTGTCGCGCCGGACCTGGCTCAGCACCATCGAGGCCTGCTCGCCGCCCATCACCGAGATGCGCGCGTTCGGCCACATCCAGAGGAAACGCGGCGCGTAGGCGCGGCCGCACATGCCATAATTGCCGGCGCCGTAGGAGCCGCCGATTACGACGGTGAATTTCGGCACCGAAGCCGTCGCGACCGCCGTCACCAGCTTGGCCCCGTCGCGCGCGATGCCGCCGGCCTCGTATTTCTTGCCGACCATGAAGCCCGTGATGTTCTGCAGGAACACCAGCGGAATGCCACGCTGGCAGCACAGCTCGATGAAATGCGCGCCCTTCAGCGAGCTCTCGCTGAACAGGATGCCGTTGTTGGCGATGATGCCGACCGGATAGCCCCAGATATGGGCGAAGCCGCACACCAGCGTCGTGCCGTAGAGCTTCTTGAACTCGTCGAACTCGGAACCATCCACCACGCGGGCGATGATGTCGCGCACGTCGAACGGTTTTCTGCCGTCGACGGGCACCACGCCGTAAATCTCCTCCGCGGCGAAGAGAGGCTCGCGCGGCGGATGCATGTTCAGGTTCGGCCGTGCCGACGGCTTGAGCGTGCCGACGATACGCCGGGCGATGCCGATCGCATGCGCATCGTTCTGGGCGTAGTGATCGGTCACGCCGGATTGCCGCGAATGCACGTCGGCGCCGCCAAGCTCCTCCGCGCTGACGACCTCGCCGGTCGCGGCCTTCACCAGCGGCGGGCCGCCGAGGAAGATGGTGCCCTGGTTGCGCACGATGATGCTCTCGTCCGACATCGCCGGCACATAGGCGCCGCCAGCGGTGCAGGAGCCCATCACGATCGCGATCTGCGGAATCCCCTGCGACGACATCTGCGCCTGATTGTAGAAGATGCGGCCGAAGTGCCGCTCGTCCGGAAAGATCTCGTCCTGCAGAGGCAGGAAGGCGCCGCCGGAATCCACCATGTAGACGCAAGGCAGATTGTTCTGCCGCGCAATGTCCTGCGCACGCAGATGCTTCTTCACCGTCATCGGGTAGTAGGTGCCGCCCTTGATCGTGGCATCGTTGGCGACGATCACGCATTCGCGGCCCGAGATGCGCCCAACGCCAGTGACGACGCTGGCCGAATGCACGTCACCGCCATAGAGGCCATAGGCTGCGAGCGGCGACAGCTCCAGGAACGAGGTGCCGGGATCGACCAACAGGTCGACCCGCTCACGCGCCAGCATCTTGCCGCGCGCGGTGTGGCGCTTGCGCGAGGCTTCGCCGCCGCCGCCGGCGACTTGGGCAAGCTTTTCGCGCAAATCGACGACGAGGCCGCGCATGGCCTCGGAATTGCGCGCAAAATCTGATGACGACGGATCGATGCTGGAATGAAGCGGCATGGTGATTCCAATGGGGTGAAGGACTTAAGCCGTCTCGGCCATCAGCTCGCGGCCGATCAGCATGCGCCGAACTTCGGAGGTGCCGGCGCCAATCTCGTAGAGCTTTGCATCGCGCCACAGGCGCCCGACCGGGAATTCGGAGGTGTAGCCGACCCCGCCCAGCGCCTGGATCGCTTCGCCCGCCATCCACGTTGCCTTTTCCGCGGAATAGAGGATCGCAGCAGCCGCGTCCTTGCGCAGGGTGCGCGCGTGGTCGGCGCGGTCGCAGGCGCGGCCCACCGCATAGACATAGGCGCGCGTGGCCTGCCAGGTCGCATACATGTCGGCGAGCTTGCCCTGCATCAGCTGGAAGTCGCCGATCGGCTGGCCGAACTGCTTGCGCTCGTGCATGTAGGGCACGACCGCGTCCATGCAGGCCGCCATGATGCCGAGCGGGCCGCCCGAGAGCACCGCGCGCTCATAGTCCAGGCCGGACATCAGCACCCTGACGCCCTCTCCCACCTTGCCGAGCACGTTTTCCTCCGGCACCTCGCAATCGTCGAAGAACAGCGGATAGGTGTTGGAGCCGCGCATGCCGAGCTTGTCGAGATGCTGGCCATGCGTGAAGCCTTTAAAACTCTTCTCGATCAGGAACGCGGTCATGCCGCGCGGGCCGGCCTCCGGATCGGTCTTGGCGTAGACCACCAGCACGTCGGCATCGCCGCCATTGGTGATCCACATCTTGGAGCCGTTGAGCACGTAGCGGTCGCCGCGCTTGTCGGCGCGCAGCTTCATCGAGACCACGTCGGAGCCGGCGCCGGGCTCGGACATCGCGAGCGCACCGACATATTCGCCGGAGATCAGCTTCGGCAGATAGCGCTGCCGCTGCGCGTCATTGCCGTTGCGGCGGATCTGGTTGACGCAAAGATTGGAATGGGCGCCGTAGGACAGGGCCACGGCGGCCGAACCGCGCGAGATTTCCTCCATGGCGACGATATGGGCGAGATAGCCCATATTGGAGCCGCCATATTGCTCCGGCGCGGTCATGCCGAGCAGGCCGAGGTCGCCGAAGCGTTTCCAGAGGTCTGCGGGGAAAAGATTAGCCTTTTCGATCTCGGCGGCACGCGGGGTGATCTCCGCCTCCACGAACGAACGAACGGTGTCGCGCAGCAGGCTGATGTCTTCGCCCAGATCGAAATCGATGCTCGGGATGTTCAAGGCGAGTCCTCCGTATTTTGGGCTCCGAACCTAGCCCGGTCCCGGCCCTCTTGCAGTCGAAAAGGTTGCATTTTCCGCCAAACTTGGCGAGGATTTCCGAAAGGAATTCCGATGCCTTTTCAAGCCGCCACCGCAATTCCGCGCCGCGCCGTCACGCCCGCCGCCTTCGTCCGCGGCGTGGTGGCCGCGTATGAGCATTACGGCCGCGATCCCGCCGAAGCCTTAAGCCGGGGCCAGGTCGCGCCGGAGCTCCTGAATTCTCCTGATGGGCGTGTGACCGCGGCCCAGTTCGAGGCGCTGGCGGGCCATGCCATGCGCGAGCTCGATGACGAGGCGCTCGGCTGGTTCTCGCGCCGGCTGCCATGGGGCACCTATGGCATGCTGTGCCGCGCTTCGATCACCGCACCGACGCTGGAGGTCGCGCTCAAGCGCTGGTGCCGGCATCACCGCCTTGTCACAGAGGATGTGCTGCTCGATCTCGAGGTCGGCGAAGAGACCGCCGTCGTGTCGATCCGTCAGCTCCGTGACCTCGGACCCTTCCGCGAGTTCTGCCTCGTCACGCTGTTCCGCTACGTGCTCGGCTTCTCATGCTGGGCTGTCGACTCCCAGATCGCGCTCCGCGCGGCTGAGTTTCCTTACTCAGAGCCCGGCCACGTCTCGGTCTATCCGACCATCTTTTGCCGGACCGTCCGCTTCGATGCGGACCGCGCGGCCATCGTCTTCGACAAGCATTATCTGTCGCTGCCGCTGACGCGCAGCGCAGCCGATCTCGACAACATGCTCAAGGGCGCGCTCCGGCTGACCGTGCTGCCCTACCGGCGCGACCGCCTGCTGGTCGAGCGCGTCCGCCGCGTGCTGCGCGAAGCGCGCGGACGGGTCCTCGGCGCCGAGGACGTCGCGCGCGAGCTCGCGCTATCAACCCGCACGATGCATCGCCGCCTGCGCGAAGAGTCCACCTCGCTACGCGATCTCAAGGAGGAGGCGAAATTCGAGCTGGCCAAACAGGAGCTGATGCGCGGCCGCACGCCGATCAAGCGCATCGCCGAGATCGCCGGTTTCCGCAACGAGAAGAGCTTTTCGCGGGCCTTCCGAACCTGGACCGGCACCTCCCCGCGCGAGTTTCGGGGCCGGTATCGCTGAGGCGCTTTTCTGAAATTCACACTTGATCGTGGAATATTCGGAGCCCTACCCCGCCGGCTCTGCCACCGCGACCTCCTGCAATGGCAGCGGCACGTCCTTGGCAACCCCGAGCACGGGGAAGCTGCGGACGTTCTTGACGTTAGGCATCGCGGCGAAATGCAGGAGCTGCTGCCGCATACGCTCGACACTCGGGGCCACGCATTTGAGCAGATAGTCGGTGTCGCCGGAAATCCGCCAGCATTGCTGGATGCGCGGGATCGCGGCGATCGAGCTCTCGAACGCCTCCAGCACCGGCTGGGCCTGGCTGCCGAGCTGGATCGAGACGAACGACACCACCTCGTAGCCGAGTAGCCGCTCGTCGATCACGGCGCGAACCGCCCGGATCACGCCGCGGCTGAACAGCGACTTCAGCCGCCGCAGGCAGTTCGGCGCGGACACGCCGACGCGCAGCGCCAGCTCGTTGTTGCGAACCCGCCCGTCCTGATCTTCAGATCGACGCCGTCGAGCTGGTCACGCCCCGCCATTCCCCACCTCGTCCTGGTCGTGTCATGCGGGGCAGCGAAGCACGGGGCGGAATTGGTGCCAAGGGTTCTCAGGCGCGGGCGACCAGCCGCTCCCTTCGTCGTGGTCCGGGCTCGTCCCGGCCATCCACGTTCTTCGTCTACCGCCAAAAACGTGGATGCCCGGGACGAGCCCGGGCATGACGGCACTTTGGATGCTTCGGGTGAGAATGGCCCCTCAATGCGTCCAGGGCTCGCCGCGGCGGAACGAGAAATTGTCGGCATAGGCAACCGGCCGGCGGATCGACTCCTTGGGCTCGATCACCTGATAGGCGATGCCCTTGCGCTCGCAATAGGCGATCGCCTCTTCCTTGCTGTGGAAGCGCAGTGTTATTTGCTGCTTCATGTCGGCCGACGAGGTCCAGCCCATCAGCGGCTCGACCGAGCGCGGCTGCTCCGGCTCGTAATCGAGCTGCCATTCCCTGGTCTTGGACCGGCCGGATTGCATCGCGTTTTTGGCGGGCTTGAAAATGCGTGCGGTCATGACTGGTCCGGGCCTCTTGGTCTTTCCGTTCGATTTCGATGCGTCACGGTGGCAGTTGGTGGAAATCTCGGGGATAGTATAGAGAAGCCGGTTGGGAACTGATCCTGATTCCGGCCCCGGCAACCCTCGCCAACGGTATAGTCATTATGCTGCACCGTGACAATTGCGTACCCGCGTTTCATCCTGGGACCCCGTTTGGCGGCCCGGTTTCATCGATCTCCGCGCTTCTGTCTTCTCTGAAAGCTTCCGACGCATGGCCTTCCTGAACGTCAGCGCCACGCTTCCCGACAAGGGTCGCGACCTCCGGCTCGACCTGTTTCGCGGTGTCGCGAACTGGGCGATCTTTCTCGACCATATCCCCGACAACGTCGTGAACTGGATCACGACCCGCAACTACGGCTTTTCCGACGCGGCCGACCTGTTCGTCTTCATCTCCGGCTACACCGCCTCCTTCGTCTATGCGCGGATGATGCTGGACCGCGGCTTCATCGTCGGTGCCACCCGGCTGACCAAGCGGGTCTGGCAGCTCTATGTCGCCCACATCATCCTGTTCGTGATCTACATCGCATCAATCAGCTATCTCGCGCTGCGCTTCGGCGATTCCGAGATGATCAACGAGTTCAACGTTGCCGGCCTCGTCGACAACGCCACCGAGACGCTGCGCCAGGGCCTGTTCCTGCGCTTTAAGCCGCTCAACCTCGACGTGCTGCCGCTTTACATCGTGCTGATGGGCCTGTTTCCGCCGGTGCTGTGGTTTATGCTGCGCAAGCCCGATTTGACGATGATCCTGTCGATCGTGCTGTGGCTCGCCGCGCGCCATTACGGCTGGAACCTGAACGCCTATCCGGCCGGCCAGTGGTACTTCAACCCCTATTGCTGGCAGGTGCTGTTCGTGTTCGGCGCTTGGTGCTCGATGGGCGGCGCGCGGCGCTCGGCAACGCTGATCAATTCGCCTGTTACGCTGTGGGTCTGCCTCGGTTATCTCCTGTTCGCGCTGGTCATGACCATGGCCGGCCGTTTCCCCACCTTCGGCGGCATGTTCCCGGAATGGCTGTTCTCGGCCTTCAACCCCAATGACAAGACCAACCTCGCACCGTATCGCTTCCTCCACTTCGTGGTGATCGTGATCCTGGTGATCCGCTTCGTGCCGAAGGAGTGGCCGGGGCTGGAGTGGAAGGTGTTCGACCCCTTGATCGTCTGTGGCCAGCAGTCGCTCGCCGTGTTCTGCGTCGGCGTGTTCCTGTCCTTCGTCGGTCATTTCGAGCTGTCGATGAGCTCAGGGTCGCTGCTCGCGCAGATCTTCGTCAGCGTCGCCGGCATCGCGATCATGACGACGGTGGCTTATTACATCTCGTGGTCGAAGAAGCAGGACAAGCCGCTGAAGCCGCCGCCGGCCAAGCCGGCTGCGGAAGCGAAGGCGGCCTGAGGACGCTTCGCTGCGGCCATCCTTCGAGACGCCCGCGGGCGCTCGGGGGCGGATTGACATGGGTCAACAGAGATGACGCCGGCACGCATAGTGTGGCCGCGACACGAGCCGCCGCACAGAGTCCGGCGGCCTCCTCTCGCACAAGGCCCAAATCATGCCCTCTCATTTCCATGCCGTAGTCTGGATCGACCATTCGCAGGCCCGCATCTTCCATCTCGGCCTGAGCGGCTCGGACGAGGTCACGCTGCATCCGCACCTGGCGACGCGTCATCTTCACCACAAGGCCAATAGCATCGGGAGCGGCCATGCTGCCCCCGACAAGGCATTCTACGCCGAGGTGACCACGGCCCTCGCTGATGCCGGAGAGATCCTTATCATCGGGCCGGCGAGCGCAAAGACGGAGCTGGCCAGCCACATCCGCGCAAACGCACCCGACTTGGCCAAGCGGATTGTCGCGGTGGAAGCGGCCGACCATCCCTCGGACGCCGAGATCATCGCCTATGCGAAACGGCACTTCAAACTGCCGCTGCCGCGCGTGCAGGCGCCGGGATCGGCAGCCGGCGAGCGGCACGCGAGCTAGGAGCGTACTGCGTCAACGACCATCCGAGGCGCGATGACGCTCATCCCGACCTCATCGCCCTTCAGGCCGCCTCTTCGCCGTCGAACTCGGTGAACTTCTTGTAGATCCAGTCGCGGCCGTCGTGGCGACGCCAGACCTTGCCAAGCACGAACTGCCCGTTGATGGAGCGGCGCGGCACGATCACCGTCCAGAGGTGCCAGATCTCGGTCCAGTTTGACTGCGGACCGATGGTCCCGATGTTGCGGTCAATAGACATGGCAGAACTCGCTGGCGCAGAACTTAGGCTGATCCGCGCGCCGCGACGAACAATCATCTGTGGTGACACAGAGTGGACAGCCCATCGCGAGCCGGGACCGACCTGATAGCAGCCAGCCAAACGGCCGCAACAGCCGCTCGCCTTTAACCTTGCCGATCAACCTTACTTCTTGGGATGGAGCGGCGCGTTTGGTTGAAAGCCCGCGCCGATTTTTCTAGAATGCCCGTGATTTGAGGACGGGCGCGCCGTTTCGGCGCAGGGTGATTTTTAGACTGAACTTTGCAGACGATCGGACGTTTGGAAGCAAGTAGATTGCTGGGGGGACGACAATGATGAAATTGCAATGTGCGCGCCTGCGCCTCGCGCTCCGCGTGGTGCCGCCCGCGCCAATCGCGAGCATGGCTTCGCAACGGCCGCCGCAAGCCGCCAACGACAACCAATTGGCCTGGTCGTACGTGCCATTTCCACCCGGCTGGTACGCCTCGAACTGACGAGCGCGGCGGACAAAACGCAACGCCGCGCAAGCGGAATATTCATCGCTTGGCGGCGTCCGTTTAGACATTGGGCGCTGAAATCCCCAACACGGATTTGTCTATCGCGACGGGCGAAGGTTCGATGAGGCTTTGCTGATTTCCGCGCGAAGCGGAGGCCGGACGCGAAAATGCCTGGCCATTGCCGGTTGGATGCTGACCTCTAGGCCAGCGCCGCCCGGGACTGGTCGGGGCAGCTGGATTCGAACCAACGACCTGCAGTACCCAAAACTGCCGCGCTACCAGGCTGCGCTATACCCCGAATGTCCGGCGAGCCCCGTCGATACACGCTTCCCGGAGCGCCAGCAAGCTTTCCAAAGCCGCCGGCCTGGGCCGCAATCGCACCTGCCCGTCCTATTTGCCGCCGAACAGGGGGTGGCCGACGCGATCACCGGGGCGGATGCCGTACTTCTGCGCCGTCCCCGCCACGACCTCCAGCACGGCCCGGGCGGGTCCCCGGGAGGAGATGATCTTCGTCGACAACGGCTCGGTATTCTCCGCAATGCGCAGGATGCGGCCATCGGCGCGGATGAAGATCATGTCGAGCGACACATAAGTGTTCTTCATCCACATCGAGATTTCCTGCTCGGGATTGAAGTCGAACAGCATGCCTTTGCCGTCGGCCAATTCCTTGCGGTACATCAGGCCGGTCTCCTTCTCCTCCGGGGTCGTTGCCATCTCGACCGAGAACACCTGCACGCCGTTCTTGGTGACGATCTCGAGCGGCTGGAAGCTGGCGGCGCCGGCCGGCGCGCCGGCGACGGCCCAGCCGGCGATGACGAGGATGGCGGCAAGCCAGCCCTTCAGAGCGGACCAGGCGGCCTTTCGATCAGAATTCATCGGGGCTCTCGCGGCGTGGGACTTAAGTCAGTCCTTACGCGGCGACCGCCGGAAAAGAAAGAGGCGCGCCGGACTTGCAGCGCGCCTCTGCTCACAATTGCTGGAATTCATAGCCTTAGTGCGACTGCAATCCCGGCGATCCGGTCTCGGGATGGATCTCGGCCGCCATCATGCCCTTGGAGCCGGGCCCGAAGCGGACCAGCACATACTGGCCCGGTCTCAGCTCAGTCATGCCGAAGCGGCGTAGCGTCTCCATGTGCACGAAGATGTCGGGCGTGCCCTCGCCGCAGGTCAGGAAGCCGAATCCGCGCAGCCGGTTGAACCATTTGACCTGGGCCCGTTCCAGCCCGCTGGTTGGGGTGACCGTGACATGGGTGCGCGGCGGCAGCATCTGCGCCGGGTGGATCGCGGTCGACTCGTCCATCGAAACGACGCGGAAGGCCTGGTAGCCCTTGGCGCGCTGGATGCACTCGACGACGATGCGGGCGCCTTCATAAGCCGTCTGGAAGCCATCGCGCCTAAGCACGGTAACGTGCAGGAGCACGTCCGGCCAGCCATTGTCGGGAACGATGAAGCCGTAACCTTTGGAGGCGTCGAACCATTTGATGACGCCGGTGACCTCGACGAGGTTGGCGCTGGCTTCGCCCAATCCGGTGAAGGGATTGAGCGCATTGTCGCGGCCGGCTCCGCCATGCTCGCCCGGCGTCAATCGCCCTGGCGAGGTGCCCTGTCCGGGAACTCCAAGCTTCTTGGACTCAAATCCGTCCGACGACCCCATAACCCCGGACCCCACACTGCCATGCAACCCGCCACATTGGCGGCGCCCGAATCACGCGCCTTAAGAGAATGTTCTCAATTCGACGCGACGCGAATCTTTCGACTCAAAAGATAACACTCCCGGTTGAGACGCATAGACAAAAAAGAGATTCGCCGGAACCTATGAACAGCTTGCACAGCCGCGAATCAAATTGATGCCTCAATTGCCGACAAAGGGCCCGAGCGTCTCGCCGATGTCGTGGTGGATGACGAGGTCGGCGATGTCGTCCTGCTCGGTCGGCTCGCGATTGATGATCACGAGACGTGCACCGGCGCGCTTGGCCATCATCGGAAAGCCGGCCGCCGGCCAGACCACCAGCGAGGAACCGATCGCGATGAAGAGATCGCAGGCCTGCGACAGCGCTGTCGCGCGCTTCATCTCCTCGTCCGGCATCATCTGCCCGAAGGAAATCGTGGCGGTCTTCACCGGCTCGTCGCAGGCGGTGCAGTTGGGCGCGGCGCCATCGCCGTCGAAACGGTGCTTCACCCAGTCCAGCGGATAGTCCTGCCCGCAGCCGATGCAGCGCGCATAAGTGGTATTTCCGTGAAGTTCAATCACGTGCTTCGGCGCGAATCCCGAGGCCTGATGCAGATTGTCGATGTTCTGGGTGATGACGGCGGGAACCTTGCCGGCGCGGTAGAGCGATGCCAGCGCCCGATGGCCGCGGCCGGGCTTCGCTGCGGCGAAGACCTCCTCCATCGCAAAGCGGCGGCGCCAGGATTCGTCCCGCGCTGACTGGCTCGCGACGAACTCGTCGAACGGGATCGGACGGTTACGCGTCCAAATTCCGCCCGGCGAGCGGAAGTCGGGAATGCCGCATTCGGTCGAGATGCCGGCACCGGTGAACGGGACGATGGTCCTGGCCTCGGCGATCATGTCGCCGAGCCGTTCGATACCGCTCTGTAGATCCGATGCGATCAACCGCGCCTCCCGAATAGTTTGGCCTGACAGCAACATGCGCAAGCGGCAAGATCATTGACGCTCTTATCAAGCGCCAACGCAATGCGCTCGGCAATTTCTTCCGACGTTCGCATATCACAATCCTGCAATGCCTCCTCCCCATTGACGCCCCATTCGGAAGTGCCAATGGATGTGTTGACGCGACTCAACGTGATTGCGGCGGCAGTGCTTGAGTTCGGATGTGCACATACTCAGGTGTAGAGGGGATTTGACATGACCGAAGACGAACAACGCAAAGAGCGCGAACGCGAAGAAATCGCCGCCCGTGTCGCCGCCTTCCGTGCCACGCAGGAAAAGTTCAAGCGCGAGCGCGAGGAATATTTCGTGGCGACGCTGGAGAATGCCCGCAAGGTCGAGCGGCCCTCGCTTTGGCCGTAGGCATCATCGGCCGGCAAGCGCGAAAATGGGCGAGTAAACAAGACCTGCGAATGAAAAAAGCCCGGAGCACCGCTCCGGGCTTTTCGCTATTCGCCGACTACCAATGACGGTAGTGGTGGTGACGGTAGTACGGCCCGCCGTAATAGGCGTACGGACCCGGTCCGTAATAGGCGGGACCGTCGTAGTAGCGGTAGCGGGGACCGTAATAGCCATAGGGCTGGGAAGCCGCGACTGCGCCCGCGGTGATCGCGCCGGCGGCGAGGCCGAACGCGAGGCCCGGGCCGATACCGCCGCGGCCGCGCGCCTCAGCCGGCGCGGGCGCCGCGACTGCGGTCACACCGACCGCCGCGATGGTGGCCAGAACTGCCAGTGTCTTCTTCATGCTTGTCCTCCTTCGCGTGTCGCGGAGACAACGGCGAGCGCCTGCGATGGTTGCGCATGGATGGAACCGGTCCGCAGGCAAGAAATGTCGATGAAGCGGGAACGAAACGGCGAGACGGGGGTTAGCGTCTCAAGTGCGGGAGCCTCCGCCATCCGGGTCGAGGCGACAGCACGAAGACCCCGTCAGCATCTCCGCGGTGCTGGCGGGGTTTTCAGTTTCATGGGAGCAGATGGCAGCAGACCATGACGGTTGCCAGCGGGGACGACAATCATGGAGGAGAGTTTGCCCTTATCCGCCTTGCTGGCCCGTATCCGCAAATTGGTTCCCAAATCCGAGGATGAGCATTACGACGAGATCGTCCGCAACTTCGGTGTCGGCACGCTGCGCCCGCCGCCGACGCCGATGAGCGACCGCGAGCTGGCGCAGGCCATCGCCGAGTTCCTCAAGGAGCAGCCGTCGAGCGAATCCGTCGCGACCCTCGGCCGCCGGCTCGACCCGTCCACCCGGCTCTGAGTTTCTTCGCGGGAGTATGGAACCAGGAATGCGCGCGGACGTTGAGTCCGTTCCCTGCTGAGCGGAGAGAAAGAGATATGCCCGCCTGGCTCGAAGTCTTGCTCAACCTGTCCGGCTATGCCGGCTTCGTGGCGCTCGCCTCGCGCGGCGCCGGATGCCTGCAGGCGCCGGCCGATGACCGCCGTTGCAGCGACGAGCGTTAATTGGCGCGCGGCGTTAGTTGGCGCGCGCGGCTTGGCCTGCCGTGCGCACCAGCCGGTCGGCCTTGACTGCAACGCGCGTGTCCTCGGCCTGCGGCCGCAGCGAGAAGCTGATCACAACGAAAGCAAGGCAGAACAGCGTGCCGACGACGGCGACGCGCCGGTAGGTGTGCCGGTCGCCTTGGAAAAAGGACGGAGCTGAAAAAGGCATCATGGCAAATTGCTGCTTGGGCAAATCATTTTTGGCAAAGGCGTTTCTTGCTTGTCGTTGCAGAACACCTACCCCAACGCGCAGCAAGCGCAACGCGATTGGGCTTTTAACCTAACCGAATAGGGTTATCGGCATCCGCATAAGCTATCGTTAGCCAGATGCATCCGGCACCTTCGCGGCGAGAGCGGCGCAAGAACGCCCGGCTTTGTTCCAGCTTCGACTCCGTTTCGTTCGCGAAGAACGAATCGGAGTCGCAAGAATGCGCGGAGAGCAACTCCTAACGATCGATGAACGCGCGCCCGCTCACACCGTCGACGCGGCAGGATCCTTTCTTCGACGAGTGTCTTCTGCAACAAGTCTCTTCTGCAACAGACTCTTCATCGACGAAACTTCGAGAAGACTCTTCGCCGGCAAGCAACGCGGCGAGAGACCAAGCGCGAACCTTCAGAAGCGGATCGCGCTTGCGCGTTGCCGCGTGGCGTCGACAAAGTCAGGCCGCCCGCTTCGGCTTCTCCTTCGAGAAGCATTCGAGGATCTGGATGCGAAGCTCCTCCGCCGCAGGGCCCTCGACCTTTCTGAGCTCGTTCCAGAGCCTGATCACTTCGCGCTGTTTTTCGACGGTCATGAGCAACCTCCAACGGTCCATCAGGGCGCCTCATTAGAACAAAATGAGAACAAAAAGTCCAGCCCCCGGACGTAAAAATTTTGGTGGGGGCGGCGTTGAACCTTTTCGGCGCGGCAAGCACCTATGGAAGCTGGGGATTTCAGCGCCCAGTTACACGGCAGCGCCGCCTGACGAACATACTCCGTCGTGGCGGCGCTGTTGCTTTTTGCGATTTCAACTTTAGGTTAAAGCCATGGCTGTCGGCCAGGCGCTGAAATCCCAACGCCGTCAGCCAGAAAAGCCTCGCGCGAAAGCGCGGGGCTTTTTCTTGTGAAGCGGATGAGGATGGTGAGGGAACGAAGCTCGTCGTTCAGGACGAAGCGAGTACCGCGTGCTGTTTACCCTGATGGTCGTCTTGGTGTTCGGGCATCGCGATGGCCGAGCACCACCTGGTCCTCGCCCCCCGATTGCTGCGCCGGCGCGTCAATGAGCCCACCGCACCGACATCGCCGGCACGTCAGACGGCGTCCTTGGCCACCTTCAGCGGCGAGGCCTTGACCGACTTGCTGGCGGGCTTCGCCGCAAACTGCATCGGCTCCTTGGTGAAGGGATTGATGCCCATGCGGGCTTCGGTCGCCGGCTTGTTCACGACCGACATCTTCACGAAGCCGGGAATGACGAACTCGCCGGACTCGTTGAGCTCCTTGTAGCCGACCGTCGCCATGTACTCGATCACCGACTTCACGTCGTTCTTCGAAAGCTGCGTGCCCTCGGCAATTGCATCGATCAATTGGGTCTTCGTCATCTTCGCCATGGTCTGAATTCCTTTGAATGGGTGCGCGGAGCAATTCTGCTGCTGGGGACGCGGCCGGACCCGCGAGTGCGCGCTGCTGATTCATGCCAGAAGGCATGAAGCGATCGGGCTTAGACCCTATCGAGGCCAAAAACGCAAGCACGGGCTCCGCGAGGTTCCCGACTTCCTGTGCAAGACGTTGCAGGAGCTACAATTTTAGGCCCTGCAATTTTAGGACCTGCAATTTCTCGAACCTGGCACAGCGCCGCGGCTGCTATAAGCCGGGAAAGGTATCTGATGGGGTTCTGATGAAGGTCGCTATCGTCATCGCAGGTTTGATCGTGGTCGCCGTCGCAGCCCTCGTCGCGATCCAGCCTAGCTTCTTGAAGCCTGCGTCCTTCGCCCTCGTGAAAAAGTCCGACATGTTCGGCTTCTCGCCCGGGATGACATTCGACGAGGCCAACAAGCTCGTCGCGCGACGCCACTATCTCTGCCGGCCGAGCCGAGGTCCGTACACCCTCGCATGCGACATCAACGGCGCCAAGGTCGCCGTCGACAGCGACGAGACCGACCCCACGCATCCGATCTGGCGCGTCAATGCGACGCTGAACAATCCGGGATCGCAGGAAGCTGCCGTCAAATCGATTTCCGAGCAGTTCAACGCTCCGGCCATCAAGGACCGGGAAGGCTGGATCTGGATCGTCGGCCGCGGTTTCAAGCTGAGCTATGACGGCGCCAGCTTAACTCTCGTGGACGAGGCCGCCGAGGCCAGGCTGCGCAAGGAGGACGCGAAGCGCTAAAGCATGATCCGGAAAAGTGCGAAGCGGTTTTCCGGAAAGATCATGCGCAAACAACAACCTAAAGCGCGATGACGATGCATCCAAATTTCATCGCGCTTTAGATCGCATCGCGCTTTTGAGCGTGGCGTCACCTCGTCGTGAAACTTGTGGCCGGCGATCCGTTGTTGACGCTTCAGTAACCTAACGCGACCAAGCTTCTGTCAGGTTGGTTGCGTTGGAGTATCCTCAAAGTGCTGGATTTTAACGAGCTGCGTGAACTCGCGGCAGATGTTCGTGTTTTTGTCGATGTCGCCGAAGACAAGGCCGAGGCGCTCAGAGCCGTGATCGCGGCCTACGACGTGGTGCTGGCGATCTTCCCCGTCGATGACGGCATGGGCCTCCACGTCATCAAGGGCAAGGGGATCCTGGACCAGATCGCGACGTCGCGCACACACGCGATGTACAGCCACACGGCGATCGCGGTTCCGGATCTCGCCCACGCCGAAGCGCTCAAGTTCCTGACGGCGCCGGTCGAACAGCGGATTGCGGCCTGAGCATCGTTCAGCCGCTCCGCTCGCGTAGAGCGGCGCGGCGACATGAGCAGCCTTGTCCGGACGCGCGGGCTCAAGCCGTCCGCCGCTTCCGTCGCAGGCCGATGCGCGTGCCCGGAAGATTGATGCCAAGCTCGATCGCGCGCGACCTGATCGATGCAATGGGACGCTTGAGCTTCACGATCATCAGCGTCAGGCTCTTGCCGGTTTCACACATGGATCGAAGCAGCCGGTCGTCGTCTTCGGACCAGCGTTCGTGATTGTAGGTGCGGGCAGCCATGGACGTTTGCCTCTGAGGCCAATGAGGCGGGACCTTAAGCGGGAGAATGTCAAAGGACCCAGCTTCGCCTGTTCTGAGCGCGGCGGCTGGGTGTCAGTTGAAGGGCGGCTTGTTACGCTGCCGCCTGACGCAGAGATAGTTTTTCGACGTCGATTTTCAACCGACTTACGGATTTGTAATGGCCCGGCGCGAGCGCATCCACGTTGCAGCGAAGCGGCGCATGTTCTTTTGAACTTTCTCGCTGCTCGCGCGTCTTACAGTTGAAGCGTCCCTAAGCTTCACCTCGACAGAGAACCCCGCTTCCCCAAGGGCGGGGTTTTCGCTTTGGCGCTGCATCAGCTCGCGCGGGATTTCAAGCGCTCTTTGCCGTTGACCCGGCGGCCGTCCGGCCGCACTTTTTGCGACGGGCAGGGTTTTGAGGAGCCGTGATGCCGAAAACCCTTGTGGAATTCAGAGCGCAGAACCTTCGTTTGCTCGAGCGGCTTTGTCCCGACGACCCGCGATACATCGCGGCCTGGCTGAAGCAGTTCGACGAGCAGAACGGGATCACACCAAAAGCTGGTCCGAAGTCCGGCAAGAGCCGCGCGGCTGCCTCGCCACGAAGCAAGACCGCTTCGCCCGCGCGCACGAGGTCAGCGCCCTCCTCCTCGGTCTCACCGCGCTGATCGGCAACGATAGCCGCGCACTCCCGGGGTCCGCTTGCACGCTCACGGAATGTCCCCGGCCTTCCGGTTGTCCCCGATCGAAACCGGCTTGTTGAGGAAATACTCGCGGTTGCCCGTCGCCGCTTCCGCGTATTGATCGATGGCGACGATGATGGCCTGGACGTGGGCATAGCACCACCCTTCCCGCGTCGCTCTGCGGCGAACGTCCTCGAGCGCGGTCAGGAAGGGCGACAGGTCTCGCTCGTCGTCGAACCATCGCCTGCTCACCATGTCCTCCCGCCGAGCACCCTGCCCTTGGTCTGGCGCGGCTCTGCCGCCTTCAGCGCGTCGCGTTGCGCGCACAGGCTCTCGACCTTCGCCTCCATCCGCGACAGCAGCGCTTGCGCCGAGGCCGTGCCGATACCCGCCCGCTGCAGCTGGAGGATCTCCTTCCTCTGCCTGCCCATCTGGATGCGCATCCGTTCGATCTCCCGCCTGAGAAAGTCCAGGTCCGGCATTGTTCCGCCTCGCGAATTCGAGATAGCCCATGAGAACAAAAACGGAACGAAGAGTCGAGTCCGACGTTCTACGGAAAACGGAATAGGAGATGCGCGATGGCCGACAACACCCAGAAGGACCCGAAGGACTGGGTTTCCGGCGACGACCCCATGACCGGAGCCCAAGAATCCTATCTCAAGACCCTCGCCGAGCAGGCCCACCAGGACCTGCCCGAGGAGGACCTGACCAAGGCCGAGGCCTCCGAGCTGATCGACAAGATGCGGCAAAAGGCCGGGTTGGACGAGTGAGCCGTCCGATTGCGGGAACCCGGCTCCGTGCGTATGCAAACGAAATTGGGAATCGAGAATGCCTTATTTCGTTTGTGCCCGCGACGGAGCGGGCCAGATCATCTTGAAGAGAGACACAAGGGAAGCGGCCGAGAAGAAAGCCGCCGAGCTCCGCGACATGGGCTATTTCGAAGTCGAGATCGTCGACAAGGGCGACGAGGAGACGGCGTGAGGGATCATGCGTCCCTCAGCACCTTCAAGGCGCTGAGAATGACGAAAGCACCCAGACCGTAGGTCAGCGCATTCACGACCCACGAAATGGCGATGCCGAGGAAGGCGGAGCCTCCGACCGCTCCCCGGAAAAAATACGCTGCGCTGATGCCCGGCCACTCCAGCCAAAGCAACGCGAAGTCGGTCAGCGGCTCCAGGACGAGGAGCACCGTCGAGATGAGCGCCCCGATGGCCAATGCGATGACGATGTGCGTTCTCAGCCAGGGCATCAAAGACCCAGCAGACCAGCGATGACAGGAATGAGGAAGAAGGCGGCGATCCCGAGCAGCCCGCCAACGAAAAAGCGCGCCGCGCGGCCGTGAATCTTCGTATCGAGCCACGCACAGATGGCCACCACAGCCTGTCTCAGCCAGCCACCCACGAGGGTTCTGACGAGATCGAACAGCAGTTCTGCAACGAATGCGGCCATGGCGTTTGGTCGGCGTGGCCTCTGGCGGGGTTCAAGCGCGCGGGATGACCATTTCCAATCGGCAAGAGTGAGAAATTTGGGGCCGGTAAACCGACGAACTACCGTTACAAGCTCGCGATGATCGAGCATCCGCTCGTCCTACTTGATCGACTTCATCGGCAAGGGCGAACGGCGAGAGCGATTGAAAGCCTGCGCCGCTGGACTGCACCTCCCGAATAACACAGGATAGTTCAGTGTCAGTGCTGCAGCAGATCGGCCGGCGGCCAGCGTGAGTTAAGTGCACCGCAAAAAAATCAGAAGGCGGCAGGGAGGGACAATGCGGCGAAAAAGAAATGTGGCGCTTGATGATGCGATGGCTGGCCTGGGTCTAGTCGCGGCCATCATGGTCATTGCGATCTCGCCGGCAAGCGCCGACAATTCGGCCAACATACCGCCCGCGCTCAAATGCGCTGACCTGACCGGCTGGAAGATGCCGGGATCGACGGCAACAGTCACCAAGGCCGAGATGGTGCCGGAGGCCCCGCCGGGCACCGTGCAGCCGTCGCCGCCGGCGCCGGCCACCGTATCGGTGGCGCTGCCGCCGAACTGCCGCGCGGATGGCGTGATCGATCAGCGCGTCGGCGTCGAGGGCAAGTCCTACGCGATCGGCTTTGCCGTTGCCCTGCCCGATCGCTGGAACGGCCGGTTCTTGTTTCAGGGCGGCGGCGGTTTGAACGGCTCGATCCGGCCGCCGCTGGGTTACCACGCGGCCGGCGAGGTGCCGGCGTTGGCGCGCGGCTTTGCCGTGGTCTCGACCGATAGCGGTCATCAGGGCGCGGTGTTCGATGCCTCGTTCCTGAAGGACCAGGAAGCCGCGCTCAACTTCGCCCATGCATCCGTCGGCAAGGTGACGATCGCCGCCAAGGCGATCGTCGCGCATTACTATGGCCAGCCCGCACAGCGTTCCTATTTCACGGGGTGCTCGACAGGGGGGCGCGAAGGCATGCTGGCGTCGGCGCGCTATCCCGAACAATTCGACGGCATCGTCGCCGGCGCGCCTGCGATGCGCACCGGCAATTCCAATATCGGTCTCGCCTGGGCCAACGCTGCCTTCAGCCAGATCGCGCCGAAAGATCCGTCCGGCAAGCCGGAGCCCGCCAAGACGTTTTCCGCAGGCGAGCGAAAGCTGATCACGAACGCGATCCTCGATGCCTGCGACGCCAAGGACGGCGTCAAGGATGGCCTGATCTTCGACGGCAAGGCCTGTCAATTCGATCCCGCGGTCCTCACTTGCAAGGGCGACAAGACGGATGACAAGACGGATTCTTGCTTGGCGCCGCCGCAGGTCGATGCCTTGAAGAAAGCTTTTGCCGGACCGAAGAATTCACGCGGCACGCAAGTCTATCCGCCGTTCCCGTGGGACAGCGGCGTGGCAGCCGAAGGCGTTGCCATTCCCGGCATCCTGGCCACAGGCGCGCGCAGTCCGGTCGGACCGCCTGTTTGGGAAAACATCAACGTCGATCAACTCGAAGACCGGGTCAACGCGAGCGGGATGGATCGCCTCACCAACACCGCCTACTGGACCAACCTCTCGAGCTATTTCGGCCATGGCGGCAAGCTGCTGTTTTACCATGGTGTGAGCGATCCCTGGTTCTCGGCGAACGACACCGTGAATTACTACGAGCGCATGGCGGCGGATTCCGGCGGCATGGAATTGGTGCGGGAGAAATCGAGCCGGGCCTTCCTGGTGCCCGGCATGGGTCACTGCTCGAGCGGCGCCGCGCTCGATCATTTCGATCTCCTCAGCGCGGTCGTGGACTGGGTGGAAGACGGCAAGGCGCCCGATGCGGTGGTCGCGACGGGACCAGCCCTTCCCGGCCGCAGTCGGCCGCTTTGCGCCTATCCGCAACATGCGCGGTACAAGGGGAAAGGCGATCCGGAGAGCGCGGCAAGTTTTGAGTGCAAGTAGAACTTACGAACTTGCACTAAACTTAGCGCGCAGGATCGGTAGAGCGAAGCGAAACCCATCGAGGGCTTTGTCGTGTGACGAAACGCGTTTCGCAAATGCCCTACCTTTCCTGCGAGCTAACCGAGGTTGCATTGGGCCTCCTGATCTGCATTCATCAACTTGGCCTTTGGGCTCACGACGCAGAACGGTGGCTTGAATGAAAACCGCACTTGTCTTCGGCGCGTCCGGCTTCATCGGCTCGCATTTGCTGCGCGACCTCTTGGACAATCCCGATTATTCGCGGGTTGTGGCGGTGGCCCGCAAGCCGCTGGCGGTGAGCCATCCGAAGCTGACGGTGCTGATCGGCGATCTCGCTTCCCTGCCCGCACTCAAGCCGCAATTGGTTGCGGACGAGGTCTTCATCGCGCTGGGGACGACGCGCAAGCACACCCCTGACGAGGCCGAGTACTACAAGATCGATCATGATTACCCGCTGCTCGCGGCCGAGATAGCCAGGGCAAATGGCGCGCGGTCGGTGTTTCTGGTCACGGCCGTTGGCGCCAACGCCGGGTCCGGCGTGTTCTATCTCAGGACCAAGGGCGAAGTTGAACGGGACATTCTCGCGCTCGATTTCGAGCACACACATATTTTCCGCCCCTCGATGATCCTCGGCCCGCGCGACGAGGATCGCCCGCGTGAGCGCCTCATCGCCGCGATATGGGGCGTGCTCAATCCGCTGCTCCTCGGTCCCGCCGACCGGTATCGCGGGCTCACCGGCAACGACATCGCGCACGCCATCGCCAAAGCCGCGCGGCATCAAACCGGGAAGGTGCGAATCTATCACTGGAAGGAGATGACGGCACTGCTTCGAACGTGATGCAGCTCGTAGGATGGGTAGAGCGAAGCGAAACCCATCGAAGGCCGTTTTGCGTGACGAAACATGATGGGTTCCGCAAGAGCTCTACCCATCCTACAAGCTAAGGCGATTCCGATGCTTCCAAATTGCTAGCCCACAGCCGATTGCGAGCCAGCACGGCAATCTCAGACAGCTGAAAACTTCAGGTAGTAGCCGACTTCACCGACATCGTTACGGCTTTCCCCGCAGGCGGACCTTCGTGCTATACCCCGGAGGGGCCAGGACGATCACTTTGAAATCGAGGAAGCCATCTTTGCCCTCGTAGATCGAGTATAATTCTGCAGCAACAGCGATTCCGTTGGAAACTAAGTCGCTGATTATCTCTGACGCAACGTCTCGATCCAGATAGCCTATATGCCAACGGCCGATGCGCCGACTAAACCAGCCCTTTTGCTCCGATACTCCAATAACCGCGATTGCGTTGGAGTCGTGCGGATTATCTGGTCGGTGCTCAAGCTCGACTCCGTACTGTAGCCCCGTTTCTTCCGCCTTTCGCGCTGCACGCGCAAAGGCGATAGCATCTGCTTTCCGATGATGAACACCGACGACGCTTTCGGCGAGTGTGGTTTGTACCCATTTGCCATGAGGCATATGCCGGTCTTGCGCGTAGCGCACTGATCATGCCCCCTTTTCATTAGTGAGAAGTGGTGGTCGCCCTCGCCGAAACAAAATCAGACCAAGCAGCACCCACCACCCAGCTACTGTCAGCCATACGAAAGGAACGTGTTTTGCTTCGACCTCTTTATTGATGTTTTTCCAGACATCGAAGCCGTCAACGAGGGTGAGGCGCAGGGGTTTGTCTTCCACCATCGTGCAATCGGGGCCGGTGTTAGCCTTCTTAGTGCGAGTACCGACCAGCCGCCTGTTGGAACGGTCAACCGTGTAAACGTACTCTACGCAATCAGTGTCAGTGCGGAATAGAATTGTCGTGCTGTCCCATTTAGTGATGTCGTAATCGTATGTCTCCAAGTGTAGCATGTTTCCGACCGCTATTTCTGCCTGAGCAGCGGTGCACGACTTTTCTTCCCTGATGCACCGAATTTTGGATGTCTGAATTGGGAAGGCCTGTCGAGCATTCTCCATCGTCCATGTACCGGACGCCGATACGTACCCGCGATCCCAAGATTCTGTGTACACAGATACGCCCGAACGCAGCACGATAGGATTCTGCGCCGTAATAATCGAGTTAGCCGCAATGATAATCCCGAGTGTTCCTGCGAGACCAATGAAAAGAAATAGTACGCCCAAGCCAATCCATTTGAAAAACCGCACCCGTGCCCCCTGAATTTTTAACCGCCCCGGGTTTACCGGAGGCCATTTGGTTTACGTTATGCCGCCATGGCGGGTTGTTCCAGCATGGCGTAGTAGCGTTGCCCGGCTTCGACGGCGGAATCCGCCGGTTCTTGAACCAGTCCACCCATTCGAGTGCGGCGAACTCGACGGCCTCGAAACTGCGCCATGGCCCGCGCCGATGGATCACCTCAGCCTTGTCGAGAGCGTCGATGGTTTCGGCGAGAGCCTGTCGTAGGAACCTCCGACACTGCCGACGGAAGATTCGATACCAGCTTCGACCAAGCGCTGAGTATATGGATACGTATTGGCTGCCCCTGTCGCTATTTGCACGAGCCCGCCGCGATGAACCGGTCGCCGATCGTGCAGCGTCTGCTCCAGCGCGTCGAGCACGAATCTCGCGTGCGCCGTGCGCGAGGCCCGCCAGCCCACGATCCTGGGGGCATAGGCCTCGATGACGAAGGCGACGTAGGCTAAGCCGGTCCAGGTCGCGACATAGGTAAGGTCGGAGAGCCTCAGGACATTCGGCCTCGGCGCTTTGAACTGACGGTTGACCTGATCCAGCGGGCACGGCGCAGCCTGTCGCTAGTCGTGGTCTTTACGGGCTTGCCGCGCGGACGCGGCCCGCCCCCTGCCCCTCCTCCCCAATTC